>CAIWJG010000589.1 GCA_903912925.1 uncultured Verrucomicrobia subdivision 3 bacterium | reverse complement strand
TGGCCGCCCGCCCGCCGGGTAGCCGGAGCCAAGCACATCACGCCCCCGGCGGAGTTCCGACTCCGCCGGGGTTTTCTTTGGAGAGGGGATTCCGTCGCGAAAGGGGAGACCCTGGCGCGCTTTACAATTAGAATCCTTAAGTTTCTGGGATGGGTGGCACAGAAAAATGCGAAAACGGGTGAAAGAGGGTATTGACTCGCTGCTGCTGGCCAGCTAATCTGCTCGGCAGGCAACATTAAAAGTGCCACATTAACAACTGCCTGTGCCTCAATAACTGCTTGATGAACTAAGAACCTGCTATGCAAGAACTATCTCCTAAACCCCACCGTTCCCGCTGGCTGGCGAGTGCCAGTTTGGGTGCCGCCCTGGCCGCGCTCTTCCTGGGCGCGAGCGCCCCGCGCGCGGCCGCCCAGTCGGCCCCCCAGTCGTACAACTTCAACAACCGGAGCAATGCCGGCTGGGAGCCCTTCGATTACGGGGATCCGCCCAGCGAATGGTTTTACTACCCGACCAACACCTACTCCTTTGTTACAAACACGGCTGGACCCGCCGGTAATTACGCCTACAAAATCCAGGTACCGAGCTACACCAATGATCCCCTCTATCACCTCCTGCCGCTGGGCGGCACTTTCCTGACCGGCATGACCTATGGCAACGCCAACGATTCCACTGGCGGGCGTTTCTCGGTTGGGTCGGACCTGGTCGCCTGGAATACCGTCTCGGACGAGATGGAGGTAGCTATTGCGTGGTCCGCCAACATTCCAAGTTGGGCGAATCCCTCTGCCTACTTCGCGGGCTGGGGTCCCGGTCAGAAGACCTTAGGTATGGGCGTGGTTGTCAATGGCGTTGGTGGTGGATTCGGCTTGATTGGCGTGGTCACACCAGGAACGACAGTACTCCTGACCAACCATCAATACCGGATCGTGACCAGCACCCACGACGCAAGTACTTGGGTGGCGACGATATATGACGTGGCCCAGCCGAACAGCCCCTGGCAATCCGCCATCACTCAAGACACCAGCATCGCGGCCCATTTCCAAAATGGCGGGGGCGGTACCGTTGGGTTAATCGCGGCTATTCTGCACCAAATGCTGGCGCCAGGCGACTTCCCCACCCAGCCTGCGGATGCAACGTGGGATAACTTCTCGGTGGGCGCGATACCGTTTGTTGACCCTGCCGGTACTACGCCGGCCAACATGCCTGCTACGGTCACTGACCTCTCTCCAACCCCTGCCGGGCAGTCCGGCGATTATTTCCCCACGATCAGCATTGGGTTCCTGAATCGGGACACGGGCGTGAATTCCAGCGGCAACCCGACCGGCTGGATCAAGCTCTACGTGGATGGCGTTCAGATTCCGAGCAACCAACTGACTATAGACCCGAATTGGGTCTATAAGCCGTACAATCAAGATAAGGATACTATTGGTACTTATGTGGGGCCACAAGCTCCCTACCCGACAAATTTCCCCGGGGCCACGGTTAGCTACAAGCTTACGAGCATCCCTACACCAGGCTGGCATACGAATACGGTCGTATTTGAGGACGACCAGGCGATCGGCGGCACGAATGTCCTGCATACGACCACCTGGTCGTGGCAAGCCGCTGCTCCCAGTCTTAGCCTCTATGCCAGCAACAGCCTGCCGATCGGCAGCCTCAGCGTGCGGGGCTTCAAGGGCCGGACGGTCGTGACTTCGAGCTCGTTCGCTAACAACCTGTCCAATGCCTTCATGGTGCTGGACTATCCCGCAACGAATGCAGGGGCGGTGACTCTGTCGGCCACCAACCTCACGCAGTTGGTGGCTTGGGATATTGGTAACGCCATCGGCGCAACCCCTCCCGTACCATGGCACTGGGGCGCTGTGACCAACTACCCGGGGCTATGCTACCCCACCGCCTACCCCAATTTCTTTGCCTGCCAGGTCCAGGCTTATCTGCGGCTGACGAATGGCGTCCATCGCTTCCATGTGGACAGTGATGATGGAGTCGCGATCTATTCTGGCACTGACGTGAGCGACACTTCGGCGCTCTTATTGGTCGCGGCGAATAGTGGCGGGTCGGTGACCCACGCGGACTTTGATGTTTACGTCCCCGCCGACGGGTTGTATCCGTTCAATATCATCCATGAGGAGGGTGATGGTGACGCCTACCTCTGCCTCTATGAGGTGGATTTGTCCAAGCCCAACGGCACGACCAACCTGGTGAACGCCGCTGGCGGCACCGTCGCTGCGTTCTATCCGGGATCGGCCTGGAAATGCACGGCGACCAGCACGATCAAAGCGAATTACAGCCCGGTTGCCTTCACCGTTACAGCAAACAACACGGCCATCGCGACCTCGAACGCGCCCGGCGACAACTCCGGCGCGTGCGCGATTATGAACCAGACGGTGACCAGCTTGAGCGGGACGAATACCATCACCGTGACTCCCGGCAGCTCGCCGGCGTTCTATCGCCTGAGTGGTGGTCCCGGAAGCAGCAAGATCCTGAGTTGCACAAAGTCCGGCGCGAACCTGGCCATCACCTATCGGTGGCAGAATCCGTAAGCTGGCCTGAGATCAATCAACGGCTGTAAGGCGCCCCGGTGGTTTCTGGAAACGGAAGCCACCGGGGCGGCCTCTTTGGGGGTATATGGCCGATCGAGCGAACAGGTGTGCTTTGGGATTGGCCACCAATATCCGTATTGCCGCGGTGGCACCCATAAGAAATCTTAAGCTTCGGGGGGGGGGGTGGTACAGAAAAAAGCGAAAAAGGGTGAAAGAGGGTATTGACTCGCTGCTGCCGGCCAGCTAATCTACTTGGCAGGTAATATGAAAAGTGCCATATTAACAACTGCCTGTGCTTCAAGAAATGTTCCATGAACAAAGAACCTGCTATGCAACGATTATCCCCTAAACCCCTCCGTTCCCGCTGGCTGGCGAGTGCCAGTTTGGGTGCCGCCCTGACCCTAATCCTCCTGGGCGCGAGCGCCCCGCGCACGGCCGCCCAGTCGGCCCCCCAGTCGTTCAACTTCAATGGCCAAACCGACTCCCCCGGCTGGACGCACTATTCCCTCAGTGACGGGAGCCCCGATTACGCGCCTACCACCTACTCCTACCCGACAAACACGGCTGGACCCGCCGGGAATTACGCCTACCGGATCCAAGTCCCGGTTTATACTAGCGATCCCTTCTTCTATGCTTATCCGCGGGGAGGCAGTTTCCTAACCAGCGGGAATTACGGCAATGCCAATAATTCCACCTACGGGCGAATCGTTGTGGGGTCGGACTTGATTGCGTGGAACACTACCTGGAGCGACATGGAGATTGGGATCGCGTGGTGCGCAGTCCCAGACATACAGCTTCCCACCGCCTACCTTGCCGGGTGGGGCCCCGGCCTGAAGACGCTAGGGATCGCTAAAATCGAACGAGCAGTTCCGACCCTCATTGGCTTAGTCGCGCAGGGGTCCACCAAGCTGCAAACCAGCCACCATTACCGCATCGTGGCCAGCACTTACGACGGAAGCACTCTCCTGGCGCAGATATTTGATCTGGCGCAGCCGAACAGCCCCTGGATGTCCGTCATCACTACCGACAACACGCTCTCGTCTGTCGGCGACGGGGTCAATCCTCCCGGCGGCACCGTGGGCCTATTGGGGGCTGACCTCCTTCAGATCACGGGCGGCAATACTCAGGGAGCGGACTCAACCTGGGATAACTTTTCTGTGTCTGCGCCAGTCCTTGCTCCTGACCCTACCACCGCTACCATGCCTGTTACTGTCACAGACCTTGATCCGGCTCCTGCCGGGCAGACCGGCGATTATTTCCCCACGATAAGTGTCGGGTTCCTGAATCGGGACACGGGCGTGAATTCCGGCAGCAACCCGACTGGTTGGGTCAAACTGTACTTGGACGGCGTTCAAATTCCCAATAGCCAACTGACAATTGACCCTGATTTCGTTCATAAGTGGAGCAATAACGATCTATATGGCGAACGATTCGGACCGACCGTGCTCATGCCGACCAATTTCGGCGGGGCCACGGTTAGCTACAAGTTTGCGAGCCCGGTGGCGGCAGGCTGGCATACGAATATCGTCATTTTTGAGGACGATGTGCTTGTGCTGCATACCAACACCTGGTCGTGGAACGCCTACTTACCCCAAGCGCTTAACGCGGCCCTCAGCGTGCCCGGCTTTGCCACGCGGACGGTCGTGAGCTACAGCCCCGGCGACAACACGTATGCGAACATGGGCGCTGGCGGCCTGAACAACAGCGTGGCCTCGGCGGTGGCCGTGCTGGCGGGCCAATACAAGGAGAACCTGTCCTCGACCAACATCGCCCCGACCGTCAATTGGGGTATGCTCGGCACTGAATACAGCGGTACCGTGACTAACTTCCCCGGGCTGTGCGCCCCGACTGCCTGGCAATACAGCTTTGCCGTCGAGGCTATGGCCTATTTGCAATTGCCGGCTGGCACCAATATGTTCTGGGTAGGCCATGACGATGCCGTCGGGATTTACTCGGGCCACAGCCCGACGGACACCGGGGTAGTCTTGTTTGAGGACAACGGTTCGAGCCCCGCCACGTTTAGCTGGTACGTCCCTGCGGCCGGATTGTATCCGATCCATATCATCTTCCAGCAGGGCGGCGGCGGAGCGAACCTCGTCCTGGCTTCGGCGAATGGCACCGGCGAGGGCACCTTGGTGGGCGCTGCCGGCGGCATCCCGGCCTACTATCCGGTGCCTTCTAATGTGCCGCCGGTTTGGACGCCCTCTTCCTGGACGAATTGGAACTTAATGTCGTCCACCGTGGTCAAAGGGCTTTCCAACTATACCACCCCGGTTGCCACCACCCTTAAGTCATCCGCTCCGGCGCCAGTTGCCAACGCCGTGCCCACGCTCGTGGCCGGCGTCGGCTGCGACGGCACGAATACGGTGCTTAACCAGACAGTCACCGGCTGGACCTGGAGCGGGAGCGCAAGCGGGACCAATACCATCACCTTTGCCGCCCCCAGCTCCCAGACCTACTATCGCCTCTACGGCCCGGGAATTTCCACGATCCTGAGTTGCACAAAGTCCAACGCGAATCTGGTCATCACCTATCGCTGGCAGCAGACTCCGTAAGCTGGTGTTGCTTCGGACAGCGGCTTTCAAGCGCCCCGGTGGTTTTCCCGAAACGGAAGCCACCGGGGCAGCCTCTTTTAGGGTATATGCCCGATCAACCAAATAATCGTGCTCTGTTAACGGCCCAGATTCCGTTTGCCCTGGCGGTGCTGATAGCATTACTGGGCTATTACGCGGGTCAACCCCCCAGTCCCGTGCCCGCCACTGCCAGCCCGGAGCTGTTCTCCGCAGCCAGGGCGCTAGCCCACTCCCAGATCCTCTCACGGGAGCCGCATCCGGCGGGCTCGGAGGCGCTGGAGCGCGATCGGGATTACATCGTGGCCCAACTAAAGCATTGCGGGGTCGAGGTCGAGATCCAACGGGAGACGGTAATCACGGGGCACTCGCTCAGCTATGTGGAGAATGTCCTGGGACGAATCCCCGGCACGAACAACAACGGTTCCTTTGTCCTGACCGCCCACTACGACAGCGTGTATTCGGGGCCCGGGGCGGCAGATGATGGGTCGGGGGTAATCACGATGCTGGAGACGGCCCGGGCGCTCATGGCCGGTCCGCGCTTGCCGAACGACGTCGTCTTCGCGTTCACCGGCGACGAAGAGCGCGGCATGAAGGGCATTCGGGCCTTCACGCGGCATCCCTGGGCGCAAAACGTGGGCGTCGTGCTGGGGCTGGAAGGACGCGGGTATCATGGGCCCAGCTACATGTTTGAGACCAGCCCCGGCAACTATTGGTTGATCCAGCAGTTAGGCAAGGCCGGGGTGAACCCGCGGGCCAATTCTCTGATGTACGAGGTGCATCATCGTACGCCAAATGCAACGGATTACGGGGCGATCAAGAATGAAGGATTTCCGGGATATAACGTATCCTTCGTAGGGGGGCTTTGTTATTACCATTCGGCCAACGACAAACCCGGCAACCTGAGCCCGGCGAGCGTCCAGCACCACGGCTGCTACGCCCTGGGCCTGGCACGCCATTTCGGCAATATGCCCTCCGCTGAACTCAAGAAGGCCCGGCAGGCAGACTCCGACGCCGTTTATGGCAACGTGTTCGGTTCGTGGCTGCTCTGCTACCCCGCGCGCTACAGCCAGCCGATAGCCTGGATTGCCGCAACTGCTTTTGCCGCCGCGGTTGCCCTCGGCTTCCTGCGCCGGCGGCTCAAGCTGAGGGAGATGGCTGCTGGAACCCTGGGGTTGCTCGGGGCGGCGCTGGCAGCGGGGCTGGTTAACGGCAGCCTGGTCTGGCTGGCATACCGGCTACACGGCGTTTACATCATTTACCGGGAGAGCCTTTATGTTGCCGGGTTTGCCTTTGTGGGGCTGGCAACCGCAGCCGCCGTCTTCCTGCCGCTCTCCCGGCGCTTCGGGTTGGCATCGCTTTGGGCCGGAGCCCTGGTCTGGTTGGCGGCCGCCGTTGGAGGTTTGCAGTGGTGGGCGCCGGTGGGAAGCTACCTGGCCGCGTGGCCCTTGATATTCATCAGCCTGGGGCTGGTCGTTGCCTTCCTGTCGTCGGGCACGAAATCCGAATCGGTGTCGCGCGCCGCCGTCATGTCCCTCTTCGCCTTGCCGGTGCTTTTATGTATCGGACCGTCAACCCAAGCCCTGCTCTATATGGGCAGCGTCTTCATCGCGCCGCTGTGCGTGGTGATTGCCATTGCATTTGGGGCCACCGTCCTGCCGCAATTGGCGTTTGGCTTGTCCCGGGCCGGTTGGTGGTTTCCTGCGATCAGCGCATCGCTCGGGTTGCTTTTCGTGGGCATCGCCTGGGGCACCAACGGATTCAGCCCGGCGCAGCCACGAGAGAATGGTGTTTGTTATGCCCTGGACCTCGACAGCCACAAAGCGTGCTGGGTGAGCGGGGACAAGTCCATTGACTCCTGGACCGCTCAATTCTTCAAGGGCAAGGAGAAGGGCACCCTGGAGGAGTTCTTTCCCGCTCGGCAGACGCGTTACTTCAAGGCGGAGGCGCCGGCAGTCGATATTCCAGGGCCACAGGTGGAAAAGCTGGAAGATGCGGTCGTTTCTGGAACAAGAACGACCCGGTTGCGGATCACCTCACCGCGCAAGGTGCCCGTAGTGGAACTCTCCATCTTCGGCCCCGAGCAAGTCCTGTCAGTAGCGGTGGATGGCCGTGAGATTTCCGGCGGCAAGGGCAATTTGACGCTGCATTTTGACGTGTTCCCGCGTTCGGGCTCGGTCGAGTTGGTGATCAAGACCACGGCCGACGGCACATTGGGGGTGAGAATCAAGGAAACGTCCTATTCACTGGCGGAGGCTCCCGGTTTCCGGCCCCGCGCGGCCAATATGACCCGGCGGCCAAACACGCTGGATTGGTTCGAGGGCAACGATTTGAGCGGAGATTGCCTATTGGTAACCCGGACGTTTCGTTTTGGCTCTCCCGGCGGAAGCGCATCTTACTGAGGAGTTCGCAGCATACACTGCACCCAAAGCTGCCGAGGCTGCTCCCTCTCCCCTTCCGGAGGGGAGAGGGCCGGGGTGAGGGGTTGCTCGGTGTCGTCTATCCCGCGGTCTTGGCAGTAAGGCTCTGCGTATAATGAACTCGTGGCCGCCTTCGACCGAATCGGGCTGGCAAACCCGAAACCCGAAACCCGAAGGAAACCCGAAATCCGAAGACCGAAATCAGGCGTCCCATGGCAGCCCCCGCTACGAAGAGCGCATCGATCGAGTATCAGAATTCCTGACCCGCTGCCGGGGTTTGGGGCGGCGTGGAATTTGAGTGAGCCCATTTCCAGCTCGGGGCACCCATTCCCCCTCACCCTACCCTCTCCCCGAAGGAGAGGGAGAAGTGTCCGCTGTGCTACTACCCTTTGTGGCGCTGGGACATTCCCAGCGACGGGCTAGGCAC
>CAIWJG010000588.1 GCA_903912925.1 uncultured Verrucomicrobia subdivision 3 bacterium | reverse complement strand
TTTCGGCGGGAGTGTGTCACAAGTCTTTGCGTGTGCAAAGCGTCGCACTGGCAGAATCCCCGCACGCGAAACGCATTCTCGGGGTCAAAACTGCGGAAAACTACGCAACGGGATTTCGTGCCTATGTCAGGAGTTCTGGAGGCTTACTGCTGCCGTTGCCAATCCTGCACCGTCGCCCAGGCTACGGCCTGGAGGAAGCTGGCCTCTTCCGCTGATACACCCGCCGGGCGATAGGGCAGCCCCTGGGGGCTCTGCGCAAAAATGGTCGCATAGAACACGTTGGCCGCCAGGTAAGTGCCGTGGATGCTCTCGTGCTCTTGGTCGCGGCCCAACATGGCCAGCTTCGGCCACTCCTTCAGCGCGCGCTCAAACGCAAGGCCCACCGGCGCCACGGGCACGCCCAGTTCCTGGCAGATGGCCCGATGCGCCTGTGCGATCTGCTCCTGCGTTACCCACTTCAAACGCTCGTAGGGCCAGGCCATGAACAGCACCGTCTTGCTGCCGAGTTCCCTGATTTCTCGGTCGAAGAGGCGGGCCTGTTCAAAGAACGGCGTGACGCTATGCTCGGTCAGTTCCGGGATGTCTTCTTGCAGGATGACCAGGTCATACCTGCCCGCGCGCATTTTGTCATGTACCCGGTTCAGCCCGTAGAGAATCTTCAAGGTCGCACCGCCTTGCGTGGCGCGGTCGGCGGTGAGGCGCCGGGGCGGGGTGGCGGACTCCGCCAGTTGTTTGACGTGGTTCTCCAGTCCGCCGTTGTAGTAAGTAAAGCTGTTGCCGACAAACAAAAGCCGCTCGGGCGCTTTCGCGGCGTGCGGCGCCGGAGGCGGTGGCGACGGCAGCCGCTGGCAGCCAGCGCACAGCATCAGGGTCAGCAGCACTTGGGTCAACTCGCGGGAGTGCATGCCGCAAGTATGGCGACAAATGGACGTGCGTGACAAGCCAACGGTTCAGCCTAAGAACGGCGTTTCAAATCACGAAACACACGAATCACACGAAAAATGAACCATTACAATGCAATGAGTGTTACCCCTGTCAGCGGCGGAATGATATTACCGGAAAACCGCCGGCTTGATATTCCGTTCTTCTTCGCTGGTGTTTTCTTCCGGATCTTCTCCTGAAAGCTCTTCTTGCTTCTTCCTTTTGGCTCTTCTTCCCTGTGCTTGCGAACATCAGGCGCTCTCAGGCAACCTGAGGACCTGGCATGGCAAACACGCGCGAATGCAGGGCTTGTGGTAAAGCCTTCAAACCGGATTCCCGCAATCAAGGTCGCCAATCGTATTGCCGCAGGCCAGGCTGTCAGTGCCTGCGGCGAACACTTCGCCAGAGGTTGCGCCGCCAGACTACGACATCCAAAGCGAGGCGCTCCCCACCGGCAACGACCACCAGGGGGCTTCAGGCGGCTTCACATATCTCTGAAGCCGACATACGCTTAGAACACCCTGTGATTACAGGGCTAATCTCAATGTTCACAGGATTGACTAACCTTGAGGACATCGAACAGGTCTATCGCCAGTGCTATCGGCGAGGACTGGAAATCCTCTCGGCTGGAAAACACGGAATCGTGGGAAGCTCCGCCATTATCAGCCCTTTGGACGAAGCCAAGGATCAATCTTG
>CAIWJG010000587.1 GCA_903912925.1 uncultured Verrucomicrobia subdivision 3 bacterium | reverse complement strand
CTCCATCAAAGGCGACACCATGATGGTGCTGCCTGAGCAGCTAAAGATTATGAAGTTTGGAATGAACGTCCTTATTCTCGCTGTCTCTCTGGCAGCATTGTCCGCCGCGGCGCAAGTGCCCGGCATCATCACCCATCAAGGCAAGGTCACCGTCGTTGGCACCAACTACACCGGTGCCGGCCTGTTCAAGTTCGCCCTTGTTAATGCGGCGGGCGACACCACCTACTGGAGCAACGACGGCACCAGCAGCGGCGGCAGCCAGCCGACCGCCGCCGTCTCCCTGGCCGTCGCCCGCGGCGTCTTCTCCGTCAACCTGGGCGATACCACCGTGGCCAATATGACGCAGACCATCCCCGCCGGCGCGTTCAGCACCGGCGCGGTCTATCTGCGCGTCTGGTTCAATGACGGCGTGAACGGCTCGCAATTGCTGACGCCCGACCGGCGCATCACCAGCGTGGCCTACGCGCTCAAGGCCACCACGGCGGCCAGCGCGGATGCCGTTGCCGCCGCCAACATCACCGGCACGCTCGGGCTGGGGCAACTGCCCGGCGCGGTGGTAATGAATACCGCGACCGGCCTCACGCTCGGCGGCACGTTCGCGGGCAACGGGGCGGGTCTGACCGGTCTCCCGTTCTCGGCCCTGCTGGCGGTGCCTCTCACCAACAACCAGAGCGGCGTCACCTTCGGCGGCTTGACCACCGTGAGCAACCTCTCCGTCACCGCGACCAACTTCGTCAACACCCTGATCGTCACCAATCCGCCGGTGCTCAACGGCAGCGCCATCACCAATCTCAATGCCTCGCAACTGGCGGCTGGGACCGTGGCGCTGGGGCGGCTGCCGACGGCGGTGGTGACGAACAATGCCAGCGGGCTCACGCTCTCCGGCACACTCTCCGGCACGTTCACGGGCGACGGGGCGGGGCTGACCAACCTTCCCGCTGCCACCACCGCAGCGGCTCCGCCCGGCATGGCGCTCATTCCAGCCGGGTCGTTCACGATGGGAAATGCCATGGCGGCGGATACCGACATCACTGACGCCGCCACCGTCACCGTCAATGTGTCGGCATTCTGCATGGATGTGAATCTGGTGACCTTGAGTCAGTGGCAATCGGTCTATTATTGGGCGACGAACCACGGCTATGGCTTTGTCAATGCCGGTGCAGGCAAGGCGGCAAATCATCCGGTGCAGACGGTGGATTGGTATGACTGTGTGAAGTGGTGCAATGCGCGGTCGCAGCAGGCGGGGCGGACGCCGGTGTATTACACGGATGCGGGGCTGACGGCGATCTATACGAATGGCGAGGTGACGGTTTATGCGAACTGGACAGTCGCCGGGTATCGGCTGCCGACGGAAGCGGAGTGGGAGAAGGCGGCGCGGGGCGGGTTGAGCGGACAACGGTTTCCGTGGGGCAACGTGATCAATCAAAACCTGGCCAACTACTACGGAAATACCGGCAGTTTCAGCTATGATTTGGGGCCGAATGGTTACAACGCCATTGGGAGCGTTGGAGGAACGTCCCCGGCGACGAGTCCAGTCGGCTCCTTTGCGGCGAACGGGTATGGTCTTAACGACATGGCTGGAAATGTGTTCGAGTGGTGTTGGGATTGGTATGGGACACCATATGGCCAACCCACGACGAACAATCCAACCGGACCTGCCGGACCTTTGAGCTACCGTGTTCTGCGCGGCGGCGGTTGGGACGGCTACGCGAACTTCGCGCGGTGTGCCGCTCGCAACCTCAACAACACGCCGTCGAACGCCAGCAGCGGTATTGGGTTCCGGTGTGTGAGGGGGCTTTAGTTTCTGCTCTTTTACCCTTTAACCCTTTTGAACGGGTGAGCGGTAGCAAATGGAATGATCAGCGTGTGCGAATAGAACAAAGAACAGCCCGCGCAGCGGTCGCGATATTTTGCCCAAACGAGCAGACTGCTCCTGTAGGCCGCGTGCCCTCACGCGGCGTTCGGGGGTGGGGAGGGGAATATCTCCGTTAGGAGTGCCATGTTTATAGCCACGACCAGTCGCGGGTCAAATCCGAAGGCCGAAGGTCGAAGGCCGAAGCCCGAATCACGCTCGGCATTGGGTTTCGGTATTCGGATTTCGGCCCTCGGCCTTCTTTCGACCCTCGGGTTTCGGCCTTCGGATTTCAAAGCGGTGCGCTTGGCCACAAACATGCCGCCCCTACGGGGCTTGACGGATTTGGTGGCGCGTTTGGCTATAAACATGTCGCCCCTACGGGGCTGGTCGGATCGTGCGGTGCGGTTGGCTATAAGTTTCTCCCTCTCCCCTTCGGAAGGGGAGAGGGTCGGGGTGAGGGGGATGGCGCGCGGGTCAAACCCGAAGGCCGAAGCCCGAACCGCGCTCGGCCTCGGGTTTCGGCCTTCGGATTTCAACGTCCCTTCCTGAACAAGTCTGCCAAAGATCACTATGAAGACCAATGATTGCTTTCCTCATCGGCTGATGCCGCTGGCGCTGTCGGTCCTGTTATGCGGCGTGACGGCGCTGAACGCTGCCACCGCGACTCTCGAACGCACCGTGCTGCCCGCCGGAGGCGGCGCCGCTGCCTCTGCCAAATATACCCTCACCGACACCGCCGGCCAGCCCTGCGTCGGCACGGCCAGTTCCGCCACCTACGCCGTCGCCGACGGCTTCTGGCCCGACTACGGCGACCCGCCCGTGGCCGCACCCAGAACCCTGGGCGTCCAAGCCGGTGAGACTGGCGTCCTGCCCCTGGTCAAGCTGCTGCTGCGCTCGAGCGATCCCAACGGCGAAACCTTGCGCGTAGCCGCCGCCAGCGCCTTCAGCGCCAACGGCGGCACGGTGGTGCTCGGGGCTGAGGACATCCAATACACGCCAGCCATCGGTTTCTCGGGCGGGGACACGTTCAGTTACGTCATTGCGGACACCGGCGGCGACACCGCCGTCGGGCTGATCACTGTGACCGTCGCCGGCGGCGGCCAAGGCTTCAACCTGGTGAGCCTCACGCAGATCGGCGGCGGCCAGGTGAGGCTGACCTATATGGGAATGCCCGGCTACCGCTATGCGCTGGACCGGACCGACAACCTGGCTTACCCGATCCAATGGATACCCCAGGTGACCAACCTGACGGACGGCGTCGGCCAGTTGATCTTCACCAACCAGCCGGCTGCGGCCACGAACAACTTCTGGCGCACCCGGTATCTGCCCTGAACCTGAGACCCTGAATCGAGGAGCCAATGAGAATGAGGATGCGGATGAAAACGAAGCTTGGAATCGCGGCCAGCCTGCTGCTGGCTGGCTCAATACACGCGGCCGTAATTGACTACAACTGGAGCGGGGGATTTCTCAACGGGACCGCGGTGCCGGACAACAATGTCAACGGGTGGGCGGACAGCCGGACGTTGAGCGGGCTCAATGGAACCATCAGCGGGCTGGCGGTGACCCTGGACCTCACGGGCGGGTGGAATGGGGACCTGTATGCCTACGTGCAGTATGGCAGCGGGTTCACTGTGCTGCTCAACCGCGTGGGCGTGTCGGAAGCCCCTCCGTCTGGCAACGCCGGCGAGGGGTTCCAGGTGACGTTCAGTGCTGACGGAACGCCGGGGTTACACACTTACCTGGGCAACGGGAGCGGGGTGTTGACAGGCACATGGCAGCCGGATGGCGCCGGGTTTAATTCCTTCCTGGGGCTGAATCCGAACGGAGACTGGCGGCTGTTCGTGGCGGACCTGAATAGCATGGATGTGATGACGGTGAATAGCTGGGGCCTGCACCTGGAGCTGTCGGCGGTGCCCGAACCTTCCGAGTGGGCGGCGATGAGCTTCGGCCTGCTGGGCCTCGCCTGGGTGGTCAAGCG
>CAIWJG010000586.1 GCA_903912925.1 uncultured Verrucomicrobia subdivision 3 bacterium | reverse complement strand
TTGTAGGCCGCGTGCCCTCACGCGGCGCAGTGTTGGCGTTTCCATCGGAGTGTGAATTGTCCAGGCTAGCTAGTGCGGTTTGGCTCATCGGGGCTTGGCTGTTCTGGTTTAGTTGCGGACTTCGGGATTCGGATTTCGGATTTGTTTCGGGTTTCGGGTTTCGGGTTTCGGATGTAAGGTTCTGCTGTGGCGTTATTGACGAATAACAGGGGCATCGGACGCTTTCACGAGTTCTTCCAGCGGCATTGGCAGCGAGCACTGCAGGTTCGGGAGCGGCTGCGCTTCAGCGAGGAGGCGTTGCACCTTTTGCTGGCTGGGGGCGTGGGGGTGATCGGCGGGCTGGTGAACATCTGCTTCTACTACGCGACGGAGTCGGTCAGCCTGCTCTTTCTGCGGCAGCCGGGCGAGGTGGTGGAGGTGGCGGAGAAAATGGTCCCCTGGCAACGGGTGCTGACGCCGACCCTGGGCGGCCTGTGCGCGGGGCTGGTCCTGTATTGGGGCCTGCGAATGTCGGGGCCGCTGCGTTCGAGCAACCTGCTGGAGGTAATCGTGGCCGGGGACGGGCGCCTGCCGTTTCGCAGCGGCGTGGTGAAGTTTCTGTCGTCGTTGGTGACTATCGGGTCGGGGGGCTCGATCGGGCGGGAGGGAGGCATCGTGCAGTTGGCGGCGACGCTGGCGTCTAAATGGGGCCAGCTCGCGAAGTGGCAGCCTTACCGGTTGCGGCTGCTGGTGGGGTGCGGGGCGGCGTCGGGGATTGCGGCGGCTTACAATGCGCCGATTTCCGGGGCGGTGTTTGCGGCCTTGATCGTGTTGGGCAATTTCTCGATGAGCCGCTTTGCGCCGCTGGTGTTCGCGTCAGTGGTGGCGACGATGGTGTCGCGCAGCTTCTTTGGGATCAAGCCATGGTACACGGTGCCGCCGTTTGAATTCACGAGCCTGACGCAGTTGCCGTGGTTTCTGTGCCTGGGCGTATTGAGCGGCGGCATGGGAGCGGCGTTTATGAAGCTGCTGAACCAAGCCGAGGCAGCCTTCAAGAAAGTGTCAGCGCCGATCTATGTCCGGCTGGCGCTAGGGGGACTGGCGGTGGGGGTGATCGCCGTTTGGTATCCTGGGGTGTGGGGCAACGGCTACGTGGTCACCAACCGCATTCTGCACGGCGAATATGGCGCACCGGCGTTCTCGGCGGGGGACATCGCGGACCTGCAGTCCTTCGCCAATAAGTTGAAACAGCCCGCCCCGGAGGACGCGGTCTCGCACTACCTGGCGACGCAGCTCGCGCAGGGGACGCGAGACCTGTTGACCAATTACACCGGAGGAGCGGCGGTTCAGTTGCAGCGGGCGCTGGCGCACGACCTGAATCGAATCGTCCAGAGTGGTCTGCTCTACGAGGCGCAGCGATTTACGAACGTAACGTTGTTGGCGAGGACGCGGCGGTTGCTGGAGCACAAGCCCGAAGGCATAGAAGTCGTGCGGCTGAATCGCAGGCTGTTGCTGGAGGTCTATCCGCGGGAGATGTCCCGGACGCATTGGCGTGACGCGGCCGCGGCCGGGCTGCTGTTGCTGGCAGGGCTGGTGGTGGCAAAACTGGCGGCGACGCTCGCAACGGTCGGCTCGGGCGCTGTGGGCGGGGTGTTCACCCCGACGCTGTTCCTGGGGGCGGGATTGGGGGCAACATTTGCCCTGTCGCTGCAACAATTGGGGGCGGGAGAGGATCTGCCGGTGGCCGCTTTCGCCGTGGTGGGCATGGGGAGCGTGCTGTCGGCGACGACGCGCTCGCCGTTGCTGGCGATGATCATGGTCTTTGAGATCTCGCTGGATTACTCGCTCATGCCGCCGCTCATGCTGGCCAGCGTGGTGTCCATGCTGGTGGCGCGGCGGCTGCATCCGGCGTCCATTTACACCGAGCCGCTGCGACGCAAAGGGCTGATCGTGCCACAAGAGGCCACGGCTTCAGAAGCCGCGACAGAGCGGACGGTCGGGGACCTGATGCGGGCGCCGGTTCCGCCGGTGCGCGAGACGGCGACGCTCCGGGAGATCGCCGACCGGTTCCTGACCGGCGCGAATAATTTCCTGCCGGTGGTGGATGGGAAGAACCAGTTGGTGGGGCTGGCGGCTTTGCAGGACTTGAAGGAATACTTGGGGACGGGGGAGGAATTCCGCGGGGTGATCGCCTATGACTTCATGCGTCCGCCGCCGCCGTGCGTGACGCCTAATCAAAGGTTGGTGGAGGTGCTGCCGGTGGTGCTGGCGAGCGAGCAGCGCAACATCCCGGTGGTGAATACGCTGCGGGAGAACCGGCTGGTTGGGGCACTGCCGCGCGCGGAAGTGCTGGGGATATTTTCGGAGGCGATTGCCGAAAGCAGCAAGACGGAAGGGTGAGCGGGAGAGATCCGAAGGCCGAAATCCGAAAACCGAGGCGGTCAAAGCTCGGTACCACAGCGTGGCCTGCTCAGCGGTGTAGGCTTGCCGACTAACACGCTGGATGTATGTCAGGCTGCAAAACTCGTGAAAGGGCTTTTTGCTTCGGCATTCGGATTTCGGCCTTCTTTCGGCCTTCGGGTTTCGGGTTTCGGGCTTTGCGCATTGGCTCCCGGCGGTATTCTTAGCATAAGTAGGCCAGCAGGGCCAGCGCCTCCGCCGCCACCCAGATGACCACCACGGCCTGCCACCGGCTAAGGCCACGGCGGACCAGGCGGTGCGAGATATGGTTGGTATCGCCCTGGTAGAACGGCTGGCCGATGCGCCAACGGAGGACCACCACCCAAACCATATCCAGCAGCGGGACGGCGAGGATCAACAGCGGAATCACGACTGCCCATCGGCGCGGGTGGCGCACCGTATAGAAGTGCGGGAGGATCGCCAGCACAGCCAACAGGTAGCCCACAAGGTGGCTGCCGGCATCGCCGAGAAAGGCGCGGGCACGGGGGAAATTATAGGGCAGAAAGCCAAGCAATGCGCCAAAGGTCAGGAAAGCGATGAGCGCCACCAGGTATTGGTCGTCCGCCGCGGCAATGAAGGCAAAGTGCAGCGACCCAATCGCCCCGAGGCCAGCGCAGAGGCCGTTCATGTTGTCCAGGAAGTTGAAGGCGTTAATGACGGTGAGGATCCACAAGATCGTGATGGCGTAGCTGAAAATGAGGCTCGGAACGAAGAGCGTGACGCGCACGCCGCTGGCGGCAACCAGCCAGGCGATGAGGAACTGGCCGGCGAACTTCGTGCGGGGACGCAACTCGTGCTTATCGTCCAGCACGCCGACCAGCAGGATGCCGAACGCGCCAAGGAAGATGCCGGCCAATTCCATCGCGCGCCGGCCCAGGCCATATTGAAGTAGAAACGCCGAGTTTGGATCCAGCAGCCCCAAACGACCGACGTCCTGGGGCGAGCCAGACACGACCGGAGCCGCTCCCGCGTTGCCCCCGGCCTTCTGCCACCAGAGGATCAGGCAGGCCAACAGCGCTGGAACCAACAGACCAGTCATTACGGCTAAACCGCCAGCCAAAGGGATTGGATGGTCGTGAATCTTGCGCTGGCCGGGGTCGTCCACCAACCCGGTGCGAACACACCATTTGCGCCAAAGCGGCAAGGCGGCCAACACCGTAACGCACGCACCCAGAGCGGCCAGCAGATAGACATTCAAAGGGAAACTCACGCCGGCAAGCCTCCCAACCGCAGGTAAAGGTGGTAAAGCTCGTCCACCATGCGTTGGACGGCGAAGCGTTCTTGCACGAACTGCTGGCCGCGGTGGCCCAAGCGCTGGC
>CAIWJG010000585.1 GCA_903912925.1 uncultured Verrucomicrobia subdivision 3 bacterium | reverse complement strand
GAGCGTAAGAGCGTGGAGCGTCGCAGCGCGTTCGAGGTCACCACGCTCTACGCTCAAACGCTTCACGCTCTCAGGGTGCTCGCGGGCCATAATGTTAGGATTACGCCTAAGGTCTGGAAGTTGTTTTTGCACGAGCTCTTTGAGCAGCCCTGGGTGTAGGCCGGGTGCCCTCACCCGGCGGGGGCTGGCAGGCCCATATTGAACTGAGCTCAATGGGAGGGATACCGACAACCACGCCGTCCGTCGGGCTCAAATCAATCGTGTCGGGCATATTCTCAAAAGAGAGGATGGCTTGCAGTGTGCTATTACATCCAATTCGCAGGGCGAGGCGATATCGCAGCGCTCCCGGACGAAACCGACGATTATAGATTCCGATGAAGACGGCACAAAATAAAGCGGACGGGGCAACTCCAGGTTCGCCAGATGAAGGGTTAAGCAGACTTCGTCCTTGCGGAGGGCTGGCGGTGTCTGGTCTTCGGCCAGTTTTGTCCAGAACCGGGACGAGTGCTGAAGGAGTTCGAGGTTTCACGCTGGTCGAGGTGATGATTGCGCTGGCAATCATCACCCTGCTTTTCAGCGGGATTCTGACAACTTACGTCCAGGCGAGCCGAAGTGCGGAATGGGCGGGTTACTCGTTGGCAGCCCAGGCTATCGGCATCCAGCAAATTGAGCAGGCACGTTCGGGAGTGTGGGATTACTCGATAGGCAAGAACGAACTGACGAACCTGAGTCTGTCCGGGTGGACCTACAATCTGACGACGAAGGTGGGAACGGGCTACACGACCAGCGTCCTCGATGTGCCGATTTCGGGAACGAACGTCGTCGTCGTGACTAACTTCGTGACCGTAAAGACGCTTAATTTGACCGGGTTTACCAATGTACAGGTACAGATGGTATCTGTGGACACGGTTTGGCCGTTCTTTACGCGCTCGGGCACGCGACTGTTCACCAATCGTAACGCTAGCTACTTCGGACCGGATAACAGAGATACGAGCAGCCTATGATAACGCGTGAAAAGAGACCGAAACCTGCCGCAACCGAGGATGCTCGGCGACGCGCAGCATTCACACTGCATGAGGTGATGGTGGTGTCGGGCCTGTTCAGCTTAATGGTGGTTGGATCGGTTTACTGCCAGATGTTTGGGATGCGCCAGGACCAGTGGGTGAACAGCAAGATTGGCGCTACCGAAATGGCTCGACTGGGCTTCAACGACCTCGCGAACGATGTCCGGTCCGCCAAGGTGTGGGACATTGGCAATGGCAATCTCACTTCGTTCACCGGGATCCCGCCGGGCACCAATCAACGCGGCAACGCGCTCAAACTCTGCATGACGACCGATACCAACCAGTACCATCTGTATTATTTCGACACCAACAAGCTCATGTTGTACCGCGGCCACAGCGGCTCCACGAACAGAACCTGCGTGGCGCAGTCACTGACCAATACGATGTATTTCCAGGCGCAGAACTACCGCGGCGACAATATGACCGACCTGACCCATAAGAACGTGATCAATGTGGTGATGCAGTTCTGCCAGTATCAATACCCGATCACGAAGATCGGACCGGGTTGCCTGTATGATTATTACAAGATGGAGATGCGGTTGACACCGCACACGCCGGACGGGCCGTGAGTGGCGCCGAGGAGACACCAGATGAGACATCGAACTTCTACCCGCAAGCCGCGCGCGGGCTACGCGCTGCTGATGGTCCTGTCGTTTACCGCGATTGCGTCGCTGGTGCTGGCGGCAACTTTGGGACGAACCCTCACCAACGCCAAGCTGAACAACCGCAGCAACGAGTACAACGTCACTGGGAACGCGGCGGAGGCGGCAGTGGAAAAGGCAGTGGCTAGGCTTGGATATGACTTTCAGATTTATGGGCTGGGGGCGGTTTCCGGGAACCTCGCTCTTTACCAGGCGGGCATCCCCAATGAAGATACTTTCTGGAACACCTTCGCCTTCTCCGATGGCAACGGCCACGCAAACCAGACCTACGTGGGGATGGTCACGAACAACTACACCGGTCCATTGCCGTCGCAATATCCTGGCTTGTACACTGCCCGCGCGCCCATTTACCGGGTGATCTCCAATGCCCGACTAGCGAGCGGAGGGGTGGTGACGGGCACATGTCAGGAGGACGTGCTGCTGGCCCTGGTCCCGCTCACCCAGTACGCGATCTTCTACAACGGCCTGCTGGAGTTCAGCACCTGCGCCGCCATGACTGTGAACGGGCGGGTCCACGCCAACGGCTCGATTTACACTGGCACCGGCGCGTCGCTCACCTTCAACGGCACTGTGACTTCGACCGGCACAATCTCCTCGCCGGCTTGGAATGGTCAGGGACCAAGCTGGTCGGACAAGGGCACTTTCAAGGGTAGCCCAACCTCCCGCACCAACGTGCCCAGCCTCGCCTTGTCGATCGGCAGCACAAACGTCCATGATGCGCTTGAACTGCCGCCGGCAGGGGAGGGCCCGACCTCGACAAAGGGGGAGAGCCGGTTTTTCAACCAGGCCCAAACGGTGCTCCTGATCAGCAACGCTGTGGTCACGATGCAGATTCAAGCCAGCCTCAACTACCATGTGCCCGGCGCCGATCCCGCCCCGCTGTTGCTGACTTCGACCAATATCCCCTCCGCCCTGGCCACCAACTTTCCGTTCCTCATCACGACGAATACCTTCACCGATCAACGCGAGAACAAGGCGGTCCAGACGACGCAAATCGACGTCGGGAAATATGCCGCCTGGATAAAGACCAACGCCACCATTCTGTCCAAATTCCCGACTGGGTCCGGCAGTTACCCAACCATTCTCTACGTGGCGGATAATCGAACGACAACATCCTCACAACTAGCCGGTGTGCGGCTCACGAACGGTGCCGCCCCCCCCGCGAACGGCGGCCTGGGCTGGAGTGTTGCGACGCCTAATCCCCTTTACGTTTTGGGGCACTATAACTGCACCAACTCCGCCTATCTGGGCACCACCAATACCACCAGCTCAGTGCCGTGCGCCTTTATGAGTGATGCGCTGACGATTCTGTCCCCGGCCTGGCAGGACAGCAAGAGCGCCAACAGCTACACGACACGTTCGGCTACAAATACGACGGTGAATGCGGCGATCCTGACTGGGATTGTGCCTTCCACCGGCTCCACCTCTACCACCTTCAGCGGCGGGGTGCATAATTTGCCGCGGCTGCTGGAGGACTGGAATTCACCGAGCACCAGGACCCTGACGCTTAATACCGCCATTATGAACCTTTTTAACAGCAAAAGCGCCACCCATGTGTTTGTGAATCCGGGCACCTATTACGACCCGCCCACGCGCCAATTCAGTTACGACCTGAACTTTCAAGACCCGGCCAAGCAGCCTCCCGGCATACCTTGTGCGATGGTCCTTGTCCGCTTGAACTGGGCGACTCCCCCTGCCAACACGATCACCTACAATGTCACACCATAGATCGATATGGCGATTTCCACTTGGCGGGCTTCTCGCCGCGGCTACCCTCTTTGCGGCGGACGTTTGGGGCCAAACCATTGAGGGCTTCTTTGCCGGCAGCAACCAGCCGCCGAGGCTTGCTGCCAGACTGTGCTCCGGGGAGCTTGTGGGGCATGAACAGGTGATCCGCCAGCTCCTGAGCAGCGGGACCAACAAGTTTGTGTTTGTGGTGCCGGCGGGGTTGCGGACGGAGGCCGCGCCCGAGGGGGGGATTGCGCTGACGAGCGGGGACATGAGTTACTTTGTGTCCCTTCGGTTCGTAGCGCCAACTCCGGTCAACCCTGGGACAAGGGAAGCGCTGCAGGAACGGATCACCAGCCAATATGCCGGTGCGAGCAGTCTGGAAGAGTTTACGGCTAGCGTGGCGGACCGGGGGGGGGCGGGGTTTCAGCTAAGGCAGGAGCTGCCGAAAGCGGGCAGCCGGCTGATCCGCATTCTCTGGGTGCCTTTCAAGGCGGGGGTAATGGAATTCGTCTTGAACGCCGATACCAAAAACGCTGTGGCAGGTCGGGCAGCCTTGGATATGATCCTGCTAACCTTTCGCTCGAACGAGCGAGGCGGGCTGGAGATTGTAGAGCGTTCGGACAAGTCATGAGCCGCCCGCCTCCCACTTTGTAATGCATACAAACATCAATGGCTTGCGGCGTGCCGAGAGAGAGGCGGCATGGGAAAAGGATCCGCGAGGCGCGGGCCAGACCTCGCCACTGCGCGGCCCGTCTTCTATTGGCCGATCAACCCGCTTTGCTGAATGGCATTCTTGATGCGAGCGGTCTCGATCGCTTCGATCTTGATCGGGATGGAATCGAGTGTGTCCTCGACGGAGAAGAGCAAATTGCCCGTCATATGAATAGTCGTGACTTTGGATTCAACCTCGAGGAGGAGGATATGATCGCTGTTGATAACGATCTCGCCGCCTTTATTGATCCGGCTCAGCTTTATGAGAGGCATAGGTTGCCACACTCTGCCAGTCGGCCACCGCTTTTCAAGCCTCTTTAGCGGTCTTTAGCGGTGAGGGTTGAGAGGGGGCGCTGCTCGGCACCACCACCAAAGCGGATAACCGAGCCAACTGGAACGCCGGATTTATCCGGCAGGCGGGCGAGTAGCACTGGGCCAACTGGAACGCCGGATTTATCCGGCAGACGGGCGCGTGGCACTGGGCCAACTGGAACGCCGGATTTATCCGGCAGACGGGCGAGTAGCACTGGGGCTGCCGGATGAATCTGGCGTTCCGGTGGTGGTGTCAAGCAGCGCCCGGTGAGAGGCGCTTGGCGCGCAGTTGCATTTCGTCCAGGAAGGCCTGCAACAGCGCGGAGGTCTTGCCGCGCCACATCACGCCGAGGATGACGGGGGCGAAGTCCGGCAGCGGCACTGCCCGCGCGTTGGGCGAAAGCTTTGCTTTGGGCACTTGCACCGAAAGGCCGATGCCGAACCCGTTGGCTACGTAGGTCTCGATCAAATCCAGCGAGCTGACTTCAATGTTCGGAAACCAGTCCACGCCCAGCCGGCTCAGACCCTGCTGGAAGTTCTTGCAGACGGCCTCGGCGGCGGGAAGGCAGATGAGCGGCTCCTCGATTTTATCCCGCTGCCAAAGCTGGTCGGCGGCGGTGACCGGGCTGCTTTTGTGTACCAGCAAAACCAGCGGCAATTCGGCCAGGGCCACGGAGCGCAGTCCGGAGGCCGGCTTTTTCTCAATTGCCGTCACCGCCAAATCCAGCTCCTCCTTTAGCAGCAGGCCCTCGAAGTCCTGCGGGTAGCCCTCGCGCAGCGAGATTTTCAGGTTGGGAAACCGCTTCCGCACGCTTTGGAATACATCCGGCAAATGGTCACGGAGCACCATGGTGGACGCGCCGATGCGGATTTGCCGCGCTTTGCCGCCCTGCAATTCGCTGGCAATGAGGTTAAGGTTGGCGAAGAAAGGCTGGATAAACTGGTAGAGCTTTTCGCCGGGGGGCGTCAGCGCGAAGGGCCGCCGCTGAAACAGCGTTACCCCCAGGTATTCCTCCAACTGCGCGACCTGCCCGCTGACGGCCGGTTGTTGAATGCCATAGGGAATGTTCCGCACCGCCTCGGTGATGCCGCCGTGGCGGGCCACGTAGTAGAAGAGCTCCAGATGATGAATGTTCATGGCGTCCTGACTCAGCCCTAGCCAGACTGGTGCTCACCGTTGCACCGCAGGCTGAGCCCAAACCGAGGCTCTGCCGAAGGCCGTTGGCTTCTCACGCAGCGTAGCTTGCGCAAATGCTCCGGCAGGCGCAATGTTGAAATGCCGCCGCTTCACTTGTGGACCCGATACACGAGGAACATTTCGTCGCCATGCCGCCGGGCGGACTGGAGTTCCAGTCGGGCCGCGCGGGCCAGGCTGTCGGCGCCTAAGCCGTCGGCAATCGTAGGCGCGGCCCGACCGCCAAAGATGTTCGGGCAAACGGTCAGGTGCAGTTCGTTCACGAGGCTGGCGCGAAAGAGGGCGTCGTTGAGCTCGCCGCCACCTTCGCAGAGGAGGCGTTTGACGTGCCACTGGTGGCCCAGCCAGCGCAGCGCGAGGGGGAAATTGATTTCCTTCGCGCCACAAAGCTTGACTTCGGTGGCGACGGCGCGGAGTTGCTTCAGGCGGGCCTTGGTCGTGCGGCGAGTGGTCAGGATGATGATCGGCGAGGAGCCGCGCTGGAAGATTGTGGCGTTGGGGTTGACGCTGCCGGAGCGGCTGGCGACGATGCGCAGGTTGAATTCCGCCAGGCCGCGCCGCAAGCGCAGGCGGCGGTATTTGGCGGGGCCGGGTCCCAGGGTGACCGGGTTGGAATCCACGGTGCGCGCGCCGGCCATCACGGCGTCGGCAGTGGCGCGCAGTTCGAGAAGGTGCTCCTGGTCGCGCCGGCTTCCGAAGGAGGAGACGAGCCGATTGGCGGTGGCGATCTTCCCGTCCGCCGTCATCGCCATGTTGACCAGGACGAAGGGTAGGGGAGTGGCTGCTGGAGGGCGGATGGTGGAGGGTTTCATAGGATGAGCATCGCGTCGCCATAGCTGAAGAAGCGATAACGCTCGCGGATGGCCGCGGCGTAAGCGGATAAAATTACCTCGCGTCCCTGGGTACCTCTGGGCGCAGCGAACGCGCTGACGAGCATCAGGAGCGTCGAGCGGGGCAGGTGAAAATTGGTCAGCAGCGCGTCGGCAATCTTGAAATCATAGGGGGGGGAAATGAAGATGCGGGTCTTGCCGGCACCGGGGACAAGCCAAGGGAAGTCCGAAGACCGAAGTCTGAAGTCCGAAGCGGGGCCTCCTGAGTCCGAAGTGCGGCGCGGCGGCTGCGTGGGGTTGGCGAGACTTTCCAGCACACGGGCGGTGGTGGTGCCGACGGCGATAACGCGGCGGCCGGCGGCTTTGGCTTCGTTGATGGCCCGCGCGGTTTCCTCGCCCAGCTCGTAACGCTCTTCATGCATGGTGTGGGCGGCGATGGTTTCGGCTTTCACCGGGGCGAAAGTGCCCAAACCGACGTGCAGCGTCAGAAAGCAAACCTGCACACCGCGTGCGGCGATTTCGGCGAGCAGCGATTCCGTGAAATGCAATCCGGCGGTCGGGGCAGCGACCGAGCCGGCGGGCCTGGCAAAGACGGTTTGGTATCGTTGCCGGTCCTGCATGGTCCGGCTAGCTTCCGGGCGAACGATGTAAGGAGGCAAGGGGACCTCGCCCAGGTCATCGAGCAGGTCGGCGAGGTTGGGCGCACCCGCGAAGCCCAAACGCCGATGGCCTTCGTCATTCGTGTCAAGCACCGTGGCGCGCACGGCACATGGCTGCCCCTGCGCATCCAGGAGAACAATCTCGGTTCCCACGCGCGCCCGTTTGCCCGGACGCAGCATGACCCACCAATCGTTGATCGCGTTCTCGGCGAGCAGGAGGATTTCAAACTTGCCGCCCGTGTGGGCATTCATGCCGCGGAGGCGAGCGGGGATCACGCGGGAGTTGTTGAGCACCAGCAGATCGCCCGAGCGCAAGTATCCGGGCAAGTTGTGGAACGTGCGGTGCTCGAGCTGTCCGGATTGACGATGCAGGATCAGCAGCCGGGACTGGTCGCGTAGAGGCGCGGGGACTTGCGCGATCAACTCCGGTGGCAGCTCGTAATCAAAATCCGCAGTTCGCATCAGGCCAGAGGATTATTCCAATGTTCAAGCGTGACAAGGCGACAAGTCCGGTGGAGCCATTAAAATGGCATAAAATGTGCTGTTTCCAGGGTGGCCAGACACAAAACAGCTCCTGGATCGGGATATTGGCGCTGGAGATGATTTGGCTTATCCGACGAGGTTGTTGCATTCCGGCCGGTTTTTGCAAGGGTTTTGCGCGATTATGCCGAGTTTTGGCGTCGAGGCGCAAATTGTGAATAACTTTCGAATAAAAACAGATGAAAGGTGTTGACCCAGTGGGGGGGAGTGGGTAGAAAGGGGGCGTTGTGGGGCAGCGGGGTGGGGTTGTTACGGTGTGAATAAGAATGGATCTGAACGAGACAACTGAGCCGACGTATTACAATTCGCTCTTTCGGCATGGGGTGGATGAGAAGCGGCGCGTCCAGATTCCAGCGAAGTGGCGGCCGGTCAAGCCCGGGACTGAACTGACTTTGATTCTGTGGCCTAAAGCGAAAGAAGGCCCCTGTATTAATGTCTTGCCGCCGCAGCAGATGGCGAAGTTAGTGCGGTATGTGGACGCGATGGCGAACAGCGATTCCAGCAAGGGCGTTTTGAAACGGTTCATCGGCAGCGAGTCAGTGCAGGTGACGCTCGACAAGGCTGGGCGGATTTGCCTGCCGGAGAAAATGGCAACGGACGCGGGGATCACTGGCGAAGCGATGTTGGCCGGGTGCCTTGACCGCTTTGAGATCTGGAGTACTGAACGGTGGGATCGAGTGAAGGCGTCGGATTCGGTCATGGCGCAGGAAGCATTTAAGTTAATGGAATAATTTATGAGTCTGCTGCAATTACTGACTACGGGCAAGAGCCTAGTGGGGTTGAAGGATTTGGAGAGCCGTTACCGGCTAACCACCCAGCGGTTGCTGCCGCAGTTTGGCCCGACGAGAAATCCATTCAGCAGCAACGGGAAATCTGAACCAGCGCAGACCGAGGCGCGGGTTCCTGGGGATAACGGAAGAAAGAACGTCTTCGCGGAGGGGCGCGTGAGCGCGGATCCGTCCAGGGTGACGCCGGCAGCGCTCCCGAGCGGGGTGCAGAACCGGACGGCGTCCACGAATGCGGGCGTCCACCGAGTTAGAGCAGCTTTGCGGTCGAGGGCCGCCGCGCTCCTGGGTGGATGCAAAGGCAAACTGGCTGGGATGATTGGGCGCGTGCGTATCAAAGCCGCAAAGCCCGCTATCCCGCGTTTCCCGAAGCCGCCCGTGCAAGGGGAGTTGTCCCTGGACAAGATCAAAGTGATGCGAAACGACTTGAGCGATGCGGATCTGGAAGTGATTGCGGCCAGAATGCCGACTGCTCCAGCGAAATCCGAGCCCGCTTTGCCAGCCGATAAAGAGGTGGGGGTTGCGGAAAGCAGGTGGGCGGGTGTAACTGCGGGTTCGTTTGGCGCGGGCAAGACCTAAACTGTTGAGGGCCGATGGGCAGTGCCAGCGTACACGCATACACCGGTGATGTTGGCGGAGGTGCTGGCCGCGCTGCGGCCGGAGCCTGGGGGACGGTACGTGGACGGAACGATCGGTGGGGGCGGGCACGCGGCCGCGCTATTGGCCGCGAGTTTGCCGAATGGATGGTTGTATGGGTGCGATCGCGATAGCGCCGCGGTAGAAGCGGCGGGGTGCAGCTTGGCGGAGTTTTTCGGGCGGTTTGAGATCCGCCAGGGCAGCTTTGCGGAATTAGCGGAATGGGTGCCGCCAAACAGTTGCGACGGGGTGCTGCTGGATTTGGGCATCAGTTCGCTGCAACTGGACGACCCGGAGCGCGGGTTAAGCTTCCAGCGAAGCGGGCCGCTGGACATGCGGATGGATCGGCGGCAAGCGGTGACGGCGGCCAGCCTGGTGAACGAGGCGGGCGCGGAAGAGCTGGCGAGGATTTTTTGGGAGCTGGGCGGCGAGCGTGATTCACGGCGCTTTGCGCGAGCGATCGTGCGGGAGCGCGAGCACCGCCAGTTTGAGACGACGCGGCAGTTGGCGGAGTTAATTGAAAGATTGGCGCCGCGTAACGGCCGGAAGACGCATCCGGCGACGAAGGTGTTTCAGGCGATCCGGATCTCGGTGAATGATGAAGTTAGTTCTTTGCAACAAGGGCTGGTGGTGGCGCTGAACATTCTGAAGTCCGGCGGACGACTGGCAGTGATCACGTTTCATTCGCTGGAAGATCGGATCGTGAAGGACTTTGGGCGGGCGCGGGCGCGGGATTATACATTCGCTGGAGGAATGGATATTCCGGAGTTGCGCGAGCCGCGCGTGCCCGAGCTGAAGTGGGTCCAGCGCAAGGCGATTAAGCCGAGCGAGGCGGAAATGGCGGCGAACCCGCGCAGCCGCAGCGCGCAGCTCCGTGTGATGGAGAAAATGGGTAACAGGTGATGGGTGACCGGTGACCGGTCACGACGAATCGGTAAGAGCCCGAGGATAATATGGCTAGAAATCGAAAGTATCAGTCAGCGGCAATCCGTTTTGGGCCGTCGCTAAAGGCGTTCCTGCTCTGTCTGCTGATTGGCGGGTCGGGGGTCGGTTATGTCTGGCAGAAAGACCAGATTTCCCAGCTCGGCCAGCAGATCAAGAAGCGGGAGCAGTATTTGGACGAATTGGGCAAACAAAACGAGAAGCTGAGAAAGCAGTTCGCTGAGATGCGATCGCCCCGCTTCCTGGAAAGGCGCATTCAGGAACTGGGTTTGGGGCTGGTTCCGCCCCAGCCGGCCCAGGTATGGCGGCTGACCGAGCCGTCACGTGAAGTGTCCCGTCAGGACGGCGAGCAGCAATACGCTACGCCGCACCAAGTGGGGACGGAGCCCAAAGGTTAAGGGCGCTATGGCTTTGAGTGATTTTAGTTCGGATTTTGCCGCCGCCCGTGACGCCGTCGGGTGAGGAACCGATCGCCGCGGGCGGCCGGCAAATTCGAATGACCAGGCACAGAAGACCGGAATGAAATAGATAATGATTTACCGCCGCCCGTGACGCCGTCGGATGAGGAACCGATCGCCGCGGGCGGCCGGTGATTTTCGAGAGACGATTAAGAGAGCTGGACGAGCTGGACGGGTTAACATGGCGAAGAAACTGCAATATCGAAGGTTGGTGCTCCTGGCGTTACTGCTGGGCGCGGCCTTTGTCGGGTTGGGGTACCGACTCGTCGATCTTCAGGTTCTGCGCTATGAGGAACTCAGCGCCAAAGCGCGCGATAACACCCGGAAGGAATTCCTGCTGGAACCGCGGCGGGGCGACATTGTCGATGCGAAAGGCAATATCCTGGCGACAAGCGCTTTCGTGAAAACGGTGTGCGCCGACCCGGCGCTGATTGGCAACCGCCAAGTGGAAGTGGCGCGAGCGATCGCGCCGTTGCTGCAAGCCAGCGAGAGTGAACTTGTGCAACGGCTGGCACCCCGCCTGGGGCAAAATGCGCAGGGCGTAATCATCACCAACCACTACGTCGTGCTGAAGCGTAAAGTGCCGGCTGAAACCTGGCAAAAAGTCCAGATGGCAATGACTAATCTCTCGTTTGGCTTAGACGAAAAGAAGTTGCCGCGGGCTGAACGGAGATTCTATCGCGACCTGCGGCGTGGGGCAATCTATGTGGAGCGATTTGACGACCAGCAGCGGGTATATCCCAACCAGGCGCTCGCGGCGCACGTTTTGGGTTATGTGGGCATGAACGAGCGTAAGATGGACGGTCGCCCGTTGTTGGAGACCTCGGGCAAGGACGGGATTGAGCAGAGTTTCGACGCCAAACTAACCGGAGTGCGCGGCTGGCGGCTGACAGAGATAGACCGTCCCGGGCGCGAGGTGGTCGCGTTGCGGGAACAGGATGTGGAGCCCCAGGACGGTTTGAACGTGGTGCTGACCATCGATTCGGTGGTGCAGCACATAGTTGAATCGGCTCTGGCCGAGGGGATGGATAAGCACTCGCCCAACAGCATCTCGGGAATCGTGGTTCGTCCGCGCACGGGCGAGATCCTGGCGCTGGCGACCCTCCCGAATTATGACCCGAATAATCCAGGCAACGCATCGGAGGACGCGCGGCGCAACCGGGTGATCGCTGACGTGGCTGAGCCGGGATCCACTTTCAAAATCGTCGTCGTCTCTGGCGCGCTCAACGACGGGGTTGTACGGCGGAGCGACACTTTTGACTGCGAGCATGGCCGTTTCCATTTCGCGGGCCGAATACTCCATGACCACGAATCCTATGGGGTTCTTTCGGTGGAGAGCATAATAACGAAGTCGTCCAACATCGGCGCCGCGAAGATCGGCATCAAAATGGGGGAGAGCCGCCTGTACGACTACATCCGCAACTATGGCTTTGGGACACCGACCGGGCTACCGCTCCAGGGCGAAGTTGGCGGGATCGTTCATCCGGTGAAGAAGTGGAGCAAAGTGTCGATCGCTCAGATTCCGATGGGTCAGGGTATCGCCGTGACGAGTCTGCAAATGATAATGACGATGTCCGCCATCGCCAACAAGGGGGTGCTGATGCGGCCGATGCTGGTGGATCGGCTGGAGGACCGCGACCACATAGTGCGGGCGAAGTATTCGCCGCAGCGTGTGCATCAGGTGATTAGCGAGGCGGCGGCGGAGCAGATGGTGACCGCGCTCAAAACCGTGGTCTCGCCTGAAGGCACTGGGGCGAAAGCGATAATCGCGCACTACACGGCGGCCGGAAAAACCGGCACGGCGCAGAAGTCCGGAGGGCCCGCCGGCTATCTCCCGGGCAAGTATTACGCTTCGTTCATCGGGTTCTTCCCGGCGGACAATCCTCAGGTGTGCATTTCTGTGGTGATGGACGACCCGAAGCACGGCTACTACGGAGGACAGATTGCCGCGCCGGTGTTTAAGCAGATCGCCGAGAAGGTGGCCAACTACTTGAACATTCGGCCGGAGGACGGCGAGGTGCCGCCGCCAAGTAACATTGCGGCACCTGCGGACGATCGGCCCGTGAGGACGGCGGCGGCGCGGACCCCAGTGAAGACAATCCAATGAAGAAAGGCTGACATGAACTCGCTACCGTTTATTTCACACCACCTTTTTGTCGCCGCCGTTGGCAACGAGGGGCGGAGGCAGGAGAGACCAACGAGAAGCGACAGGCCATTTGCCGGACCGGCCGAGCAGGCGACCGCGATACCACTGGAGGTTTTATTAGACAGCCGGGAGCCGATGCTGGAGGTCGCCTCTCGCACGTCGCGGGCAAGGATCAACGAAGCTCGGGCCTGAGCCCGGCAGCCCCAGCCGCGGATGTGCGGGGCAGGAGTTTGCATGGAAGAGCGCACTTTACATTTTATCGCCAAGGCTTGCGCCGGCAAGCAGCTAAGTGGTTTGCCGGAAACGCGAGTGCGGCGCGTTTGTACGGATTCACGGCAGGTGAAGACGGGCGACTTGTTCCTTGCTTTGCGGGGTGAGCGGTTTGATGGGCACGATTTTTTGGGAGCGGTGGTGGAGAAGGGGGCCGTCGCGGTTGTGGCTGAGCGGAGGAGCGTGCCGACGGATTGCTGGGGCTGCGCGATGATCGCCGTCGAGGATACGCGCAAGGCGCTTGGCCAGTTGGCCTCGGAGTATCGAAAGGACTTTGTGCTGCCAGTGGTGGCCGTGGGTGGTTCGAATGGAAAGACCACAACGAAGGAGTTGGTGGCGTCGGTGCTGAAGCAGGAGCGCGTGACGCTTTGGAGCGAGGCCAGCTTCAATAACGACATCGGGGTGCCGTTGACTTTGCTGCGGCTTGAGGAGTCGCATCAGGCGGCCGTGCTCGAAGTGGGCACCAACCACCCAGGTGAACTGCAGCCCCTGGTGAAGATGACTCAACCGAACTACGGGGTAATCACTAGCGTCGGCCGCGAGCATCTGGAGTTTTTCGACGATGTGGCCGGCGTAGCCCGGGAAGAAGGTTGGCTGGCTGAGCTCTTGCCGGCGGGCGGGAAGCTGTTCGTGAACGGGGACGATGAATGGGCGAGCCGGGCGGCGGAGCGCGCGCGCGCCCAGGTGGTGCGGGTGGGTTTCGCCGAGGGTTGCGACTGGCGGGCACGAGCTGCGCGTCTCGATACGCGCGGCGTGACCTTCCAAGTGGATGGGCCGGAGGTCGAGATGTCGGGTGAGTATCGGATTCAATTGCTTGGCCGCCACCAAGTGGTGAACGCGTTGTTCGCGATAGCGGTCGGGATGGAATTGGGCCTGGACCGCGCATCCGTGGCGCGGGGCCTGGCCGAGTGCCGACCGCCGAAGATGCGGATGGAGTTATGGGAATTCAATGGAGTGCGGTTGCTGGACGACGCCTATAACGCGAATGCGGATTCCATGCTGGTGGCGCTGCAGACATTGCGGGATCTCCCGTGCAAGGGGAGGCGGGTGGCGGTGCTGGGTGACATGGCGGAACTGGGCGCGCACAGCGAGTCCGCGCATGAGGAAGTTGGCCGGCGGGTAGTCGAGCTGGGGGTTGACCAATTGTTTGCGGTCGGGAAGATGGCGCCGGTGACGGCGCGAGCTGCCCGGGGTGCCGGGCTGAACCGGGTCTTCGAATTTGCGGACGTGGAGACGGCCGCTTCGGCGGTCAAAAGTTTTGTTAAGGCCGGTGATGTGGTGCTTTTAAAGGCCTCGCGCGCCACGCGGATCGAACGCATCGCAGCGCTGTTGCGAGCCGGAGAGGCAGTCAGGACAAATTAGATGCTTTTCTATCTGAGCCAATATTTGCTGGCGTTGTCCGCGGGGACGGAGTGGGCCGACCGGCTATCCGCGCTGCGGCTTTTCAGGTACATCACCTTCCGCAGCGCGGGGGCGGCGGTGACCGCGCTGGTCCTATGTTGGTGGCTGGGGCCGAGAGTAATCGCCTGGCTTAAACAATTGAAGTTCGGCCAGGAGTACGTCGACAAGGCGGAAGCCGAAGGCGGAATCGCGGCGCGGCTTTTGAGCAAGAAGGGCACGCCAACGATGGGTGGCATTCTGATCGTGGTCGCGCTGAACCTGACGACGCTGCTCTGGGCGCAGTGGAACACCCTGGTGCAATTGACTTTGCTCTCGGTCGTGGTGCTGACCGGCTTAGGCTTCTATGACGATTTCGCGAAGATCACCAAGCAGAGCAGCGGCGGCGCCAGATCGCTCGTCAAGCTCAGCGTGCAAGCTGCGCTCGCGTTGTTCATCGGGCTGTATTTGTGGCACTTGCCGTCCACCCGGCAACTCATCACGGAAATCATGTTGCCGTTCTACAAGTATCCCGTAATGAGGGATGCTGGCTTAGTTGGACTGGCGTTGGCCGTGCTGACCATCGTAGGAAGCTCGAATGCGGTCAATCTTACGGACGGGCTGGACGGTTTAGCGATCGGCTGCACCATAATCGTTTCATTTGTGTTCCTGGTCCTGACCTACCTGGCGGGGAATCGAACGGCTTCCGCTTATCTGCAAATTCCCCACGTGATCGGGGCGGGTGAACTGACCGTGTTCTGCGCGGCGATGATCGGCGCGGGGCTGGGGTTTCTTTGGTTTAATTGTCATCCTGCGCAGGTGTTTATGGGCGACACGGGATCACTGGCGTTGGGCGGCGCGCTCGGCATCGTCGCGGTTTTGATCCACCAGCCGCTGGTGTTGGTAATCGCGGGCGGAGTGTTTGTGATGGAAGCGGTCTCAGTGATTCTACAGACGGGTTGGTATCGCTACACGAGGCGGCGCTACGGGGTGGGCGCGCGCATCTTCCTGATGGCCCCGATCCACCATCATTTCGAGAAGAAAGGCTGGTACGAATCGCAGGTCGTGATGCGGTTTTACATTTTAGGCGTGCTCTGCGCGGTGATGGCGTTGAGCACTTTGAAAATCCGATAGCATGCTGGAGCTGCAAAACAAACAGGTTTTGGTCATCGGCCTGAGCAATCGCGGTTGGGCCGCCTGCGAGTGTTTGCGTCGTAGCGGTGCGAAAGTTGTCGGCGTCAAGGGTCTGGATTTCCACGATGTCGTCCATCTGCTTTCAAAGCGGGTCAGGCGAGTGTTTCTGGTGGGCGAGTTCAGCGGGGGGATGCGCACAGCTTGGAGTATTTTTACTCCTTGCACCGTCGCGGATTCGTTGTTAGAAGCAGTAGCTGAAGCGGCGAAAAATGCGACTTCCGGCGACGTAGTTTTGCTTTCACCAGTTTGTTCGAGCGCGGATCAGTTTCGAAACCATCAACATCGCGGTGAAGTCTTTTGCCAAGCAGTGAAATCAATAGGTAGGGGTGTGCGTAACGCCACCCCCAATATAGACGGTGAAACAGTGGCTGCGCAGCATTGAAGCGAAGCGAGAAATATAAGATTTTTGCTCGGGGTTTTTGTGAGGAAGAACCCTGCAGCAAAGCGAACTAAGATCAACCAACACCTCAATAGACGGACGCAAAAGCGCCAATTGAAAATGAATAATCAAAATCCACTAATTCCCCAAGGCTCCGCATTGGAGCAGAAGAACAAAGGGCGTGACCAAATGAAGATCGCGGTCTTCTGCGTGCTCGCCATTCACGGCATCGGCCTAATGGCCCTGCTGATGCAAGGATGCGGGCAATCGAAAGACGTAGCGCCGCCGGCGGAGACAGTTGCCAGCAACCCGCCTCCGGCGTTTGTCGAGACGACCAACGCGCCAGTCGCGACCAGCACTGTGCCTGTCGTTGCCCCCACCCAGCCGATAGTCGAGCCGATTGTCCCACCGGTCGTGCCGTCTGCCGGCGTCACCGAATATGCCATCGCTAAGGGAGACAGTTTCAGTACGATCGCCAAGAAGTTGCACGTTTCTGCCAAAGCGATCGCTGACGCGAATCCCGGCTTGGATTCGGTGAAGCTGAAGATTGGGCAGAAGATTCACATTCCGGCGGCGGCTGCCCCGGCGGCGCCGACGGCGGCCGGCGGGGCACCGGTTGAAACCACCAGCGTGGGCGGCGAACAGAGCTACGCGGTCAAATCCGGTGATAACCTGACGAAGATCGCTACGCAGCATGGCGTCAGCGTTAAGGCGCTGCGCGCGGCGAATGCCCTGAAAACCGATAGCATCAAAGTGGGACAGAAACTGAAGATCCCCGCCAAGGCCGCCTCGGCCCCGGTGACGGCTCCGGCTGAGCCGGCACCTGCCAGCACGACGTTTCCGGCGCTGACACCGCCGCCCGGACGGTAAGACCTTTTCCCGGCGCCGGCTTGCCCCGGCGTCTGGCGCTCATTCAGCCAAATGATGAAAGTGGCCGTTACCATGCTGGTTTCTTGCGTTGCTGCCCTGCTGGCGTTGGGCATGGTGATGCTTTACAGCTCGAGCATGGTGCAGTTCGGCACGCATTATCTGGTAAAACAACTGGTTGGTTGCGGGATTGGCATGGTTTTGTGCCTGATAGCCGCATCCATGGATTATCGCCGATTAAAGAAGTTCGCGTGGCCGCTGTTTGCACTGGCGGTGGTCTTGCTGGTGCTCGTGTTCCTGCCGCACATCGGGATCCGGCGAAACGGGGCCTCACGTTGGCTGGGTTATGGCAAGACCACGCTATTCCAGCCATCGGAGTTTGCCAAGCTGGCCCTGATCATTGTGCTGGCCTGGTATTGCGAATGGTTTCAGCGGCAGATGCCAACGCTTAAGCGCGGCATGGTGATTCCGGGCTTGTTCATTGGCCTAATGTTGGGCTTGGTTTTCAAAGAGCCGGATGTGGGCAACATGCTGCTGATGGCCACTGTAAGCGGCGTGCTGCTCCTGATCGGGGGCATTCGTCTGAGGTACTTCCTCCCACCGGTGATCGCGGGAGCGCTGGCCGTTAGCCTGTTCATCTACCACAACCCAATGCGTTCCGAGCGGATTTACTCCTGGCTGCACCTGGAAGAAACCAAGCAGGGGAAGGGGGTGCAGGCTTACCAGGCGATGGTTGCACTTGGCAGCGGCGGCATTACCGGTAAAGGACTGGGCGACGGTCGCCAGAAGCTCGGCTTCGTGCCGGAGCACCACACGGACTTCATTTTTTCCATTATCGGCGAGGAGTTGGGTCTGATCGCAACCCTGCTGGTGATCGCCGCCTTTGTGGTCATCGTCTTTTGTGGCATCTACATTGCCAAGAAGGCGGCCGACACCTTCGGTTTGCTGCTCGGCTCCGGGATTACCTTTTTGATAGGCCTGCAGGCCTTCATCAACATCGGCGTCGTCACCGGCGCCTTGCCCAACAAAGGCCTGCCGCTGCCGTTTATCAGTTACGGCGGATCGAATTTGTTGATAGCGCTGGTGAGCGTGGGGCTTTTACTCAGCATCGCACGCCAGGCACGCGAGTCTGACGGCGGCATTCGGGATGTCTTGCCGGAGAGGGAAGGGGCCAACCCGTTTGCTCGGGGCAAACAATCCAATCCATGACGCCTGCCTCTCTACCGCCGGTCCGGGTCGCCCTTGGTTGCGGTGGCACGGGCGGACACTTGTTCCCCGGGCTGGCCGTCGCCGACCAGCTTGTGCGGCGCGGTTGCGAGGTAATGTTGCTCGTTTCGCCCAAGGAAGTGGATCAGCAAGCCGTGCGAGGCGTGTCGGGCATGGAAGTCGTCGCCTTGCCGGCGGTCGGCCTCAAACGCTACGGTGAGATCGCTTTCGCCCGCGGGTTCGCTCGATCCTACCGGGCTGCGGCCAAGCTGTTCAAATCGTGCCCGCCTCAGGCCTCCCTTGCGATGGGCGGGTTCACGAGTGCCCCGCCGATTCTGGCCGCGAAGCGGGTTGGGGCGTGGACGTTCCTTCACGAGTCGAACACGATTCCCGGCCGCGCTAATCGGTGGTTGTCGTGGGTCGTGGACCACGCGTTTGTAGGGTTCCCGGCCGCTGCCGGACGCCTCCACAATCGGAGCGTGACGGCAACGGGTACGCCGGTGCGCTCGTGTTTTCAGGCTCGCGAGGCGGCAGCTTGCCGGGCGGCGATAGGTCTTGATCCGGTTCGCCCGGTTCTGCTCGTGATGGGCGGGAGCCAGGGGGCTGGAGCGATCAACGAATTGGTCCTGCAATCATTAGCGCCGCTCGCCAGCCGCCTGCCTGAGGTACAATTCTTCCATCTGACCGGCTCCGGACCCTTCACCGAGAAGCTGATTCAGGCCTACGCCGCGTTGAAACTGAAGGCAGTCGTGCATCCGTTTTTCGCCGATATGCACCTGGCCCTGGGCGCCGCGACGGTGGCCGTCTGTCGCGCGGGGGCATCCTCCCTCGCTGAACTCGCGGCCATGCGGGTGCCGGCGGTGCTCGTTCCTTATCCGACCGCCAGCGACAATCACCAGTTTCATAATGCGCGCGCTTTTGAAGCCACTGGTTCCGCCCGGTTGTTGGAGCAGAAGACGGCCACCCCGGAACTCCTGGTGCAAATGCTTTCGGACCTGATCGAGAAGTCGGCCGTGCATGAGAACATCCAGAGCGCGCTGGCGCAGTGGCATTCCCCGCATGCGGCGGAACAGATCGCCGAAGCCATGCTCGCGGTGCTGGGAGCCGGAGTCGGCGAAGGTTTCCGCGCGGATCGTCGCGCGGTGGCTCCATTGGGCTCCCTGACTGCGGAGTCTGGGGAGAGTCCCCCCCGACCTTTTGACGCGCTTTGCGCCCATGAACCTCAAGCCGGACCCCTCACCCCGGCCCTCTCCCCTTCGGAAGGGGAGAGGGGGAATCATCGGCAGATCTCTGGCGAGCCGAGGTTCAGGAACAAAACAAAGCCACTCGCGCCTCCTCAAGCTGGCCGCTTGCGGACTCGGCGCACAACTGTTATCAGGTCGCCGCTGCTGGCTGGGAGGGGAGCTTGAGTCAGTCCGCTGCCATTCTGGAGAACGCTGGCTGCTGCGGGGCGCTGGTCCCAAGCGAACTTGCCGAACGAGTTTCGCCAACCACCGTGATTCGCTGCAATGAACCGCTGGCCAAACACACCACCCTGCGGGTCGGCGGGCCGGCGGACATTTACGTCGAACCGGCTTCAGAACAGGATCTGGCCGCCGTCCTTGCTTACTGCCACAGACATGGCTGGCAGCTCTTCGTTGTAGGACGCGGTTCGAACCTGCTGGTGAGGGACCACGGTTTTCGCGGGGTTGTCATATCTCTGGCGCAGCCGCAGTTCAGCCGGATCGAAGTCATGGGCGAGCGCCTTATCTGCGGGGCGGGTGCTAAACTCAAAATGGTCGCAGTCGAAGCCAAGCACAACGGCTTGGCCGGGCTGGAATTCCTGGAAGGCATCCCCGGCAGCCTCGGCGGCGGATTGCGGATGAACGCTGGCGCAATGGGCGGCGCCTTGTTCGACGTGGTCGAGTCTGTTCGGCTCATGAGTTTCGACGGCATCGCTCACGAGCGGACGGCGCAGGATATGACGGTTGACTATCGCAGTTGCCCGACGCTCAAGGACCATATCGCTCTGTCAGCGGTCCTCTGTGGCCAGGCCGGTTCGCGTGAGGAAATCGAGCAGCGCATGAACGAGTATAGCCGGAAGCGGTGGCAATCGCAGCCGGCGGCGCCGAGCGCCGGTTGTACGTTCAAGAACCCCGCCTCCATCCCCGCCGGTAAGCTGATTGATGAGCTGGGGTTGAAAGGCTCGCGTATCGGGGGAGCGCTCGTCTCCACTGAACATGGCAATTTCATCGTGAACGACGGCACCGCCACGGCTCGCGACGTTCTGGCACTGATGGAGGTCATCCGGCAGCGCGTCCGGGCGGAGCGCGGCATCGAACTGGAAACGGAAGTTGAGATTATTGGCGAATGAGTTCCGCGGCTAAAATACTCAACATCACCGTGATGCTCGGGGGACCGAGCGCTGAGCGGGAAGTGTCGCTGCGCTCCGGCGCCGCGGTAGCACAGGCGCTTCGCTCGCTCGGCCATCAGGTCCAGGAGGTGGACCCGAGCGATGAGAGATGGAAACTGCCCACCGGAACGGACGTGGTCTTCCTGGCACTCCATGGCACCTACGGGGAGGACGGCACCGTTCAGCGCCGGCTCGATGAACTGGGCGCGATCTACACGGGCTGCGGCCCCGAGGCAAGCCGGGTCGGGTTCGACAAGTTCCTGACCAAACAGCGCTGCGTGGCGGCAGGTGTTCCGACCGCACGCTTTCTGCTCATTGAGTCGGCGTCGGCGAGCTGGCCGATGGGCTGGGATCCGCCCGTGGTGCTTAAGCCTGTCCGCCAGGGATCGAGCGTGGGCCTGCAATTTGTCGAGCGTGTTTCGGATTGGAGCAAGGCGTTGGCAGAATCGATGCGCTATGATTCCCAGGTCCTGATGGAGGAGAAGATTGTCGGCCGCGAATGCACCGTCGGCATCCTCGGCGACAGAACGCTACCCGTGGTCGAGGTGCGGCCCAAGACGGGCGTTTATGATTACCAGACCAAATACAGCGCCGGTGCGACGGACTATTTCTGCCCCGCGGAATTCGATGAGCCAACCACCGCGCGGATTCAATCCGCCGGGCTGGGCGCCTTCACGGCGATTGGCGGCCGTGATTATTCGCGCGTGGACGTGATCGTGCGGCCGACTGGCGAACCGGTCGTGCTCGAGGTAAACACTCTGCCAGGCATGACCGAGACCAGCCTGTTGCCCAAAGCAGCCGCTGCGGCCGGGATCGGCTACGCGGAGCTTTGTCAACGGATGGTGGACCTGGCCCTGAAACGTGAAACGTGAACGAAAAGCGAATGTGGTTTAAGCGCAAACCAAAGAACCGGCGGCTCGGACGCGAACAAGTGCTGGACGTTAAACTGCGCTCCAGCAAGATTCGCGCGGCGCGGACGCGGATGACGGCGGTCAGCCTGGGAGCCGTCTTCGCCACCGTCTTCGGTTTGTACCTGGCTTACCGGGGTGGTGAATGGCTGCTCAACCGCTTGGTTTACGAGAATCGAGCGTTCGCCATTGAGGAGATTGACGTTCAAACGGACGGTATTATCCCGGTGGACCAGCTACGGCGGTGGACTGGAGTCAAGCTGGAGGCGAATCTTTTGGCGCTTGATTTGGGGCGGGTGAAACGCGACCTCGAGCTGGTTCCGCTGGTGCGCTCCGTTTCGGTGGAACGTATCCTCCCGCGCGGCTTGCGCATCCGCGTGACCGAACGCGAGCCGATCGCGCGAATTAACGTGCCCCGACCGCGTGCGAGCGGCGGCGTTGAGTTGTCTGTGGTTCAGCTCGACTCGGATGGCTGGGTCATATTGCCGCTGGAACCGCGCGACCGCGCCACCGCTTCCGGCCAGTCCGATGAACCATTGCCGCTGCTCCGTGGGATCAATCCTAACACATTGCAGCCCGGTCGGCGCCTTACGGCTCCGCAAGTAAAGGCTGCCTTGCAGTTCCTCGTGGCCTTCGAACAGTCGCCGATGACTGGGCTGGCGGACTTAAAGCAGGTGGACGTGTCTTCCCCGGAGGTCCTGGTGGTAACGACCGGGCAGGGGAGTGAAGTGACCTTTGGCTTGACCGATTTCGAGCAGCAACTGCGGCGCTGGCACGCCATTTTCGAGTCCGGGCGAAAGAGCGGCAATGCCATCGGCACACTGGACCTCGCCGTGGCCAACAATGTTCCCCTGCACTGGCTCGAGGCTGGCGCCATGCCGCCCGCGGCTCCCAGGTTGTCAAGACCCTTACGTTCAAAGAAGAAACATGTTTAATGCCTCATCGATCATCGTAGGACTGGAGATTGGCACGTCCAAGGTCTGCGCCGTCGTCGGCGAGCTGGGCGCCGATGGCGCGCTCAATATCGTCGGCCTGGGGCAGTCGCGCTCCCGGGGCGTGCGCAAAGGAGAAATCGCCGATGCGCCTGCCGCTGAGGAGGACGTGCGCCACGCTATTGTGGAAGCCGAACAAATGGCCGACGCCGAGATCCGCAGCGTCTATCTTGGTGTCACCGGCGCCCACCTGCGCGGATTCAACAACCGGGGCGTGCATCCGGTTGTCTCCACCGACCGCGAGATCTCGGAAGACGACGTGCAGGACGTTATCAAGAACGCCAAGGCGATCAACCTTCCCGCCCAGAACCATGTGATCCATGCCATTCGCCAGCATTTCCTCGTGGATGGGCAGGACGGCATTACCAACCCGGTGGGCATGCTTGGTTCGCGCATCGAGGTGGATGTGCATGTCGTGCATGGCAATCTGAACCGGCTGCAGAATGCGATTCGCACGGTCAAGGGGCTGCAACTGGAGGTGGATGATATTGTGTTCAACGGCCTGGCTTCCTCGCTGGCTTTGCTGACCAACGAGCAGAAAGAACTCGGCTCGCTGGTTATCGACATCGGCGGCGGAACGACCAACTACGTCGTCTATGCCAATGGCATCATCAAGCATACCGGGGTGCTGGCGGTGGGCGGCGATCACGTGTCGAACGACCTGGCCTACGGGCTGAAGGTGCCGCTCAGCCGCGCCGAGCAGCTCAAGCTCGAGCATGGGGCCAACTTCCTCGACGAAGCTGCGAAGGGACAGACGATCACCCTCTCCAGCGACCTGGGGCTGCCGCTCAAGACGGTCAACCTGGGGCACCTGCGCCGCATCATGGCGCTGCGGTTGGAGGAGATCTTCCAACTCGTCGGCCAGGACCTGGAGCAGGCCGGCGCCCTGGACTACCTGCGCGCGGGAGTTTTTCTCTGTGGGGGTGGGGCGCGCATCCCGCAAATCGCCCAGTTGGCGGAGCAGGTCTTGCAGATGCCCGTCTCGCTGGGCAAAACCAACTCGATCAGCGGACTCAAGTCCGCCCTCGACCAGCCGGAGTTTGCGACCGCCATCGGACTGGTCAAGTTCGGCTCGTTTCATCAGCGCAAACGCGCCGCAAAATCATTCATGGCCGATGGCATCAAAAGCACCCTCAGCCAATTGTTTCGGCGCGGTTGAATGTTTCACGTTCCATGACTACCAACCTACAAAACGACGCCGGGGCGGAAACTCCCATAAAGCGTATTTCCATCAAGGTATTCGGCGTGGGTGGCGCCGGCATCAATGTGCTGGAGCTGATGCTCAAGGAAGGCCTGCCCGGCGTGGGCTTCGTGGCGGTGAACACCGATCCGCAATCCCTCGCCGCCTCCTCCGCTTCGGATAAGGTGCAACTGGAAACGCAGCTCCTGCGCGGGCTGGGCACGGGCGGCGACCCCGACCTGGGTCGCGCGCTGGCCGAGGAACAGTTGCCCAGGCTCAAATCGCTTTGTGAGGGCGTGGACGTTATTTTCATCCTGGCCGGCCTGGGTGGCGGCGCGGGCACGGGCATCAGCCCGGTGCTGGCGCGCGTGGCGAAGGAAGCGGGCGCCCTGGTGCTCGGGTTTGTGACCACCCCTTTTGCCTGTGAAGGCGCCCGCCGCCAGCGCCTGGCGCAGCACGGGCTGGCGGAGCTCAAGTCCGCCGCCGATGGCGTTATCAGTCTGCCCAACCAGAAGGTGTTCAAGATGATTGACGAGAACACCAGCGTGCTGGAGACCTTCAAGATCACCCACGACTTTCTGGCCGCCGGGGTGCGCGGGGTCTGGCGCCTGCTGTTGCGCCAGGGGCTGATCGACATTCATTTTGCCGACCTGGCGGCGCTCTTGCGCGATCGCCACGGCCAGAGTTGCTTTGCCGTGGCTGAGGCGATGGGGCCGACGCGGTCGCGCGAGGTAATGGACAAGCTGCTGGCGCATCCGATGCTCGACGGCGGTCAGATGCTGGGTGAGGCGGAGGCTGTGCTGGTGAGCCTGATTGGCGGGCCGGACCTGACCATGGCCGAGGTCAACCGGGTCATGGAGCAGGTGAACCGCCAGTGCGAGCACGCGCAGGTGATCATGGGCGCCGCGATTGACGAGTCTTTCAACGAGCGCCTGGCGGTCACGCTGATTGCATCCTGCAAGGGCGTGGAGGCGGCGGCAACGGGCGAAACCGGGGCGGCGGGCAGTGGCGAGGAGTTTGTGACGGGACTGTTGCCCCGCTCGGGCCAGTCGCGGCGCAGCTCCAGGTTTGCCGCGCCCGCGCCGGAGCTGCCGCCGGACCAGAGGCAGCAAACGCTGGCCAGGCAGGGCCGGGGGGGCTCCCGCCCGCTCAAAGGCGCCTCCGCCCTCAGGCAGGGCCAATTGCCATTGGAGCTTGTCTCCAAAGGCCGTTTCGACAAGAGCGAGCCGACCATCCACAAGGGCGAAGACCTGGACGTGCCAACGTACATCCGGCGTGGTGTGGCGCTGAACTGAAAAGGCTCTCCCAGCAGTCCAAATAAGGGGGCAGTTCGGGAGGCCCCGGTTTTTCATAAACCGGTCAGCTTCCGTGCCGCCTGCCGCAATGCCTTTTCCCGGTCCGGCGGAGGCTTTTGGGGCTCTGGCTCCGTTTCGAGAAGGCCGCTGCACTTGGGACACAGGCTGCGTTTGGTATGTCCCACCAACCCCACACGCTTGACCTCCTGGTCCTGGATAAATGTCCGGCAGTGTGCACAATAGTAACGCCGCTGATCCGCTCCCTCGTCCGTTCCGATTGTCCCATTACCTTGCGAAGCTCCGGGCGTCGAACCCTGTCTGTGCATTTCTGGAACTGCCACGGTCCTGGACGAATGCGCCAGGCTAAACTGGAGCTCGCCGATCCTGAGCGGATCCCCCAGGCCAAGCTCGGGACCGGTCAGACTCCGCAGGTCGGTTTGCGCCAGGTCGGCCTGGCTCGGTGGCAGACACAGCACCTTCTCGCCCCGGAACACCAGCAGGCAGTGATGCGGTTCGACCGAGGGATGCCGTAGGACCAGGTCGTTGTCCTCGCTGCGTCCGACGCGAATGACGGGTCGGTCATACTCGAGGTGGATGGGGCCGAAGACGGCCGTATGGTAAATGAGCTTAAGCACCGTGCGCTTCGTCGTAACGGATTTCATCCAGCAGATCTTTGGCTTCGGCGAAGCCCGCCAGCGCGCATTTCTTGAGCAGGGACGCCGCCCTGGCGGTGTCGCGGTAGCCCGAGTTCGGTTCCAGTTGTAACAGCGCCAGGTTGAACATGGCGGTGGCGTTCTCCGCCTCCACCGCCTGCGTGAACAATTCAAAGGCCTTGGGCGTGTTCTTATCCACGCCCAGGCCGTGAAAATACAGGTAGCCCAGGTTGCACTGGGCGCTGGAGTAGCCCCGCGCCGCGGAGTCCGCATAGTAGTGCACGGCCTTGGTGGGGTCCACCGGCACGCCGTAGCCGTGTTGGTAAAGCCAGGCTAGGTTGTTAAGGGCAGCCGCATTGCCAACGCGCTCCGCCTGCAAGAAAAGTTCCCGCGCCTGGTCGTAGTCGCGCTCCACCTTGAAACCCTTGTACGCAATACAGCCCAGCAAGTTCCAGGCGTCGCCCGAACCCATCTTGGCAGCCTTGTGCAACATCTCCCGGCCCAAGGCGAAGTCATTGTAAAACGTCTTGGTAAAGATGAGCAGCCGGCCGAGGTTGTAAGCGGCTTCCACGCACCCGCGCCCGGCGGCGCTGCGATAGTAGCGAAGGGCTTCCTCCTCATCGAGGTCCGTGCCCAGCCCCAGTTCCTTCATATAGCCGCAGTTGGATACGGAGATGACATAGCCGCGCTCGGCGGCCTCGCGGAATTTCTCAAACGCCAGATTCAGGTGGCGCACGCAGCCGAAACCGTGCTGGTAACAGACCCCCAGGTTGTTGAGCCCATCGAGGCTGCCGCGCTCGGCGGCTTTGGCATAGCAGTTGAAGGCCACCTCGGAATTCACTTCGACGCCGTACCCCTGGGCGTAGATCACCCCGAGATTGTATAGCGCCAACGCATGGCCCTTGTCGGCTGCACGCCGTAGAAACGCCAGGGCGATGCTGTGATTCTTCCGGACACCGTCGCCGCAAGCGTACATCGCCCCCAGAGTTGCTTGCGAATCCGCGTTGCCAGCCCGGGCCGACTGGCGCAACAGTGACAGCACCATGTCATTGTACTCCGGGGAATCCGAGTAGTGGGTCGGCGCGACCTGGCCGGCCACCGTCGTCACCACAACGTCCGTTGAAGGTTCGTGTTGGATCGCGTCGTTCATAATTGAGCCCTCGCGTTCATAGCTCCTTGCCACCACTGCGCCGGCCTTGCACCTTGGGGCCAGCCAGCCGCTGCGAAGAGCCGTTGGTTCATTGCTCGCATCTGCGCCGTCAACCTTATAAAACAACCGCTGCAGCCTCATATCAAGCAGAGAATGGGCCAAGGTCCAAAGTCAGGGATCCAGTGTCGGAGACGCGCATCGATCAGAAGGCCGATTGGACCCAGTATGACACTTACTTAACAAAGTCCGGCCATACCTCATCCGGCTGGTCGGCTGTCGGGATGTGCTGGTGCGCGACCTGACGCTGCGGGACCCGCCTATGTGGGTCCAGCTAAGGCATGTGTAGCCACATCGCGGTCTGGTTGGATTTGAAGACGGTATTTCCGTCCTGCGTGAACAGGAAGTCGTAGGTGACCACCTTCTTCTGGTTGCCCTCGCGGACGTTGGTGGCCTTGAGCTGCAGCTCCAGCGGCTTGCCAATAAGGGCCATATTCGGATAGCGCGCCTTGTGAATGAGCGCGCCCACCCCGATCCAGCCCTCCCGGCAGCGCAGCCCAAGCACGTAGTAGGCGTGTACGAACCCCAACATGCCGGTCAGATGGACCAGCAAACCGCCGTTGACGTGGCGCGGGTGCCGCACCGGGTCCACGCGTTGAAAACAGGTCAGCGGAAGATCGGGGCGCGTGGACAAGCGTGCCTGGACCAGACCACGTTCCATGTCGATCTGAACCATTTCGTCCAGCAGTACCGCCTCAGGCAGGTAGAGGCAATCAGCCAGAAATTCGGCGTCCAGGGGTATGGCGCGCCGATTGTTACTGATAGCCGGAATTTGTTTTCTCGCGCGGTCGCGTGAAGTCAGCGCGGCGTGGGTGAGGGAGAATTGCTTTTCGGGCTCACTCATTAGTGCCCCAATGCAGCCAAACGGGAGCCCTGATGTCAAACGCAAAGCTTCGCCGGAAAGCTTCGCGTGCGCATCATAGACTTTTCGCAGCGCGGACATTCTTGTCCAATACCGCTAGGAATTGCAACCGGGTCTGGAGGGTGTCATGCACAGAACTCCTGGCACCGTGG
>CAIWJG010000584.1 GCA_903912925.1 uncultured Verrucomicrobia subdivision 3 bacterium | reverse complement strand
CGGCTTTAGCCGGCGAGGGCCAGGATTGGCAAGCCAACGGGCAGGGCGGTGGCGCGCCAGACCGGCTAAAGCCGGGACGGGTGAGGGAATAATGATCGAACTCACGTTCGATGCTACGATAACGTAGAGGCCGCTTGAAAAGACCTTCAAGCCAGAACCCCTGCTCGGGCGGCATCACTTCGCGGTCAGGACCACGTAGTTACGCTTCCCTTTGCGCAGAAGCAGATGTTTGCCGAAGAGCAGGTCCTTCGCGGCCACCGTGCGCTGGAAGCTCGCTTCGCGCTGGTTGTTCACATAAACGCCGCCGCCCTCGATGTCCTTGCGCGCCTGGCCTTTGGACTGGCAGAGGCCGCCATGCACCAGCAGCTCGACCAGCGGCTTACCCGCCCCGTCGAGCTCGGTCTTCCCGATTTCCTTTGTAGGCACTTCGCCGACGATCTCGTTAAACGTAGTCTCGGAGATGCCGGCCAGGTCGCCACCGAAGAGGATTTCGCTGGCGCGCATGGCCTCCGCCGTCGCGGCGGGGCCGTGCACGAGGTCGGTCACCGCCTTGGCGAGCGCCTTGTGCGCAGCGCGAGCGCCGGCGTTCTCGTTGTGCTGCTTTTCCAGCGCGGCAATCTCTTCCTGGCCCATGAATGTGAAGAACTTCAGGTAGCGGACCACGTCGCGATCGTCGGTGCGAATCCAGAACTGGTAGAACTTATAGACGCTGGTCCGACGCGTATCGAGCCACACTGCGCCGGCCTCGGTCTTGCCGAACTTGGTGCCGTCGGCGTTGGTGATCAGCGGCAGGGTGAGGCCGAAGACGGTGCGCCCGAGCTTCTTGCGGGTGAGGTCAATGCCCGCGGTAATGTTGCCCCATTGGTCGCTGCCGCCAATCTGAAGCTCGCAGTTGTGGTCCCGGCACAGCACGTAGAAGTCGAAGGCCTGGAGCAGCATGTAGCTGAACTCGGTGTAGCTGATGCCGACCTCGCGGTCCTCCATCCGCGCGCGGACGCTTTCCTTGGCCACCATCTGATTGACGGAAAAGTGCTTGCCGATGTCGCGCAGGAAATCGAGGAAGCTGACGGGCGCCGTCCAGCTCGCGTTATCCAGCAGGCGGGCCGGGTTGGTCGGGGTTTCGAAATCCAGCAGGCGGCAAAGCTGTTCCTTCACCTTGGCGATGTTGTTGGCCAGGATTTCCTTGGTGAGCAACTGGCGTTCCTGCGTCTTGCCGCTCGGGTCACCGATGGAGCCGGTCGCACCGCCGGCCAGCGGGATGGGGATGTGGCCCATCAATTGGAAGCGCCGCAGCCCCAGCAGCGGCACGAGGTTGCCGACGTGCAGGCTGTCAGCCGTCGGGTCAAAGCCGCAGTACAGGGTAATGGGGCCCGGGCTGACGCGTTTCGCCAATTCCAGAGGGTCGGTGCAATCGGCTAGCAAGCCCCGCCATTGCAGTTCGTCCAATATGTTCATCAGGGGGGAGAATAGTTTGCCGGGGGCCAATTTCCAATAACGACTTTAGCCTACTCGCGCCGCCGGGCACGGCCAGGGACAAAGTCGGTGATAAGGGCTCCAATCTGAAGCTGTAGGAGACGACGTAAGGAGTCTCTAATCAGCACGTTCCGAGAAAGCGCAGGTTTGTGGAACAGGCCACGAGATCAGAGACTCCTTACGTCGTCTCCTACAATGACTTAGGAAGACTTTGTCACTGGCCCTGCGCCGCCGGGCTGGGGATTGCCAATCTGGTAAGTCCAGTTGGTAGCGCCCGGAATATCCACCCCGTTGAAACGCCACTAGTAGCTCGCGGCATTAGGTGAAAAGACACTGAAGGTAAGCGCGCTTTGCATAGCGCGCTCATGAGCGAGCAAGGCTGGATTTGCGGCTACTGCGGCCAGCGTATCGCAGCCGATTCCAGCCATATCGAACACTTTCGGCCTCAAGGCCCGAATCTCTTTCCCCAGTTCCAGCTTCAATACGACAACCTTTTCGCTTCCTGCCAGCGGGAAACCCAGCCCGGCGAACCCCTTGACTGCGGCAAACTCAAGGACGACTGGTTCGATCCTCTTCTCCTCATTGCTCCGCTGCAGCCGGATTGCGAGCTCCGTTTTCAATTCACGGCTGATGGTGGCATTCACCCGGCCCAGGCCACCGATACCGCCGCAACTGAAACCCGTCAGCATCTCGGGCTGGACATCTCCAAGCTGCGCCGGTTGCGGGAAGGCGCGATTGACGCCGTCATAAACGATCTCCCTAGCCTGACCGACGAAGACCTTCGCACACTCACGGTAGCGCTCATGCAACGCGACCCCGCCGGCACATTTCCGGAGTTCTGTCTGCCTGTTGTTTTTGTGCTTCGCGGACTCCTACCGCCATGAAATCCTGTAATTTCCTGCATTCAATCGTGCCCTGCTGCTCCACGGCGGTCTCGATCAGGACTCCCTTGCGGCCCGTCTCATTCGTCGTATCCCTCCCATTCCTCCCATGAAATCCTGCAATGATCATGCAACTTCCCTGCAACGCCCGTTGGCCCGCACCGCGCAGGAAGTACCGCACTCTGGCTTGCAAAGCCCAACTTAGCCCCGACCGCGTAGTCCGCCTCCATAGCAACCTCGCCAGCATCCTCGGGCTGGCCCCGAAAGGAATTCGATAATGAGCAAGAACGACAAAACGGGAGCGCTTTTCAAGCAAGTAGTACCTAAGATGCCCAATGGATTGCGCGACTCAAGGCCGGTGAACACAAGACGGGTGCCTTGCTGGTTTTGGACGAAATTCAAAAGGTTGCGGATTGGTCGAGGGCTGTGAAGTTGGAAGATTACGAGCAGCGGGCCGCCGCGCAGACGGCGCCGGCGCCGTGAGCGGTGGCAGCCATCGTTCGGCAGCGCTCAGTCCTTGGGATATAGCACGCCGAACCGGCGCTGCTGTTGTTCGTTGGGTTTCACGTCTTCGTGCAGACCGCCTGCGGTGAACACCTCGCGCAGCGCGTCGAGATAGCCGAAGCCGGCCAGCGTGGACGGCATCAGGAAATGGCCCTCACCAAATTCGTTCCAGTTAGCTAGCATCAGAATGCGCCGGCCCAATGAGTCTGCCGGCAGGGTGGGGATGAAGTCGTCCCGCGCCCACTGTGCCAGCGCCCGGTAATCCGCAACCGGCAGCCAACCGCCTTCGCGCACGCCCCACGCCTCGCGGTCCCAGCCCATCGAGATGCTCGGCAGGCTGCGGAATCCCACCGTCGCGGCGGCGTCGCGTTGGGCCGCGTTCTGCTTGCGCTGAACCTGGCTGTCGGGCGTGCCCCACGTGTAGGCATAGCAAGCGTCCACACCGATGGCTTGCATCGTCTTTAACGTGGCCGGGTTGGCCGTGCGGTCCTCCATCAGCACGATGATGCCGGGCAGGCCCGCTTTCGCCACCTCGTCGCGCAACGTCTGGATCGCTCCCCGCGCGCCCTCTGCGCCCCCGAACATCCGCTGCAAATTGCCGAGGTGGTAGATGGAGAGCACCGGCTGGCCGTCGAGCTTGAGGTAGCGTGGGTCTTTGAAGAAGTATTCGATCCAATAAGGAATGATGTTCTCGCGCCAGTCCTGCGGGTTGGTTTCGCACGCGCCCTCGTCGGTACACATGATGGTGAACTTCTTCAGATGGCTGTAGCGCGCGTTGAACAGGCCCTTGATGAGGCCTTGGTCCAGCACTCCGTCCTTGATCGGATGGTTGATCGCGTTGTTCGGGCGATACCAGCAGTGCTGCTCGAAGCCGATGCCGTGTTCGACCTGCCATTTAATCTCCCAATCGGTTTCCTCCGGGTGGCCCTCATCATACCAGCCGAGATACGGCTTCCGTTTGTCGCGGTAGGGATAAACGTAATCCCAGCCCGCGTAGGCCGTGCCCTCGCGCCAGAGATTGCAGCTCTGCGCGCCCAGGAGAAACCCGTTCTTGACCGCGACCGGCTTCGGCTCCGGCACGTAGTCGGCGGGATATTCGCGCCACGCATAGACCTGCACGTCGTCGATCCACATGACAGTGGTCCGCTCGGTCTCGAATCGCAGTGCGGTGAAAGACTTGAATCCGGAAAGGAATTTCGCCTTTGTCGCCGCAGGCTTGCCATTCACAAACACATCCGCGGTTCCCGCCGCGGGATCGGCGATCACTTTGACCAGGTACCAAAGGTTGGTGCGATAATCGCGCACCAGCGGCACGGGCTGAGATTTCTCGTCGAAGAAGCAGAGATCGCCCCCGGCGGTGGCGACGCGGACTCCATTCTTGCCGCCGCAGAGTGTGGCCCCGGCCCCCTCGCGCCTTTCCGGAAGGAGGAAACGATACTCGAACACGGTCTTGCCTTGAATGGGCACGAAGTCCCTCCAGACCGCCGCACGCCGCTCCGCTGTGGCAGCCAGCTTGAGACTGAAGATGTCAGGCTTCGTGCCACACTCGAACTGCTCCACAGAAATCGTTCGCTCCACCGAATCGCTCGTCCATCCTGACGGCAATTTACCAGCGCCACAGGTCACGAATGTCTCGTTGACCGCGTATCCTTTGAAAATGTTGACCGGGTTTAGGAACATCTCCCCGCTCGCCGCATCGCCGGTCTTCGCGACGAAGTAGTCAATCGTCCTCACCGGATGTGCGAAGGACACGGCCGGCGCCTTCAAGTCGCCATCGACAAACACGTCCGCCGTCTTCGTAGTGAGGTCCGCGACGACTTTGACGCCGTACTCGCGTCCGTCCTCAATGGGTGCCAGCACCGAGAGTTTCCCAGCGCTGCCTTCGACGCACAGGTTGCCGTCCGCCGTCACCAGACTTACGCCGGTTTGCTCCAAGTCGCGCAACTGCCAGCACGCGCCGTCCATCCGCGCCGGCAACTTGAAGCGGAATTCCAGCGTGAGTTGGCCGTTCGTCTGGCGGGCGATTTGGTGCTTGAGGATGATGGCGGCGTTGGAACTGGTGTCCACCAGCTTGAACCAGTCGCCGTGAAAGGCGAAACCCTCCGGATACCCGCAGGTAGGTTGAAAGGCGATATTCCCGCCGCTGCGGTCCACTTCCCAGCCGGATAGCCGGCAATCTGTGCCCGGCCAGCAATACGGTCGTGGCGACATGAAGAAACAGTTCAACAGGTAACCGGTCGTCACATCGCGCAGGAACGGCGTCGGTTCACGCCCCGCCTTCAGCAGGGTCGGCCCCAAACCGGCGACGTCGAAGAAGATCGTTGGCAGTCCGTAGCCCTGTTCCGCGTGGCCGTAGGTTTGCGCGGGGTAGGTGTCACCCGTGGCGAAAACGCCCGAGCGCACCTCAACCGCAGCCTGATGTTCGCCTACGTCCGCGATGTCGAAAAACGGGTCGCCGCCCGCCTCCTCACTGGACGTGATGCGATAAGCCTGGCCGGGTGAAAGCCAAACCGGCACCTTCAGCAGCTCAGAGGCATAACTGCCAGAATCCACTTCGGAAGCCGGCGACACGGTCACGTTCGCCAACCGCTTCGTTGTCGTAGTGTCCCAAAGAATGATCTGGTGGTTGCGTTGCAGCCTGCCGCCGCTCACCGAGCGCCCGAGCGCCGTGACGCGAAGCTTGGCGGCGGGGATGAACTCGTAACCAACCTGGCCGGTGAAATTTGCGCGTGCCCCTTTGTAGGCGTGAGCAAACAGATTCGCTGACGCCGGTGTGACATTTCCCGGTGCGGGCACCGTGGGCGATTGCGCAGGGCCGGGCATCGCCCAGGCAAGCGAAACCGCAAGTAGCATTATCTTTTTCATCGTGCTCTGAATCGAGAGGGAAGCAGATCTAAGAGCAAGAAACAATCTCAGCCGGTTTCCACTAGCCAAACGTGCCCTGATGAAGCTCCCGTCGCTCGAAGATTACGAGCAGCGTTGCGCGGTAAGCCACCTGAGAGTTTTGAGACGCTGCGTGCGTATATTGCTCGCGAAAGTCACGCCCAAAAAAGCGAGCTTGACTCACGTTTTGCCCGTAGGATTGTGGTGTCATGTGCTTACAAGTTTCTTCTGTTCTCCGGTGGCAGGCTTGGAACTGGAGTGGTGATGAGATCATCCACAAACCGGTCATCCCGGCCTGCCGGCCCATCCCTCGCACCGGGCTAAGGTATCCCATCGACATTCGGGAGTATCTGACCACGGCGGACAATGCGGTCGTGGGCGAAAAGCTCGGCGGGCTGGTCAAGGCATTGCCGCCAGCCGATCAGGCGCTGTTTCGTTCCCACACCCGCGGCAGCTTCGACTTCCGCACCGACAAGATCGCCCAGTTCTTCGGCACGCTGCGCTACCTCAAATCCTACAATAAAACGCGGCACTGCCCCGACGCTTGGCTGTATCCCGATGAGACGCTGGCGCAAGGCGGCGGCGACTGCGAAGACTTAGCCTTCTTGCTGGCGGCGCTGCTTATGGCGGCGGGGGTGAGCAATTACTGCGTTCGCGTCGCGCTCGGTTCGCTCCTGATCCATCAGCCTCGTGGGAAGGTCCGAAAACACGATCACTGCTGGGTAATGTACCAGAATGAAAGCGGCGTCTGGGAAATTCTTGAACCCACCGTTCTGGTGGATCGGAAGCCACTCGCCCCGACCGCTCAAGCCGCCACGGTCGAGCGATACCCCACCGAGTACGTGCCTCATTATGTCTTCAATGCCGACCACCTGTGGTTGATCCGCTCTGCGCAGCTCGATCTGCGCCAGCGGTTTGACGACTATTGTGGCGGTCGCCGAAACTTCTGGAACAAGTTCGATCCGGCTTTTGCCGCCACGGTTCATGAAACTATCTTCGACACAGCGCTGGGAGGTCGGATTTCGCAGGCTGCGATGGCCGCTATCAAGCGCAAGAGCCTCTGCCTCGATGCCAACATTGCCACATACGACCCCCGCGACCACTTCGATGACGGCTACCTCGCGGCAGGCTGGGAGGGTGTGGGGCAGCACTTGGCGAAGTTCAACGCTGACAATTCGGACTGGGAGAGTTTGGGCGCGGCGGGCCACGCCATGGGGGATTTCTACGCGCACTCGTCTTATGTCCATTTCGCCCAACTTCAGGACGCTGTGGCCGCCGATGGCCAAGCGTTGCTCTATGCGCCCGACGTAGCGCTGACCGGAACCCCAGCTTATACCGCGACTCCTGCCGCCACGTCCCTGCCTCCGTTCGATCTGACATCGGGCAAGTGCTCGACCAACGCAAATCTGTGCCCCGGCACCGGGCAGGACGCGGCCAATCAGTGGGCAGGCCAACTCATCTCGGGGCGGTACGCCCAGAAATATGATCCAAAGGCTGGGTTCTGGGAGGGCTTGACCAGCATTCCGTTGGTATTGTCCAGCGCCTCGGACTACAAGGTGCGCGGCCTTTTACCGCACCACAATGAAATCGCCGTGGACTCTGGAACCCCCACCAAAGAGCACCGCCTTTACAGTAATGCGCCCAACCCGTCCCCGGACGACCGCAGTGCCTTCGCGAACCAGTTTCGGTGGAGGGTAAACACGGCCGTTGCCCACATCCGGCAGGCGTTCGACGACAACTGGCATGGTTCACAGCCATGAAAGGGAAGAAATCCCATT
>CAIWJG010000583.1 GCA_903912925.1 uncultured Verrucomicrobia subdivision 3 bacterium | reverse complement strand
GCACGTTTACGAGAGCTACGCGGATCAGGGTGATAATATCTACGTTGCAGCGAACTGACGCCACTTGCTGCGCTGCTTGCCAAAGTGGTTGGTGTCCGCCGTCATGCGCCATTTATCAGCCTATCAAGCACGATGCCGAACGGATGGAACGCGCCGTTGGCGCTTATGGGTTGTTTGCTGGTATGGACCTGGGGCGTTGCCCCAGGCTGGTATGAAACGGGCCTTTGGCCCTGGGTCTGCGCGATGCCACAATCCCTGAACCTTGTGGGCATCCGCGGCATTTTCGGCACGAAAGACCGCCGCACCCTGCTGCTCCAGCTATCGACGTAGGTGACGTTCGCCTCCGTCAGCGCCAACGGCGCGTTTTTATACCAGCCTGGGCAACGCCCCAGGGTATCAAGGCGCAAGCACCAAAAGGGCTGAAAGCCCGGCCCAACGCACCGCCATACCCCATTCATCACCCCATCACGCAGGATACCGAACGCATGAAACGCGCCGTTGGCGCTCAGGGTTCATTGGTGGCCATGGACCTGGGGCGTTGCCCCAGGCTGGTATGCGGCGGGCCTTTGGCCCTGGGTCTGCGCGATGCCACAATCCCTGAGCCTCGTGGGCATCCACGTCATTTTCAGCACTTTCAGGCTGGGGCGTTGTTCCAGGCTGGTATGAACCGGGCCTTTGGCCCAAGATCTACGTTATGCCACAATCCCTAAGCCTCGTAGTTGTCCACATCATCTTCAGCACGAAGGACCGCCACGCCCTGCTCGATGCCGAGGTGCGGCCCAAACTCCACGCATATCTTGCGACGGTCGCGCGCAACGCCGGCTGTGAATGTTACCGCGCAGGCGGCGTGGCAGACCACGTTCATCTGGCAATCCGACTGTCGCGCACTCTCACGATTGCTGACCTGGTGGAGAACGTGAAGACCTCGTCATCCAAATGGCTGAAGACCCAAGCACCTGATCTCGCGGGATTCTCATGGCAACGCGGCTATGGCTGCTTCTCGGTCGGCCCGACGGACTTGGATTCCCTTTGCGCTTACATCAACGACCAGGCGGAACATCACCGAACGCGGACGTTTCAAGACGAGTTTCGGATGTTCCTGAAGAAATATGGGGTGCAATACGACGAGGCTTATGTGTGGGATTGAACCATGGCGTTTGCTTCCGGGACAGTCGGCACTCGCCTCCGTCAGCGCCAACGGCGCGCCTCTGTGCCAGCCTGGGGCAACGCCCCAGGTATCAAGGCGCAAGCACCAAGAGGGCTGAAAGTCCGCCCCAGCCGACCGTCATGTGCCATTCACCGTCCATCCACGCACGATGCCGAACGGATGGAACGCGCCGTTGGCGCTTATGGGTTATTTGTGGCCATGGACCTGGGGCGTTGCCCCAGGCTGGTATGCGGCGGGCCTTTGGCCCTGGAGGAAGAAGTCCCATTTAGGGAGTCACCAGACTTTGAGTTTGAGATCGCCATCGCCGGGATGCTCGAAGGGGCCGGCGGTTGGGTTCGTCTTGCTGCGCAGCTTGCCGAAGTAGTCCTTGTCCACCTTCAGCGGTGTGCCATCGGCATTCTCATAAGAGAGCCCGGGGGTCTTGGCCCGACCAAGGGTGCCGGTCGTGACGAGGGAAGTGTTGGCCTGCTTGAGCCCCGACCCGGGACTGATCTGGAGGATGAACTGGTCGCCCTGCTCCACGAGTTTCACTTTGGGATTGGTTCCAGGCAGGACGACGGGGCTGGTTTCGCGGGCGTAGGGTTCCGAGCCCCAATAATAGACGTTGCCGCCGGTGAAGAGTGGCTGCTCACGGCCACTATAGCCCCATAGCCCGAGGCTGCTGATCCAGCGCAGCTCGGTCAGGTTGCCCTTGCGGTCGCTGGTCAACTTTTCGCCATTGCCCACGAAGAGGTTGTTGTAATAGCGGTCGTCGCCGCCCTTGGTAGTGGCGAGGCCGGCGACGGTGGTGCTGTGGGCGGGATGAAAAGGTGTCTCGCGCCCGGGCTCGGGGCGGTTGGTAATCTTGCCGGCGAACAGGTTATGCACGTAAGCCCCGCCCTCTGACATGTCCAATAGGTTGCCGGCGGACAGGAACAGGTTGTTGTCCACCAGGAACGGCCCATGGTCCACCTCGACAAACAGATCGTTGCTGGCGTTGTCATGGAATAGGTTGCCGGATACGCGGGTGCCCTGGGCCATCCAGTCCAGCCAGAGGCCCAGGCAGGTCCGGTAGATGTGGTTGTGGGCGATGACCGAATCTATGGCGGCGTGGAACTTGATGCCGGCCATCTCGGCCCCGGTGAAGAGGCGGCGGACATGGATGTCATGGATGGTGTTGCCGGTGACGGTGCTGAACGCGGCGCCGAGGCTGCCAACAACGCCCGTCTGCTCGCAGTGCGAGATCGTGTTGTTGCGGACGCAATGGTGGCCAATGTTCTCCCGGGTCCAGGCGATCGTGTGCGCGTGGGCGCGCTCGATGGTCTTGACGTAGCCCTCGGCGGTGTCGGCGGAGGTGTTGTCATACTTGTCGCCGTGTTTGCCGAGGGCGACGCCGGAGCAGACGGAGTGGCTGATCACGTTGTTCTCGATAATCCAGCCCTTGCTCCAGTGGGTGCCGATCAGGCCGACCTGTTCGGAGGTCGGCGGTGCCCAGGGGGTGGCGGCGTCGCGCAGGGTAAAGCCGCGCACGGTAATGTAGTTGCGGCCCGGCTGGTCCGGGTAGAACACGGTGCGGCGGACGTTGATCTCGACCAGTTGCTCGTTCGGATTGACGCGCGGGAACTGCGCCCAGATGGTCGTGTTCGAGGCATCCACCTGCGCGAACCACAATGGGGCGTTCAGCGGGGCCGACGGGGGCCCTTTGAACACCAGGCACAACGTCTTAATCCCGCTCACCGGTTTAATTCGGGCCGGGAAGGACACCCAGTCCTGCCATTCACCGGTGTTGGGCACGGGACAAGTGCCCAGCAGTTCGCCGTCCGGCCGGTCCAGGCGGATCTCGATGATGCCGCCGCCAGAGGCCGACGCCGCCCGAATCTCGATCTGCTCGGTGCCCGCGCCAAAGTCCACGTGCTCATAGCGCACCCAGTGGCCATGCTCGATAAAGCCGATACATTCGCCCCCTTCCGTGCACGGGGCATTCTGGGTGCCGTTCTTCGCCGCGTAGCTGGTGGCCGGAATCCGGCCGGCATTGCCGGTGGCTTTGCCGGGCCGCAGCCACGCCACATTGAGCAGGTATTGGTCGCGGCCCTTTGCCAGCCAAGCCGGGCTGGTGCCTGGCGGCATCAGGACTTCTTCCAGCTTGGCCGCCTCGATGAGCCAGTCGCCATTGAGATAGACGGCGCCCGTGTGATGGTCCCGGCCCAGCCGATTGAACCAGTCGCCGCGGATGAGGTCGCTGTAGGGGTTGAAGCTGCCAAAGAAAGCATTCGGCAAGGTTGCCTTCCACACGTCGTCCTGGACCTTTACCCAGTTGGTGATCACCTCGGAACCTTTGATCTCGACTCGCTCGCCCTTGGCGGCCTGGTAGGTGATGCGCCGAGCATCCGATTCTCCGCCGCGCGGCGGGTTTATCCGCTCGCGATAGGTCCCCTGATGGACGGTGATCACATCGCCCGGCTGGGCGACCCGAGCGGCAGCGGAGATCGTCTTGAATGGCTTGGATGCGGAGCCCTTGTTCGAATCGTCTCCCTTGGTGGAGACATGGATCTCTTTGGCCGAGGCGAGGTGCGGCGCCAGCGCCAGCACCAGAAGTGCGATTGGGTATTTCATGGTTTGAATCAAGCTCCATTGGGAGCGGCCTGTTTATAGCAGGATGTCCCCCAGAGCGCCAAGCTCCGTTCGGGGGCGCCGGGCAGAATAGCCGATAGCCGACAGGCAATGGGTGACAGCAGGTGGCGGGGCTTGGGGCTTAACGGGAGAAGCAGGCAGGGCAGGGTTCCAGGGCTCTACCATACTTTAGCTCGCGGCGGAGGGTGGATTCCCTGATTTCAGTTGTGACTTTGGCCGCTTGGCCGTGGCATAATGCCGGCATCACGAACTGGAAACACATGAAGAGAGCCTTACTCGCCTGGATGACTGCGTTGATCTGTGCCAGCCCGGTTTACGCCGGCGACCTGATACTGTGGTATAACAAACCGGCCAACCCGGGTATGAACGAGGCGTTGCCCATCGGTAACGGCATGTTCGGCGGACTGATTTATGCCGGGCCGAAACGGGAACGCGTTGTGCTCAACGAGATCAGCCTATGGACGGGCACCGAAATCTCGACCGAAGACTATGCGAAGATGGGGGCCTACCAGATGCTGGGCGAACTCCTGGTGGACCTCGGGACGGAAGCTGCCTCCGGCACAGTCGAGAACTACCGGCGGTCCCTGGACCTCGCGACAGCCATTCACAGCGTGACCTATCAATCCGGTGGCGTCACCTTCCGACGGGAGGCCTTTGCGTCGCAGCCGGACCGGGTGATGGTCTTAACCTTCTCGGCAGACCGACCGGGTGCCTGCACCGGCACGGTGCGACTCAAGGGCGCGCACAAGGAAGCGACCGCGGCAGCGGGGAACTCCCTCACCTTTGCCGGTGCCTTGGATAACGGTTTGAAATACGAGGCGAAGCTGGTGGCACTTAACGACGGCGGCACGCTCGAGGCGGGCGACGGCAAACTCGAGTTCAAGAACTGCAATCACCTGACGCTGTTCGTCGCGGCGGGCACGGATTATGCCCGGGACTACGCGCGCCACTATCGCGGCGAAGACCCGCATGCCGCGATTGAGAAGCGGCTAGCCGCCGCAGGGACGAAGAAATACGATGAGCTGAGGGCGACTCACATCGCCGAATACCAGTCGTGGTTCAACCGGGTGGCATTAGACGTGGGCAAAACGCCAGCCGAGCGGCTCAGGTTGCCGATGGATCCGCGCAAAGTATTGCACGCAGACAAGGGTGGCGACCCGGAGTTGGAGGCGTTGCTCTTCCAGTATGGCCGCTACCTCATGATCTCGTGTTCGCGGCCGGGCGGGTTGCCGGCCAATTTGCAGGGGCTGTGGAATGACAGCAACGACCCACCGTGGCACAGCGATTACCATGCGAACATCAACATCCAGATGAACTACTGGCCCGCGGAGGCAGCGAACCTGGCCGAGTGCCACACGACACTATTCGACCTCATCGTCAGCCAGCTCGAACCGTGGCGAAAAGCCACGGCTGCGGAGAAGCGGTTCGCGACCGCTTCCGGCAAGGGAGGCGGCTGGGCCGTCCGCACCTCCCACGGCATTAACGGCGACGAGGGCTGGCAGTGGGACGTGCCCGCCAACGCCTGGTATTGCCAGCACTTCTGGATGCACTACGCCTTTGGGGGCGACAAGGAGTGGCTTCGCACCGTCGCCTACCCGGTGATTAAGGAGACCTGCGAATTCTGGGAAGCACGGCTCAAAGCGCTGCCCGACGGGCGGCTCGTCATCCCGGATGGCTGGTCCCCGGAGCACGGTCCGCAAGAGGACGGTGTCAGCTACTGCCAGCAAATCGTCTGGGACCTTTTCAACAACTATGTTGCCGCCAGCGAAGCCCTCGGCATGGACCCCGCATACGGCGCGAAGATCGCCGCGTTGCGCGACAAACTCCTCGCACCCAAAATCGGCAAATGGGGCCAGCTCCAGGAATGGATGACCGACCGCGATGACCCAAACGATCACCACCGCCACACCTCGCACTTGTTCGCGGTATTCCCCGGCAACTGGATCAGCTCCACCCGGACGCCCGAGCTGGCGGCCGCGGCCAGGAAATCTCTCATCGCTCGCGGCGAGGCGGCAGATTCCGATGTGCGAGAATGGTCGTTCGCGTGGCGCTGCGCCCTCTACGCCCGACTCCACGACGGCGAAAGTGCGCACCGGATGGTTCAGAGCCTGCTCGCCAATCGTAACACCTGCCTGAACCTGTTTGGCCTCCACCCGCCGATGCAGATTGATGGCAACTTCGGCATCACCGGCGGCATGTGCGAAATGCTGCTGCAATCCCACGAGAACGAAATCAACCTGCTGCCCGCCTTGCCGAAGTGCTGGCCCACCGGCAGCGTCAAGGGTCTCCGCGCCCGCGGCGGCTTCGAAGTGGATGTCGCCTGGGCGGATGGGCAACTGACCCAGGCCGCAATCCGCTCCAAACTCGGCGGCCCCTGCCGTCTGCGTTCCGGTGCCACTGCTACCACGCTCGCGACCGAGCCAGGCGGAACCTACTCGGTCAATGCCGCCTTGAAGTGAGTCGTCGAGATGCCGCGCTCTCCCGACGCGGCGTTTCACGGGCTATGCGACCGGAGCCGTTACGCGGAGCTTCGGAAGACCTCTGCGCGCGCGCCTGATCCCACGACGCGTCAGCACGAGAAGCCACGCGGGATTAGCCGGTGCTCGTGGGCTTGGCGCTCGAGGTGCTCGCGGAAGTCAGGATGGGCAATGGCAATGAGCGCCTGGGCGCGCTCAGCCACCGTCTTTCCCTTGAGGTTCACCATGCCGTATTCGGTGACGACGTACATCACGTCGGTGCGGGGGGTGGTCACGACGTTGCCGGGTGTCAGGTTGAGGACAATCCGGCTCTTGCGCTCGCCACGCTTCTCGTAGGTGGAGGCGAGGCAGATGAAGGACTTGCCTCCTTGCGACGCGTAGGCGCCACGCACGAACTGCAGTTGCCCGCCCGTGCCGCTGATGTGGCGGTGGCCGTCGGATTCAGAGGCAGCCTGGCCCTGCAGATCCATCTGCGTGGTGTTGTTGATCGAGATCACCCGGTCGTTGCGCATGATGCTGTGCGGCAAGTTCGTGTAGTCCACGGGGCAGCAGAGGGCATCCGGATTGCGGGCGGTCAGCTCATACAGGGCCTTGGAGCCGAGCGCGAAGGTGAATACCATCTTGCCCGGGTTGAGCGTTTTCTGGGAGCCGGTGATGCGGCCGGCCTTGTAAAGCTCGACGATGCCGTCGGTTAACATCTCGGTGTGCACGCCGAGATCACGGACGCCGCTTTCTAACAGCAGCGTGCAGACCGCATTTGGCATGCCGCCGATGCCGATCTGAAGGCAGGAGCCATCCTCGACTTCGGCTGCGATTCGGCGCGCGACGGCGCGGTCGATCTCGGTCGGCAGCGGATTGGGCAGCTCCGGGGCCGGCTGGTGGTCGCCCTCGATGATGTAATCGACCTCGCTGACGTGAACGCCGTTTCCCTCGCCGAAGACGTACGGCAGGCCGCGGGTAACCTCAACGATCACCACCTTCGCGCGTTCGATGATTGGGCGGTGCCAGAGATTGGCGGCGCTGAAATTGAAGTAGCCGCCCTCGTCCATCGGACAAGTCTTGAGAATAACGACGTCCACCGGATCAATGAAGCGGCGGTAAAAGTCCGGCAGCTCGCCGAGGTTGAGCGGCAGGTAGTTGCACCGACCGGCGTCATGCTGTTTCCGGTCGTAGCCCGAGAAATGCAGGCTGAACCAGAAGAAGTGTTCGCCGGCGGGGTCCGCCTCCAGCACCGCACGCGGCTTCAGCGTCAGGCAGGAGCGGATCTTTACGTTCTTGAGCTCGTCCTTGCGGGCGGCGAGCGCTACGTCGAACACGTCCGGCTGGCACAACGAGACGCCGTAGTCGAGCCACATGCCGGACCTGACGAGGCCCGCTGCCTGCTCGACCGAAATCGTCCGCGCCGAAGCGCCTGCAACTCTTATGGTGGACATGCGCTCGACCGTACCCCAGGGGGATAAATCGTTCAAGCCGCGATCATCCAGCGGCAATCATCCAGGCACTACTCGGAGTTGAGCGTTCTGCGCCTGGCCGCAGGGCGGTTTGAAACTGAGCCGGCGCCGGCGTCCAGTGATAATGAGATTTCGATGACGAATAGGTCTGCTCAGCATCAAGGCCAAAGTGGGGCGCAATGGTCTTCTGTCCAGATCGTTACGATCTGGGGGTGCGCATCGCACATTTTTCCAACGTTGTTGGCACGGGTGACTGGAGCGCGGACATTCTTGTCCCATGCCGCTAGGAATTGAGGCTCGGTCTCCCGCGTGCCAAAGACGTTTTGGGCGGCAGCGGCGCGGCGGAGCGGAGATCCGAAACCCGAAACCCGAAATCCGAAGGAAATCCGAAAGCCGAAATCCGAAAGCCCCGTGCGCAACTTCTGTGGGCAACTTCTGTGTGGACCACTCCCCACCCTTCCGCAGCTCGGTTTTTCCATCGCTCGGCGGCGGCGGCGCGACCCGGCAGCTAACGTTCGCCCTTCGGTTTTCGGATTTCGGATTTCGGCCCTCCTTCGGATTTCGGATTTTCCATCGGGCTGGGGTGATGGGAATCGGCGGGGTTAGCACGGCCATCCTTACCCCGCGTCTCGCGGGGTAACTTCTCTAATTCAATGGACATACACCCCGGCCCTCTCCCTAGCAACCGAGTCACCCATCGGGTAATGGTACCCAAGCCACATCAATGCGACATCAAAGCCACCCCAATGCGTGTTGCTAGCCAGGCGGTAGCCACCCCAAAGCCACCTTAAAGCTCCTACAAAGCCACCCCAATGCGTCCCTCATGCTCCTACAAGGCTCCCACAAAGCCTGGAGACCACGGACTACTGACTGAAAGTGAATGCAGAAGGAAGAATGCAGAATGGCCGAACCATTCACGCGGAATCTCAGGGGCTTAAGCCGGCGGGGACGCTGGCGCTCCGCCACTTTGTCAACGGCACCGGGGAAAGCAAGATGCAAGGCCAGCTATGGTTTGACACCTGCCACGGTTTGCTGTCTGATTGGAACCGAACAAACGGAAAGGAATTCACATGATGCGGAACATTGGTTTCACCTGGATCCGGTTGACTGTAGCATGTCATTTCCTGCTGCTGGCGGCAGTGCCCCGGGCTGCGGCGTCTGGCAAACCGGCAGTCATTGCCAAGTGGGGCCGTTTCGAGCAGTCATTCAAGAGCACCGTGCCTTACTCGAATCCCGTGCAAGACGTTTCGCTGCGAGTGATTTTCAAGTCGCCAATGGGCGAGACGAATGAGGTGGACGGGTTCTGGGACGGCGGCCGGACCTGGCGGGTGCGCTTCTCGCCCGACCAGCCGGGACGCTGGAAGTTCAGGACTGTCTGTTCCGACAAGACCAACGATGGGCTGCACAACGAGTTCGGCGAATTCATCTGCACCGCCGCTACGGGTCTGACACGTTTCGCCAAGCACGGTCGGGTGCGCGTGGCGCTCGACCGGCGGCATCTGGAACACGCCGACGGCAGACCTTTCTTCTGGCTGGCGGACACCGTCTGGAACGGCGCGCGGATGTCCGGGCTCAAGGATTGGGAGTATTACGCCGGCGTGCGGGCGTCGCAACGGTTCACGGTGGCTCAATGGGCGGCGGCCCCCGGCGAGGACCTGAAGAATGAGTCCGCCTACGGCGGCTTTCCCGATCGCATTGCGATCAATCCCAACTTCTTCAAACGGCTGGACGCCAAACTGGACGTGTTGGGTCAGGCGGGCATCCTGAGCGCCATTGCTCCGTTCCGGGAACTGCCCTCGCAAACGAACGCCATCGCAGCGCTGCCCGACGATCAAGCCGAGTTGCTGACCCGCTACATCGTCGCCCGCTGGGGCGCCAACCCGGTAGTATGGTTGATCGCCTTCGAGGGCGACAGCGGAGCCAGGAACGTCGGACGCTGGAAGCGGATCGGGCAAGCCGTGTTTGGCGCACGAACACATGCCCCGGTGGTCCTGTTCCCCGGTGAAACGCAGTGGCTGCTCGACGAGTTTCGCGATCAGAAGTGGGTGGATGTGTTCGGCTACCAAAGCGTAACGGACATCACGGACGACGCGCTTAAGTGGACTTTCACCGGGCCGCTGGCGGCGGAATGGAAGAAGGAACCCAGCCGGCCTTTGATCCCCGTCCTGCCCTATGAATATGGGGTCATCGCCCAGACCGGTAAGCGCTTCAGCTCGGACGATGTGCGGCACGCAGCTTATTGGAGCCTGCTCCTGGCGCCCCCCGCCGGGGTCAGCTATGGCGGACAGGGCGTGGCGAACTGGAATGCGAACGTCGGACCGAAGGACGAGCAGACCAAAGCGGCTGACTTGCCGACGTGGCACAAGGCGTTATTCATGCCGGCGGCCAAACAGATGTCGTCGCTGGCTAGTTTCATGACCTCGATCGACTTTTGGAGAGTACGCCCGGAGCCGAAGGCCGTGGCCACACAACCGGGTGAGCAGTCGCCGCGGCGGTTCATCGCAGCAGCCGGCACCGAGGCCAAGGACTTTTCGATCGTCTATGCACCGGAGGACCGCACGCTGGACCTATTCCTCGACGCGCTCCCGCACTCCCCTACGGTTTCCTGGTTCAATCCGCGCACGGGTGAGAACAACCCCGCCGTGGCCGTGTTGGCTGGACGCTCCTGCCAATTCCCGACGCCTGATCCCGGCGATTGGCTGCTGGTGCTGAAGGTCGGGAAGTAGAAACAGGCAACCCGAGATCCGCATCAGGATGCAGACCTTCGGGGTTCAGACTTTTCTAGCGCCCCACCACCTCTGAGGAGCGGTGGGGAATATTCCCTGGCGGCGCAGCGGCCTTTCATGGACTGGTCAGCCGCAGGCGATAGTAGCGCTGAGGTTCGGACGTATCCACGGGAACCACGTAAATATCCTCAATCTGCAATGGCGGATTGGCAATCGGCACCCAGGTGTCCGGCGAGAGACTGGTTGCTGTTTCCAGCACGAAAGTCGGCGATCCGACGGACCAGACGGGCCAGAGCAGCAGCAGGATGTCGCCATAGGACTCCGTCCCAAGGCTCGGCGGGTTGACTACGTCGATAGAATTGGCGAGGGCGACGGGTCTAAGGCCGTCGTCTGCTCGCAACACCAGGTTGGGAACAACCTGCGGAACGGTAATCGAGCCTGTCCAGACTCCTTGCGTGAAGTTCGCTGAGACGCTCGGGATAATGGCCAGCGGGGCAGATGGTGCCACAGTGTAACGCAGGTCAACAAACCACCAGCGGGCGTTGGGAGTTGCGTTGTTTGGGAAGCCGTCAACCGTCGAATAATAGGCCTGATTGATAGTCCCGTTCGGGAACGTTGTGCCTAGGTCCGTGCGCCAGTAGTAACTTCCGCCGCCCGTATAGGCAGCCACCCGGTAGGTGGTGCCGGCGGTTAGTTGCACTGGTGAGGACAGCGCCGTTTCCACCCAGGTGCCCGGAGTGCTGCTGACACTCTGACTGGCAACAAGCGTGCCGGAATCCGTCCAGATGGAAACCTTGGTGCCGAAGCAATGACGCAAATGTGTCACCGTCAGGTTCGCATTGGGTATAAAGGAGTATCCAAACGTAAAGGTACCGCTGCCGGAAACGGTGAAGACCGGCGACGCCAGAATGGTGTTGGTCACCGGCGCTGATCCCAAGCCAGTCAAGGCAAGGACACCTGTGAAATTCGTCGCTGCGCCATCAGCGTCGTTCCGCGCCCGGATGGTGACCTGGAACGGCACGTTGGGACACTGTGGCGAAGGGATCGTGTCCCAGGTGAAATGCGTGGCAACAGCCGGGTCAACGCAGCAGGTGTAATCTCCGCCGACCGACACCGTGTCCACGTACCAGCCAATTCCCGCAACGCTGCTGTCCGAGGTAAACCGCCAGCGCAACTGTATGTTTTGATTGGCAGTAGCATCGGGAAGATTCGCAATCGTGGAGATGAAGCCTGGGTAGCCGGCCGAGGCACCTCGCCAACCGATTCCGGCGCTGTAACCGTTCGTCACAAAACTGCCTCCGGCGGCCAGAATGTCGGTGAACGCCCCGCCGGCAATCGATATCTGGAGCCAGCCGGCGTCGCAGCAGGATTCGGTGTTGTAGGCATGGCGGAACTTGAGTTGCGCGCCGCCTGCCGGCAGGTAAAATGAGGGCGAAGTGAGCCAATTCTCGCTGGGGCTACTGGGGTCCGGAGCGAAGACGGCGTTGGGCAGCGTATCGCGCAGCGCAGTGGTGGCAGCCCACGGCGTCCCGGCGCCACTCAAGGAGGCGGTCCAGCCGGGCGGCAGGTTCGGCGCAGTCACGCCATCAAACCTCTCACTAAAGAACTCGGTAAAGACGCCCCCCGGCACGCCGAGGCGGAAGGAGAAGGCAACCGTACCCAGGTTAGTAGTTCCGCTCTGGAGTTGAAGTGTGGCCACCAGCGACCCGCCACACGTGCCGATTGCGGTAAACGTGAACGCGTTGGATACCGCCGATCCTCCGGCCGAAAGCGTGCCGTAGCTTTTAGGGCCGCTGGGCAAAATCACGCCCCCGGTCGCCAGCAACGTCGCCACCACGTTGCTGGCAGGGATGTTGCCGAAATTGCCGAGGCCCAGATTCACCGTGACGGTTTCCCACGGATCGATGGCGCCATTGCCTGAGCCGCAGCTTTCGGCCAGCAGTGCCGCGCCAACGTTGGTGACGGCAATGAACGGTGTCTGGACGTTCAGCGTGACCCCCCGTCGCTGGACGGCGGTCGTGGTGAAGTTGGTGAATAGCAGGCTGTCAGATTGCAGCCCTACCGGCAGGGCATTGGCCAGCGCTGTGAGGACAACCGTCACAGTCACAGACGCGTTAGCGGCAAGCGTGCCGTTGGTCGCTGAGACATTCACCCAATTCTGGGGGTGGGAGATGGACCAATTGATGGTGCTGGGGCTGGTGTTGCTCAGCACATACCTGGTCGAGCCGGGGCTAAACGGACCGCCGCGTGGGCCTTGCGAAGCGAAGCCGGTGGCGGGCGTCACCTGCAGGTAATCAGCAATCCCCTGCCCGCTCAGTTGCACCTCCGTGCGCGGTTGGTCGGCGTCGTTACTGTCGATCACCACCTTGGCGATGTTGGACGCCACGGTCGCAGGCGAATAGGTTAGATCAAGTGTTAGCACCCCGTACGGCGGCAAGGTGTATGGGAAGTTGGGCAGATTGTCCAACCGCCACGGGCCGTTGGTCGCAGACAGGTTGGCCAGAAACGTGCCTGGCGTCGGCCTCGATTCGGGTTTCCCGGGGTACGCCGGCCCCTTCGCCGCGGGCGCGAAGGCTCGTTGACCCCCCGGCACGGCTTGCTGGTTGTACCACGCCTGCTCAGCGCCCAGGGCCAGCAAAGCTAGCGGTGCGCCCACGATCACGTTATCAAAATAATGTGTCGCTACAAACGAAGCATCGGAGTAGCCCCCGAGTCCGATTCGTCCGCTGGCGAGCGCCGTGTCGGTGCCACTCCAGATCAGGATGCCATTCACGTAAAAGCTCAGCAGGCTGCCTTGGGCCACCGCCGCCAGCACATTAGTGCTCGCGCTGATAGCGGGTGAAGTGGTCCAGGACTGCAACCAAGAAGAGGCCCCGCCGACCTGCTTCCAGACTCCATAAGAACCACTCGTCGTGATCTGGAAAACGTAACCCGAGCCCACGGAATCATCGAAGTCTGGCGTCGCTCGCAGCACCACTGCGGCGGAGTTCCCGGGCTGACCAGTGCGCCGACAACTCATCTGCACAGTCAGGTCAGCCCATTCCTGCCCTGCGTAGCGTGAGAACATAAAGCCATCGATGCTCTGCGCGCGGTATTCTCCGCTGACCACCTGCCAGTCGGCCGGGATGTCTGGCACCCAACCCTGAGCGAGCCCGTCGTTGAAGTCCTCAGCGTACTGGTCTGCTGTCAAAGCGATGTTGGTGATGACCAGACTATGGTGGTGATCGGTGTTAATTACCGTGATCTGCTCGGTCCGCGCCACGCTGGCGATCACGTCGCCAAACGGCATCCGCAGGTCGCCTTCGGGCGGAATTGAATCCAACACGAAGATGCTGCCGGGGATAGCCACCACGCTCAGTGATACCGCACGGCTTTGCGCGAAGCCGGTAATCAGGTTGCTAAAGGTGACGCTGGCGTTGTACGTGCCGCTGCTGAGGCTTTGGGCGTTCGCGTTGATTAGCACGGTGATGTTGGTGGAAGCGCCGGGGGTCAGGATCCCACCGGACAAATCTATCGTCACCCACGATTGGTTGGCGGCACCCGACCAGTGCAATGAATTCGCACCTACGTTACTCAGGGTATAAGTCGTGCTCGCGGGCGTGAAAGGTCCGCCTTGGTATCCCTGTGAAGCAAGGTCGGCATCAGGAGTCACGACCAGCGCATCGGGCGGCACGCAGATCGAGTAACGGCTGAAGTCACTCGCGATGAAGCCGGCCGGCACTCCCTGTCCGGCCGACAGTCCCACCAGGTCGTATTGGCAGTTAATGGTCAGATAGGTCAGTCGGATGCGGCCGTCGAAGAACATCTCGATTTGGAAGCTGTTCGGCAGGGTAGTCCCGTACTCACACACGCCCTGAAAGGTCACTGCGGCTCGGTCGGCGAGTTGCTTCCAGGAAACGGTCCCCGAGACCCCGGGGTTCAGGTCATGGAACAAGGCCGAGACGCGCGGGAGATTGAAGTGGCTGGCAAACGATTCGACCATGTAGGAGTCGCCGGCGTTCATCGTCAGGTAGCCATTGCTGCCAATGTACAAGATGTTCCGACGGGTGTTGTAAATCGCCGCGGTGTTCGTCCCGGTTAGCGTGACGCTGGTGTAGGAATCGTCACTCAGCGAAAGAGTGGTGCCGCCCGTCGGATCGGTCGGGAAGTTGGTCGCCACTTTGCGACAGACTGAGTAGAAACTCGCGCTCCCATCGGGAGTGAAGGTGATGGTTTGAAACGCCAGATCGTTCGTCGTGCTGTCGAAGAGTTCGGTATAGTAGTCCGGCTGTCCCACCCGCAAAATGAACTGCCGGCTTTGCCCCACATGGCTGCTCAGATTGAAGAACAAGACCGTGCTTGAGTAAATCCCCATCGGTAGGCTGGAGGCCAAGGCATTCACACTGGCAGTCACCGTGGTGGACCCGCCGCCCGGCGTGAGCGTGCCGCCCGCAGGCGACACATCCAGCCATGTGGCAGTGTTAATATTCGTCCAACTGAACGAATTGGTTCCGACGTTGGTGAGGATGATGCTGATCGCGTTGGGACTGAATGGTCCGCCCACGGGGCCTATAGCCGTAAATCCGCTGGTTGGAGTAATCCGGAGATCGTCAGGCAGATCAAAGGATTCATGGACACCCGCGGTGATGGAACTGGCGGGTGAGGTGGCACTGAAACCCATGCCACGTTTGGCAAAGGCCGCCCATAATTCCTTTTGGTTGGCCCCACCGGTATCTACCAGGTCAGCTTGGAGGATGGCATCGCGGGCTTGCAGAAAGGTCGGATTAGGTGGCGAGAAATTCATTCCGTCCGTGACCAGTTGCAGGATGAGTTGGTTGCCGACGGCCCAGCCGTATCGGTTGATCAGGTTGGCCCGCGCCTCCCACAGGGTTACGCACCATACCTCGCCGCTGTTATGGACCTCGGCGGCGTCACTCGTGCCGCATGGGCCGAACATAGTGGTATGGTACGGCACCCCAGAGGAGCAGTAATCGGCCTGCGCCGGATCAATGTCTTTGAAGGTCAGCGGGTTCCGCGCCATAGCAGTCGTGTAAGGGTAGCGCCGAATGCCAAAGTAATAGTTCTGCAGGTCGCTGGGGCCGCCGATCTTGTAGCTCACATACGCGCCGGAGGCATAGTTGCCGTTCACATCGTCGCCCGCCTCGCTCAGCAGCGCCAGCGCGTAAAAGTCCGACCAACCCTCGCCCATGCCTTCGCTCTGCAACGCGCTAATGCCCACCCCTCCGCCTACCCGCCGGTTGCTCAGCCCATGCGTGTATTCGTGCAGCACGACCTCCGCGTCCAGGTCCCCATCCCGTCGCGGGCTCATGCCCGTGAAGATGAACATTTGCATGCGGCCTGGATACCCGTCCGGCGGCGTGGAAAAGTTGGCGTTGTCGGTTCCGCTGCCGTCCTGCGCGTCAGCCTGCACCGCGTCGTTGCCCAGGCCGCCCCGGGCAAAGTTGTTGCTCTGGAAATTACCCGCGGCCTCGGTGAACCCCAATTCATACAATTTGTCGTGATACCAGTTGCACAGGTAGAACAACTGCACCGCGGCGGCCTGGCTGTAATTAGTCGGGTCTTGCGTCGTCAAATCCATGGGGAAATCAAACACCCGGAACGGCGATCCTTGCGGACGCGGCAAGTCCGGGAGATCGTCACTATTCCAGTCGGTGTGGGCATCCACATTATTGCCGAGCGTCTCGTTGCCCCCATCATTTATCCAGCCGAGAGGCGAGGCGTTGGTGCTTAGCGCCGGAAGCGTCACCAGTGCGCGAGGCACCAGCGGTGGCTGGGTGGTTACCGGCGTTGCGTATCCTGGTGAAAACGGCGACGGGCTGTCGCTGGTATAAACCCGGTAGCTCGCGTCGCTCAGGTAACTGGTCAGACAACGTCGCAGCAGCGCTTCGCCGGTCTGCACATACACCAGCACGCGGAACATCTCCCCGCGCGCACGGCTCATCAGGATCACGTCCCAGCACAAGCGCAGCGTGTTCTTGTCCATCGGCAACCAGATCAGCTTTGCGTCGGCCTCGCCCTTCAAGCCCGGCGCCTTGAACTTCTGGCGCTGTTCCGGGCCGGCCGCTGGTTCGGAGGCGGCTGTCACTCCGTCCGCTTTGAGTTCAACTCCCACATTCTGCGCCGCCAGTGCCACGGCCTGAGACGCCGTAACGGCGGATGCGGCGACCAGCGCGGCCCGATTCGGTGCGCCGTTGTTGGCGGCGGCGGACGGATCGGGCACGAACTGGCTGGAGATGTTCACCAGTTCGCTCTTGCTCGTCGTGTGCGATATCAGCACCGCCTCAAACACCGCGATGCCCTCCGCCTGCTGTTCCCACACCACTGTCCTCAGCCCATTGTGGGCAGTGACGAACTCCCGGGTGATGCGGGCGTTGTCTAGGGCTTCCGGACCGAAGCCAAAAAGGCGGCGGTGGTCCTGTAAAAAGGCCTTGGTGATTCGGTAAGGGTCATCGACGGCAATGCCCGCGAGACCGCTGGCTGAAATCGCTTTGCCTTTCCCGCCCGCTCCGCTCAGGAACTCCTCCACCGCGGACACGCTCCTGGGCGAACCCGTCACGGGTTCAAAATCCACGGTCAGGTTGGGTAGCTGCGCGCGGAGTTCGGCCACCGCAGCGGCCTGATCCGCCGGCAAAGCTGCCGGCTGCGGCGCCTGCTTCTGCCGCTTATCGAAATTAGGCAGGGGCGGATTCGCTGGCGGAAGGAATGCCAAACCCGAATTCGCCATAACCAGCAATAAACCCGACCATATCAACGGGCGAATGGATATTAGTGTGCAGATAGAACTCCTTTTCATGATGTTTCTTTTAGCTTTGGCCTTTTCGCTGACCGGCAATCTTCCAGTTGATACGCTGCCTATTCCGAGGCTGTAAATGCTAACGACCGACGTCTAGCCCAGCAATATGACACGGCACAACCATTATTTCAAATCTCGCGACGGAGTTGACCTTAGCAGCAGGGCTGGGTGTGTCTATCGGGAAAAACCCGGCCCCCCTTGTAAGGAATTCCCCTACCAGGCTGGCTGCGTTTCGGCAGCGGCGCGGAACGAAATCCCGCTAGCCGAATCATTCGCAGGCTCCGGAAGAGAATGTGGTCTGCCATCCGCCGGACTTACGCAGCCCCCGGCAGGTGCAAACGCTCGCAGCCTTAACGTTGCACGCGGGCGCTGCCACCTTTGACGAGTGCTTCAATTTCCTTGAGCGATGCCCTGGAAGTGTCGCCTGGCGTGGTCATTGCCAGCGCGCCGTGCGCCGCGCCGTACTCGACGGCCTTCTGCGGATCGTCAAACTGGATCAGGCCGTATATCAGCCCGCTGGCGAAACTGTCTCCGCCGCCCACACGGTCCAGAACTTCCAGATCCTGGCGGTTGGGCGCCTGATAGAACTGGTCACCCGCCCAGCAAATCGCGCCCCAATCGTTGCGCGTGGCCGACTTGACGGCGCGCAGCGTCGTGGCGACGACTTTGAAGTTCGGGTAAGCCTTCACCGCCTGGCGGATCATCTTCTGGAAGGCCGTGACATCAAGCCGGGAAAGGTGCTCGTCCGCGCCCTCGACTTCAAAGCCAAGGCACGCCGTAAAGTCCTCCTCGTTGCCGATCAGGACATCCACGTAATTGGCAATCTCGCGGTTGACCTCCTGCGCGCGCCGCTGGCCGCCGATGCTCTTCCAGAGCGACGGACGATAGTTCAGGTCGTAGGAGACGATAACGCCGTGCTTCCGGGCGGCCTGAACGGCCTCGAGCACGAGCTTGGGCGTGGTGTCGCTCAACGCGGCGAAAATGCCACCCGTGTGCATCCAGCGCACGCCCAGCGCGCCAAAGATGTGGTCCCAATCAAAGTCGCCCGGCTTGAGTTGGCTGGCGGCGCTGTGGCCGCGGTCTGAGATGCCGATGGCGCCCCGCACCCCGAAGCCGCGCTCGGTGAAATTCAGTCCGTTCCGCACCGTCCGCCCCACGCCGTCGTATGGCGCCCACTTAATGAACTCAGTAGCGACACCGCCCTGAAGAATGAAGTCTTCGAGTAACCGCCCGATGTCGTTGTCTGCGAACGCGGTGCAGACGGCCGTCCGCAAACCGAAACAACGCCGCAAGCCGCGGGCGACGTTATATTCGCCGCCGCCTTCCCAGACCTTGAATTCGCGCGCGGTGCGGACTCGCCCCTCGCCGGGGTCCAACCGCAGCATAATTTCCCCCAGCGCGATCAGATCGTATCTGCCTGAACCGCCCGGTTTGATGTTCAAGATAGCCATAGTTTGCTCATTGAACCTGTGTTGGCGCGCGGGTCAAGTTGAAATCCGAAGGCCGAAGGCCGAAGGTCGAAGGCCGAAAGAAGGCCGAAATCCGAAGGCCGAAGGATCTCAACATCCAACATCGAACATCCAATGGCGGTGGCGGCTGCCTTTCAGGTAATGGATGTTGGATGTTGGATGTTGGATGTTGACCCTTCGGATTTCGGATTTGGCCTTAATGTCCCGGGGGTACTGTCCATAAGCACCCTCCTGCCTCGCGCGGCGGGACAATCATTTGCTTTTCCGCCACGAGTGTGGTGTATTGTGGCGCTGACACGCCTAATGGCCAAGTGCCCGTGCCCGCGAAAAGTGACATTAAACTGAATATGGCATCGACAATTGAAGAAACTACGATCGCGCAGAAAACCCGCGAACTCTGCCAGGCGATCCTGGAGGAGCCGAGCGTGAAGAGCCTGCGACAGCATATCGACAATTTCATGGCGGATGAGAAAACCCGGGCTCAATACGACGACCTGATCGCCAAAGGTCAGGAGCTGCAGCAGAAGCAGCAGTCGTCAACGCCGTTGACAGGCGACGAGATCTCAGACTTCGAAGCGCATCGCGACACGTTGTTGAAGAACCCGATTGCGCGCGGATTTATCGACGCGCAGCAAGAGCTTCACGAGGTGCGGGAATCCATCCAGAAGTATGTCGGCAAGACCCTCGAATTAGGCCGCCTGCCCTCCGAGGAAGACCTAAGCGGGGGCTGCTGCGGCGAACACGATAGCTGCGGCTGCGGCCACTAACCTCAGGCAAAGAACTCCCGGCCACGCCAAATCTGGAACCACCCGGTGTCGGAGTTCATCTCGACAAAGATGAACTCTTTAGCCGTCTTGTTGGCACCGATGTCCGACTCGCGCCAGTAGTCCCAGTATTCCACCTTGTCCGGTGACACCTTCCCCGGCGCGCCCTTGCCATCGGGGGTCGTCTCAGCCACAATCAGGACCGCCGCTTGGTAGGACTCGCGCAAGTCGTTGATGCGTGAGTAGGTTACCTCGGCGCCCGACTTGTCGTCTGTTACTTTGAACAGCCCGGTGGTATCTTTGACCACGGCCAGAAAGTCCTCGGCGAACTCGAACTCATCGTAGAGCCGCAGCAGGAGCGAATCGTGCGCTCCGGCCTGGTTGGGGACGACCCGCAGCCGGGCCGGCAAGACATCGTCGGCATCGAGCGTCTTGGAGCTGACTCCCCGCAAGACATAATCCGTAAAGCGAAACTCCTGGCCCTGAATGCGGCGGTTATATTCGCGAATCTCCTGCACGGTGAAGTCGTAATCGGCATAGTCGGGGCCGTTCGCGTGGGCGACGGCGACCGGCGAGCCAACGCGCAGATCGAGCGGGTTGGCGAACGCGATGCCGGCGCCGTTGCCGCCGCCGTGGAGCCGCTCCATGAGCATCTCCCACAGCGTCTTGCCTTGGTTCTCAGGTGTCATTTGCATTTGCGTAAGTCCCAAAGATGAGGTTGCGCTAACCGGGGCGGTATGGGCTCGCGGCCTTAGCCCCCCAAAATGGCCGCCACAACCCGGCCGATCACATAGCAAAGCCCCAGGATGAAAGATCCGACAACGATCGCCAGCGCCACGTTGCCCTTGTTGAGCAGATCGTTGAAGTCCAGCTTGGGGGTGAGCTTGTCGAACGTGATATAGCCGAGAACGATCAGGAGAATCGCCACCACCCCAAAGGCGGCGGTGGAGACGAGATCGGTCAGCAGGTAGTCAGGAAGGTGCATTTGCATAGTAGTTGGAAGGGTAAAATGGGTATCAAGAGTTACAAGAGTTACATCAGGAAGCGAGTGTGGTTGCGGGTTGCCAGCGTTTGAACCATATAAGCCAGATGAAGAAGCCGGACACCCCCAGCGCCAAGGGAACCGCCAGGACCCAGAAAGCCACCACTCCCGCAGTTGTGGGGCGGTTGCTGTAGGCCCGCTCGACATGACGGTCGGAATACATCAAATCCTGGTCAACCCCAGGCGGCGCGTAATTTGGATCGCGAGGCGCCTGCTGGGCCTCCAGTTGCTGGACGCGCGCCTCCAATTGCTGGTCCTGGGCCACCAGCGCCTGATAACGGGCGGGATCCATGTCGTAGCGGTGATGATACGCCCACCAGGCCCGGTCATCGATTGAGCGGTCCAGCAGCCACCACCAGAACAAGCTGTTATAGGGATCGCGATAGATCACCACGGGCCGCGACCAGTAGGGGTTGAAGGCACTGTAAGTCCGCTGCGACCGACTCGAAAGTGTGCCCGCGTCCGGCACATAAACTACCGGCCGACCAGACCCGCCCGCGGAGCCTGGCAGCGGCGGCGGCTTGACCCGGTACGACGGCGCGGACGGAGTGGTGGGTAGTGCGGATGCCGGCGCGTTTGGGGGCAGGTTCTGCGATTCCTTGAACTGCGCGAATTTCACCTTGCTGGCTTCCTGCCTGCGCGCGCGCGCGGCTGCGGCGTCAAAAGTGAAAGTAGTGCCGCCCGCATTTGGTCCGGCGCTGCGCGCGGTTCGGCTTTCCCGAACACGATTGTCACTGCTGGCGCTAGAGGAAAAAGTATGGCCCGAACCAGCGCTGTAGCTCTTGGCGGCAGTGTAACTGTGCCGGCCGGTACCGCTCGAGGTTGAGCCGGAACTGTAGCTCTTGCCGCTGCTGGAACTGGAGCTGTGCGTGGCCCCTCCGCTCGAACTGCGACCACCACCCGAACTGGAACTATGGCTGCCCCCGGAACTAAAGTTGTGGCCGCCGCCGCTGCTGTAGCTCTTGGCCTCGCCACGAAACGGAAACCCGCCTGCCAGCAGGGCCACTGCCAGCCAGCAAATCACTTTTTGAATCGCGGGTTTCATGACTTCTCTTCTACCGGAGGCATCATGCCACTGCCCGGCCAAAAACCCATTACTTTTTGTGGCCGAATTTAGAGTCCGGCCCATCCGGTCACTATCACGCAGGAACGAGCCTGCCGAAAAGGACCATACCGCGGAGCTAGGACGGGTGATCCCTCAGCCAATAGCGAATCGCGGTGCCTGCGGAACACTGTGGTTCCGCCTCCAGAACCTTCAGATATTGCTCGCGCGCTTTGGCGGGCTGGCCGAGCTGCTGCGCGTAGAGATTGGCCAGCGCCAGATGGGCCCGTGTCTCGTTGGGATAAGCGGCGAGCAGCTTCTCCAGCTCACGGGCGGCGTCTGCCGGAAAGTTCGCCTGCTTGAGCACGAGCGCAAAGTTGTAGCGCGCATCGATCGACTTGATTCGCGCTTCGGGTGATTTCGGCTCAATGGCCAAAGCATTCTCATACGACGTCAGGGCGAGCGTCAGATTACCGACCTCGGTGGCGACGAGGCCGAGATTGTAGTGCGCCTCGAAAAGGCTCGGATCCGCTTGTATTGCCAGACGGTAGGCCTGCATCGCCTCAGGTAACCGATGCGCCTGGTACGCGTGCAAACCTTGTTCAAAGGCGCGCTCGGCATCCTCCTCGTTTCCGGACGACGGCGGGGGCGGAGATTTGTAGGCGTACTTGGATGTAGGCCGGGTGCCCTCCCCCGGCGCCCCAGTTGCAGCCGATTCGGGCTTGGGAGCACTGACCTTTCGCGTCCCGTTCGTTGCGGGCGGCTTGGGCACGATGGCGGGCGGTTTGGGCGGGGCTAAGGCATTCGTCACTGGTTGGCGCACCAGGACCGGGAGATTGAGTTCCTGCTCAAGCTGCCGCACGGTAGCCGCCAAGGCGTCGGCGTCGGCGTTGGCGGGCGCGGGCTTCAGGGCCAGGTATTCACGATATTTCTGCAGCGCCAACGGGCGGTCTCTCAGATACTGGTGCGCCACAATCGCCAGGTTCAGCAGGGCCGGACGATAATCCGGCTGGTGCTTCAGAGCGCTCTCGAAGCACTGCTCCGCTTCCGCGGCGCGCCCGCGCTGCAGCTTGGCCAGCCCCAACCCATTCATGGCTTCCGGATTCTGCGGGTTAAGCCGGAGCGCCTCGTTGAAACTCTTCTCCGCCGCGCTGGGCTCGCGCGCTCGCAACTGCGTCGTCCCAAGCTTGAGGAAGCCTTCGGCTGCGTTGGGCCGGTGCAAGGTGTAAGCCGTGAACTCGCCCTTGGCGGCCTCGAGCTTGTTTTGCGCCAGCCAGAGGCAGCCGCGGTTGTAATAGACCTCGCTCAGATCACGGTTAATCTGCAGTGCTCGCTGGTAGGCCCACTCGGCCTCCGCCACCTCGCCGGCGTGTTGGTAAGCCAGCCCCAGATAATTCCACGCCACCGCGTTGGTGCCGCCGAGCAGCGTCGAAGCCGCTTTGAGCTTTTGGATGGCTTGCGGGTACTGCCCAGCGTCGATCAACCGTTTGCCTTCGAACAAGGCGCGTGGCCCCGGAGGCGTGCAGCCGGACAAAAGCACCAGCACGGCAATGACGTTAAGCCAGCCGAAGTGTTTGAACCGCAGCCACTCGCGTCGCCCGGCCAGAATGGGGCGCTGCTTGCCGCTACTACCTACTGAGGAGCCCGCAGCATACACTACACCCAAAGCGGCCGAGGCTGCTCCCTCTCCCCTCCCGAAGGGGAGAGGGCTGGGGTGAGGGGTTGCT
>CAIWJG010000582.1 GCA_903912925.1 uncultured Verrucomicrobia subdivision 3 bacterium | reverse complement strand
CTCTGATCCGGGATCAGAGGTACTACGGCGAAACTCCGGCGGAGCTACGGTGGGAGAACGGCGGTAATACGGGGGTATGAGCGTGCGGCCGGAGCGAGCAGGGCCATTCCTAAGAAATTTGGGTCAAAATGCCCCTGATGTTGCTCCTCCATGCCAGCACCGGTTTTTCGCATCCCGGACGCACGAAACCTCGCAACTGCGAACTTTCGTCCACCTCAGTTCTGGTCTAACTGCGCCTAAAGACTGCCCGTTTAAGGCCGATACCAACTGGCACGCCCCATGCTCAGCCTGCGTTGGGAAGTGGTCCGTAGTGGCCGCAGAGTTCCCACCGAATGCCGTGACAATTGTTTCTGCAATGATTCTCGGCCCTATCGCCACCGGCGTGGGCCTGCTGTGGTTGAAACCGGACCAGTCGCGCAAGATTCTGGTTAGCGGGATCGCGCTGGTTGTGTGCGGCTGTGTGCTGGCGCTGGCGGTTCTGCCGCTCCCCGCAACCCTGGAAGCTTTGCCGCCGGGCCTGCATTGGCTGAATCTCGCGGTGATGGTGATCGAGGGCGGGATGGGGCTTTACGTGATCTACATCGGCCTGCGGGCACGGCGTCCGATGATCGTAGCGCTCATGCTGACGCAGGCGGGTTTGATGCTGTGGCTGGAGTTGGCGCATGGATCGAGTCTGGCGGCGGCGCAACCTTTCTTCGTGGACAAGTTCTCAATCATCATGGCCCTGATCAACGGGGTGGTGGGAGGGGGGATATGCCTCTATGCGTTGGGCTACATGCGGGAATATCACGAGGTGGCCCACCGCGAAGTCGCAGACCGGCGACCGCTGTTCTTCGCGCTGCTTTTCATCTTCATGGGGGCCATGTTCGGCATTATCTTCATCAACAACCTGGTGTGGCTGTTCCTGTTCTGGGAAATCACGACGCTCTGCTCGTTTCTGCTGATCGGCTACACGGGGACAGAGGAAGCGCGGCAGAATGCTTTGCGAGCGCTGGTGATGAACCTGGCCGGGGGGTTGGCCTTCGCGCTGGCCATTGTGTGGTTCCACCGCCAGAGCGGGAGCATTGAATTGCAGGCGCTGATCACGTCGAAGCACTCGCTGGCGTTGCTGCCGGCTGCGCTGCTCTGTTTTGCGGGCATCACGAAATCGGCCCAACTGCCCTTCTCCAGTTGGCTGCTCGGCGCTATGGTGGCCCCCACGCCGGTATCAGCGTTGCTGCACTCCAGCACGATGGTTAAAGCAGGCGTCTATCTGGTGCTGCGCATGGCGCCGGTCATCACGGGGACGACGGTGGGTTTAATGGTGGCGCTGGTAGGGGCGGTGACATTCCTGGTCGGTTCGTTGGCGGCCATCACCACCAGCGATGCCAAGAAGGTGCTCGCGTGGTCCACGATCGCCAATCTCGGCCTGATCGTGATGTGCGGCGGCATCGGAACCTACGAGGCGGTTTGGGCGGGTGTGTTGCTGATCATCTTTCACGCGCTGGCCAAGTGCCTGCTGTTCCTGTGCGTTGGCGTGGTGGAGCACCGGATCCACACCCGCGATATCGAGGCCATGAGCGGCCTGGTCCTGAACATGCCGAAGGTGGGCGTGATGATGCTGGTTGGAATGGCGGGCATGTTCCTGGCCCCGTTCGGCATGTTGATAAGCAAGTGGGCGGTGCTCAAGGCGGTGGTGGATGCTTATCCCGCGCTGTCAGTCTTCATTGTATTCGGCAGCGCCGCCACGCTGTTCTTCTGGGTTAAGTGGATGGGCAAATTACTGGAAGTCGTGCGGCCCCGGCATTCGGCTGAAGCGCCCTTGGCCTTGGGGCAATCCGTCGCGCTATACGGCCTGGCCGGTGCGACGTTCCTCGCCTGCCTGTTCTTCCCGCTGATTTCCTCCCGGCTGATCGAGCCGTATGTCTTCGCGGTTTACGGGCAGTCCATCTCGATGGCCCCGGGCAATATCATCATCATGCTCATCATGATGGTGATGATCATGCTCTTTCCGCTCAGCTACATTAACTATGGGCGCGGGGTCAGGGTCACGGACGCTTACCTGGGCGGGGCGAATGTGCCGAGCACCGCGCGATTCCTGGGTTCAGGCAACGTCGAGCACGAGATAACAACCACCAACTACTGCCTGCACGGCGTTGTCAGCGAGCCGTGGCTGATACGCTATGGCGTGGCGTGCAGCACGGTGCTGCTGGTCCTCCTGCTGGTGACTGCGCTATTGGGAGCCAGCAACTCTCATTATGGGACGAATGGGACGAATGGCGGATGGTCCCATCCGGCCTCGAACACCCTAAAGGGTGGACACCATACCTCCCAGACCAGCCAAAATGTGAACTGCTGGTTAGGAGCTGCGAAAGTGCTATGAGCCCTTGGATTCGACTGCTGATTTATCTCGTGGGCGCGCCCGTGCTGGGCGGCCTGCTGGCGGGCTGGGATCGTCGCATCTCGGCGCGCATGCAATCGCGGCGTGGCCCGCCCATTCTCCAGCCGTTCTACGACGTGCTCAAGCTGTGGCACAAGGAGAACCTCGTGGTCCGTCGCTCGCAGAACTTCTACATCTTCTTCTTCTTTCTGCTGGTGATTTTCACCGGGGCGCTCTTCTTTGCCGGGTCGGACCTGCTGCTGGTTATCTTCGCGCTGACGCTGGCCGCAATTTTCTTCGTGCTGGGCGCCTGCAAGGCCAGCTCCCCTTACAGCTTTGTCGGCGCACAACGCGAGCTGATTCAGATGATGGCATACGAGCCGATGATTCTGCTGACTGCTATCGGGATGTACATGGTGACCAAGAGCTTCTATGTGCATGAGATCGCCAGCCATCCCACGCTGCTGGTGCTGGCGCTGCCCGGAATCTTTCTCGGCTTCCTTTACACGTTGGAAATCAAGTTCCGCAAATCCCCATTCGACCTCTCAGATTCGCATCACGCCCACCAGGAGCTGGTGCGGGGGATGACCACCGAGTTCTCGGGCCGGGCGCTGGCGCTCATAGAGATCGCACACTGGTACGAGAATGTGTTTCTGCTGGGCTGGGTGTATCTCTTCTTCGCCTCTTCTCCGCTGCTCGGGGTTGCGGTGTCGCTGCTGGTGTTCGTGTTCGTGATCCTGGTGGATAACGTATTCGCCCGGCTGAAATGGCAGACCGCGCTGCAGAGCGCTTGGCTGGTGGCGGCAGTGCTGGGTTTCGGCAACATCCTGGTGCTCGCGTGGCTGCGCCACCCATAATATGAAGACAAAGCAGAAATTGAGAAAGCAGAAAGCAGAAATCCAAAGGCCCGGCGCTTTGCATTCCGCCCCTTCTTATTTCTGCTTTCTGCTTTCCCAATTTCTGCTTTTCCCTTGTTAGCATGAACGGCATCAAACAATCCCCTTGGCTCATCCACTACGACGCTTCGAGCTGCAACGGGTGCGACATCGAAGTGCTGGCTTGCCTTACCCCCATTTACGATGTCGAGCGCCTGGGCGTGGTCAACACCGGCAATCCGAAACACGCGGACATTTTCCTGGTGACCGGTGCCGTCAACGAGCAGAGCCAGGCGGTCATCCGCAACATCTACCACCAGTTGCCCGAGCCTAAAGTAGTTGTGGCCGTCGGCATCTGCGCGGCCAGCGGCGGCATCTTCCGCGAGTGCTACAACATCAGTGGCGGAGTGGATAGCGTCATCCCAGTGGATGTCTATGTCCCCGGATGCGCCGCGCGACCCGAGGCCATCATTGACGGCGTGGTCAAAGCCATCGGGGTCCTGGAACACAAGCACCGGGAGATGAAGGAGATTGCCAACAGCCTCGACAAGATCCTTTTCCATCGGGCGGAGAAGAGTGACGCGCCGGAGATTCTCGCGCTGCAAAAGATCGCCTATCAAAGCGAAGCAGAGCTTTACGGTGATGACAGCCTCCCGGCGCTGCACCAAACACTCGAGGACCTGGAGAGCGATTTCGAGCGTATGCCACAGCGCGAAGCCACCGTTCTGGGCGCCCGCGGCGCCCAGGACAGCAGCGCTACCGATTTGGACCGGATCATCTTTGTGAAAGCGGTGGTCAACGGAAAGATCATTGGCTCAATCCGTGGCTATGCCATGGATGGCAGCGCTTATTTGAGCCGGCTTAACGTCCATCCCTATTTCCGCGGACGAGGGATTGGCCGCCGGCTGCTCGAGGAGATCGAGCAGGTCTTCCCGCACGTAAACCGCTTCGAAATCAAGACGGGGCACCGAAGCAAACGAAACCTCTTTCAATTGGCTAAGCGCGGCTTCGAGGCCTTCAAGACCGAGCCTTTTACTCCCATCATCACCTGGGTTTACCTGCAAAAAGATCAGCGCCCGGCTGCTGCGAAAAAGAAAGGTGTGAAATGAGCAACCCTACAGACCAGATTTACGAGACCATTCCAGTAGAGGCGCTCCTTGAGCGAGCTGGCGAGATGCGTAAGCAAGGGTATCGGCTCGTGCAGATCGGAGCCACCCGCCTGCCCGAGCACGTCGAACTGACCTACAGCTTCGACCTCGCGAGTCGCCTCACGAACCTGCGGTTCCAGATGCTCGCAGAGGGAGCCCGGCTACCGAGCATCAGCGGCATTTACTGGTGCGCGTTCCTGTATGAGAACGAATTGCACGATCTGTTCAACGTGCAGGTGGATGGTATGGCGGTGGATTTCCACGGCCACCTCTACGAGACAACGGTGAAGTTCCCGTTCGGGAGCACCAAAGCGCCTGTCGTAAAGCCCGCACCCGCGGCTCCGTCCGCACCGCCCGCCGCATCGGCAGCCGCACCCGTCAAACCCTGATATTGTACGGAGCGTTGATATTCATTTAGCATTCAGCCTTTAGCCCTCAGCATTTCTTGATATGGCCCGCACTATCATTCCTTTCGGCCCGCAGCATCCGGTGCTGCCGGAGCCAATCCACCTTGACCTGGTGGTCGAAGACGAAAAGGTCATCGAGGCCCGCCCGTCGATCGGCTTCATCCACCGTGGACTGGAGAAGCTCGTCGAGAAGAAGGATTACGTTGAGTTTGTCTATATCGCCGAGCGCATCTGCGGCATCTGCAGCTTCATCCACGGCCAGACCTACTGCCAGGCGGTGGAAGCGATCATGAACGTCTCCGTGCCGCCGCGCGCACTCTACCTGCGAACCATCTGGGGGGAGCTCTCCCGCTTGCACAGCCATCTGCTCTGGATGGGGCTCATGGCCGACTCGGTAGGGTTCGAAAGCCTTTTCATGCACTCCTGGCGCGTGCGCGAGCGCGTGCTCAATGTCATCGAAGCCACCACGGGTGGCCGCGTCATCTTTGGCTCGTGCAAGATTGGTGGTGTCCGTCGGGATATTGATGCCGACGGCTTCAAGAGCATGCTTGCCGAGTTGGACGTGATCGAGCGCGAAATTCGGGAGATCACCAAGGTCTTCATCAACGACAACTCGGTCAAGAAGCGCCTGTGTGGCGTGGGCGTGTTGTCCCGGCAGGACGCCCATGATCTGGGCTGTGTCGGCCCGACCTTGCGCGCAAGCGGGGTCGCGCAGGACATGCGCCTGTTGGGCTACGCCGCCTTTAAGGATCTGCCGGTCGAACCCATCACCCGCACGGAAGGCGATTCATACGCCCGTTGCGCAGTCCGCTGCGAAGAGCTGTTCCAATCCCTCAACCTCATTCGCCAGGCGATCTCCCGGATACCCGAGGGTGAGATCGCGGTTAAGGTGACGGGCAACCCCAATGGTGAATTCATAGCGCGCACCGAGCAGCCGCGGGGCGAGGTGGTGTATTGCGTGAAGGCCAACGGCACGAAGAACATCCAGCGTTTTCGCGTGCGCACGCCTACCTTCGCCAATCTGCCGGCGCTGGTGCGACTGCTACAAGGCTGCGATCTGGCGGATGTGCCCGTGCTGGTGCTCACCATTGATCCCTGCATTAGTTGTACCGAGCGTTGATATTCATTCTGCATTCTGCATTCTGCGTTCTTCATTCCCCCATTATGGCCTACTTCGAAATGACCCGCCTGGCCCTCAAATGGGCACTGACCAAGCCGCCCACCAGCAACTATCCATTCGAGCCACGGCGGGCCCTGGCTGGCTCACGCGGGCATCTGATTTTCACCAGGGACAACTGCGTCTATTGCACGGTCTGCGCCAAGAAATGCCCGACTGGCGCCTTGGTCGTGAATCGCGCTCAGAAGAAATGGGCGATTGATCGCCTGCTGTGCGTCACCTGCGGCTATTGTGTTGAGGTCTGCCCCAAGAAATCCTTGGAACTCGGCACCGCCCACACCACGCCGACAGTTACCAAAGACTTGGAGGAAGGTGGGAGCCGTGAAACGTGAAACGTGAAACGGGAGCCGTGATGGGCGACGGTGGACTCCCTTCACGTTTCACGTTTCCCCTTTCCCCTCCCCCTAAACAGCAATTCTCGTTATGGGCCTGCAACCCCCGCCGGGTGAGGGCCCCCGGCCTACATCCCCCGCGAAACCGCCCCCTTGTAGGCCGGGGGCCCTCACCCAGTGCCCCCATTTCGTCCATAATGAGCAGGCCAAGTGCTATCGCACGTGGCAGGGCCGAATAACTTTTTGGGGCAGACGGAAGCTAAGGCCCGCTATTCTCTGGTACAGTCTCTTACCCGTATCTGGTTGCAGCAGAACAGGATCCATAGAAGTTACTTGGAAGAATTGCTG
>CAIWJG010000581.1 GCA_903912925.1 uncultured Verrucomicrobia subdivision 3 bacterium | reverse complement strand
GCGTGAAGCGGTGACAAACGCCGGCGCAGGAAACCGATTGTTAATGCCATAGGTGAGCTTCGCGAACAGATCCAACCATGGAAGAGTCGCCGAACCAGGCGCTGCACACAATGAGGGCCGCGCCGTGCTGGTGGGCGATTCGGATGTCATTTGGGCGGCCCTCATGTGTGAGCTTGATCGTTAGGCCACCACGCACATGAAAGAGTTTGAGCTATTCCCCAAAGAGTGGACAGCTACATACGCCGGACACGCTACCCAGTACCTCACGGGCACTGTCCTCCGGCCCGAGGGGCTTGATTGGCGCGGGTAGCGAGAGCCGGTTAGTGCGCAACGTTAATGCCAAATCCGATTCGCAAGTGTAGCCATATCAGAATGTTACACGACCCACATGAGACTCGCCGGGCCTGCGCTGGGGTTGCGCCGTCTATGCACGAGGTGGACAGACGCACCCGGAGCCACGTCGCTAACTTCGTAAGTCGCTCAATGCAAAAGCTTTGCGTGATCCACGTCAGGCCGCCCCCAGACCAACACCAGACCGCCCCCAGACCATGTCCTATAATACAAGGTCAATTCCCCGCATTTTGGAATTGGGGAACTCGCCCGCCCCAGGCATATCATTTCGTGTCTTTCGTGTCTTTCGTGGTTTCAACTGCTATTTTCAGGTTGAGCCTCCCGGGGCCGCCGCCAGCCTCCGCCGGGCCTCGTAACATAAATCGGGCTGACGACCAGGCGACGAGTAGCTCCAATGCGGCTGCCCCTCAAGCCACCCCAAAGCCACATCAATGCGACATCAAAGCCACCCCAATGCGTGTTGATAGCCAGGCGGTAGCCACCTCAAAGCCACCTCAATGCGACCCCAAAGCCACCTCTGTGCGTCCTTCATGCGTCCTTCATGCGTCCTTCATGCGTCCCTCATGCGTCCCTCATGCGTCCCTCATGCGTCCCTCATGCGTCCCTCATGCGTCTACAAGGCTCCCACAAAGCCATCCAGGAGGGAAGGCAGACGGGCGGAAGGCCGCATTTCCGGGTTTGGGCCAATTGGGAAAGCAGGTAAGCGCCGGTTGGCACTCAGCGGCGGGCGGCGGACTGCCCGCCCTGCCATGGATGATCGGTTTCCGCCAGCTTCATGCGGCCCTGCCGGGGCTTTCCACTTGAATTGGGAGCCGGGTGGGATAGGTTGCGCCCTTCAGAATGCATCCGGAACACGACAATAACCTTACTGGGGAGAAAAGCATCGACGGCGAACCCCTGGGCCGCAATTGCCGTGATGCGGCAATGGGCGGCTGGTTTGACGCCCAGATGCTGCGGCTGGCAGGAACTCCATGAGGGCGTCGCAGACCATCATCCGGTTGCTCCTAATTCAATGACAACTCCCAGGTGTTACGCTCGGATCAGTTCATCCTTCAAGGATGCGTGTCTCGCGGCGCTGGCGCTGACAGCAGTGCTTTCATTGGCGCCGTTTGTGCCTTCGATCAAGGGTGCTGAGGGCAGCTTGGTCACGGTCCAGCCGGCGGACACCGGCCGGGCGCTCGTAAACCCGGATATGGGCTGGACCATGCACTTCTACTCCAATATCCCCGAGAACTACGGCTCGAAGCTGGAGCCGTCCGATACGCTGGAGGATTTCCCCGGGCTCTCGACCGTCTATCTGCGCGTGCCGTGGGCGTTTCTGGAGCCGGAAGAGGGCCGGTTCAACTGGGCACTTTTGGACACGCCGGCGCAGCGCTGGATCGCACGCGGCAAACGCGTGGCCTTCCGCCTGACGTGTTCGGAGAACTGGCTGCGCTTTGCCACGCCCGAGTGGGTCAAGAATGCCGGCGCCAAGGGGACGTTCTATGAGTTTGGCAAGGGGCCGAGTGCGGCGGGAGGCAGTTGGGACCCCGACTTCGCCGATCCGATTTTCCTCGGAAAGCTGGAACGATTCCTGGCCGCGATGGCCGCGCGCTATGAGGGCAATCCCAATGTGGCTTTCGTGGATGTCGGCACCTATGGCTTATGGGGCGAAGGTCACACGTTCATGAGCAGCCAGGTGCCGACGAATCGCACGCTGGCCATTGTGAAGCAGCACATTGATCTGCACCGGAAGCATTTCCCGCACACGCTGCTGTGCATCAGCGATGATGTCGCCGGGCACGACAAGCCAGGCTGGCATTTCCCTGAGACCGACTATGCCCTCTCGCAGGGCGTCACGCTGCGGGACGACAGCATCCTCGTCCAACCCCCGCCGCGCTCGTGGTATCACGCGGAGATGGCGGCAGCGTTCTGGCCGCACTGGCCGGTAATTCTGGAGCACGAGCATTTCGGCGCATCGAAAGAGAGAGGCGCATGGGGCGACGGCTCTCTCTTGCTGAAAGCGGTGGAGGATTACCACGCCAGCTACCTGTCCATCCACTGGTGGCCACGGGTGGAACTGGAAGAGAACCGCGCCCTGATCGAGCGTATCAACCGGCGCCTGGGCTATCGGCTGCAACTGCGCGAGATCGCCTGGCCGGGCGCAGTGGTGATCGGGCGGCCATTCAAAGTGAGTAGTGTTTGGGCCAATGCCGGCGTCGCACCGTGTTACCCGGGCGGTTTCATGGCGCTCACCATCAAGGACGCAAAGGGCGGCCTGGTCTCGGTGCTGACCGATGAGCAATTCAACGTGCATGATCTTGCTCCGGGTGCCCCCGGCGCGCCGCTGTTCCGGACGAATCAGTGCCAGTTTGTGGTTGGCCGGATCGCGCCGGTGACTCAGCCGGGCAAGTGCACGGTATTTGTCTCTATCGGCCAACGCGACGGCACGCCGCGCATTGCTTTACCCCTGGCCGATGACGACGGACAACATCGCTACCGGCTCGGATCAATCACACTATGCAAAGAATAGAACCACGCCTTGTCTGCTGGAAACCAGCGATACTCCTTTGGTCTGCCTGTCTGCTGATGCCGGGAATTGAGCTGGCAGGGGCGGAATTGCTGTCCCTGCCCACGCGCGACGCTACATTCGCCATATCCAGCACCGGTTCGCTCTGCGAGCTCTCCCGCAATGCCGACCGCCGCAGCTATCTCGCCTCCAACCAGCCCGCGCCGCTGTTGAGCGTGCGCGTCGGCGGCAAGCTCCAGGGGCCTGACAGTGCCGCCTGGGAGCCTCAGACCCGGCGGTTGACGCTGCGCTTCGCGGACGGCGTCACGGTGGTGCTGACAGCAGAAGCCAAGCCGACTCATGTGGTGTTTGAAGTGGTGGATGTTCAGCCGACCAACCGCGTCGAGCTTGTCCTCTGGGGACCGTATCCCGCGACGATTGGCAGCGTGGTCGGTGAAATCATCGGCGTCGTGCGTGACGCCGATTTCGCTGTGGGAATTCAAGCCCTCAACGCCAAGACGCTCGGGGGCTACCCAGCGAGAGAGGACGATAGCGACGGAGGTTTCTCGGCCGATGATCCTGGCACCTACGCCAATTTGCCCGCTGAGCTGAAGAAAGAACAACCCTATCGCGGAGATACCGCGCGGCTCACCGAATTCGGCAGCCTGCTACAGGCGTATTGCCGCAATCGCAGCACCGATCGGGTCATCGCAAACTGGGGCCACGAGAAGTATCTCGCGCCGGCCTACAGCGACGGCGGCGTCATCGGCAGCAAGATTGCGCTGTTTGCCTGCCCGGCGGCGCACGTGCTGGAAACCATTGGCGCCATCGAAGTCGCCGAAGGCCTGCCGCACCCAATGCTCGATGGCGTTTGGGCCAAGGTCGCCACGAACGCCAACTGTTCCTATCTCATCGTGGACTTCAGCGAGGCGAACGTTGACCGCGCTATCGAAATGACGCGCCGGGCGGGTCTCGTCTATCTCTACCACAGCTCGCCGTTCGAGACGTGGGGACACTTCAAGCTGAAACCGGGCTTCTTTCCGAGCGGCTGGGACGGCTTACGCGCCTGCGTCGAGAAAGCTCGCAAGGCAGGCGTGCGCATCGGCTTTCACACGCTCTCTAACTTCATAACCCCAAACGATTCCTATGTGACGCCCAAACCCGATCCGCGTCTGGCTCGCATCGGCGCCAGCACGCTCACTACGAACGTGGATGCGGCGCAGGCCGAGATCCCCATCGTGTCGCCGGATGTCTTCCGCAAGCAGACGGCCATGAACGGCGTCGTCATCGGGGAAGAACTGATTCGTTATAGCTCCGTGTCAACGAATGCCCCTTGGCGTCTGCTCGGCTGTCAGCGCGGCGCCTGGGGCACACGCGCGGCAGCGCATGACAGCGGCGTTTCCGCAGCCAAACTGATGGATCATGACTACAAGGTCTTTCTCACGGACGCCGATCTCACACAGGAAGTCGCACGGAACATCGCCAAGCTCTGCAACCATGCCGGGACGCTCCAAATCTCCCTCGACGGCCTGGAGGGGAACTATTCAACGGGCATGGGACAATATGGGCGGACGCTGTTCACCCAGGCGTGGTATGATGCGCTCGCGCCGGAGCTCCGAGGACAGATCAACGACGCCAGCAACCCAGGCCACTTCAATTGGCACATCTATACCCGAATGAACTGGGGCGAGCCCTGGTATGCCGGCTTCCGGGAAAGCCAGACGCTCTATCGCTTCAAGAACCAGTTACACTTCGAGCGCAATTTGATGCCTCACATGCTCGGCTGGTTCGCGCTGCGTCCGGACACGAGCATTGAAGACGCCGAGTGGCTGCTGGCGCGAGCGGCAGGTTTCGACGCCGGCTTCACCCTTGCCACGAGCCTGGCCAGCACGGCCCAACTGGCCGCTGACGCGAATTCTGCGGACACGGCGAAGCGGTTTGGCGCCACCTTGGCGATCCTGGAAGCCATCAAGCAGTGGGAGACCGCCCGGATGGCTGGCGCCTTCCCGCCCGAAATCAAAGCTGACCTGCGAGACAACACCCGCGAGTTCCACCTCGAACCGGTTAGCGCCGGGGGCTGGCATCTGTATGCCGCGCACGCCGAACGCTTCACGCACGATGCCGGGCAGACCACGGCTACCAATTGGACGTTCCAAAACCCACACGCTGCACAGCGACTGCAGTGGGTGGTGCGCTGCGTTGGCCCGCGACCCTTGAAGGGAGTGACGGTCGAGATCAATGGCAAGCCAGCCCTCTCTCTTGATGAGCACGCGGTGCCAGGTGGTGGCGCCTTGAGATACGCCGGCGGATCAGAGGCGTCTATCTGCGATTCGACTTGGAAAGAGCTCGCCCGTGTGCCGGTGGCTACCGAGGCGGTGCAGATTGGCAGTGGCGCCCAGCAAATTGCCGTAGCGTGCCGCTCGCAAAGCGGCTCGAGCCTCAAGATCGAGTTGCGCACCCTCGGCCCTGCCACGACCATCGGCGGGCAGGCAGGCAAGCAGACTGGCACCCGATAAAGCTCTGCGTCTTGGAGTGCGGCTGTCCGCTGCCGTTATTTAAGCCCCGCCAATGGGAATGGTAAGCGTGTCATCGTACGTGCAGAAGAACCGCTGTATCGGGCGGGATGGTCACGGTCACGCCGCCCCCGGTCAACTGCCGGGCGTCAAGAGAGAGCGGTGTGGCTTTATCACTGGCGTTGGTGGCGGCGGGAAGCAGCGTTGCGCTTGTTAGGGAGGGCAGGGGATAGGGGAGTTTGTCCGGGCGGAGCACGCAGCGAACTTCCTGCGCAGCTTCGTTCAGATTAGCGAGCACCAACCACGCTTCACCAGGCCGGCTGTAGATGGCAGAAGCGGTGCGTGTTCCCCCAACGGTTACGGCCTCGTTACGCCAATCTGCGAAGCGGCAGCTCTCAAGCGCGCCGACCGGCTTGAGAACCGGGAACAAGTCGAAGGTCTCCGGGCTGGCCGGCCAGGGTGTGACGCCGGCGAGCAGCGCCTCCAGCGCAAAGACACGATGCAGGCGGCGGGGTGACTTGGCATCGAGTTGGCCATAGCTGATGACTCCGCGGGAGCGAGCACCGACCAGCGACCATTCCAAGGGCAGTTCCTGAAGGCTTGGGCCCTGACCGGTCCATTTGCCGTAGCCCCACTCGTTGGCAACGATATCATCGGCAAAGTTCTCCGTGGCGAACATCGGCGTGGTGGTGTTGTGGACGATCACCAGCCCCCGCGGCCCCACCCGGCGGCGCGTCCATTCCATGAGGTTCAGCAGTTCGTCAATGTCCCAGTGGCCGGCGGCGGCTTGGCCCGCCTTGAGTTTCTCGTGCCCGGCATTGTAACAAAGCAGCGCTACGTTCCAATCGTAGTAAACCCCGTCCAGCGGATGGTTGGTGAGCACACGGTCGATCGAAGCCTTGAGTGCGTCGAGCCAGCCGGAATGGAGGCACATCTGGGCGCCGAATTCACTTTTGGGATTGAAGGAATTATGCTGTAGGTCGCCTTTGCGATTCATCCTGCCCCACTCGGTCCCATGTTGTTGGAATTGCGGGGTGCTCGGGTGCAGCTCCTTGTTGGAAAAGTAGGTGGCGACGCGGATGCCGACCTGGTGGCAATTCGCGATCACCCCGTCGTATTTCTCCATGTCCGGATAGGGCGGGTAGGAACCGTCGCGCCAAAACAGGCCGTCGTCGTAGTAATCACCGTCATTGTGGCAGTGGACGGTCTGGATGCCGCTCTGTGCCCAGCGCTGGAACTGTTCGGGGCTGACCCACTCACCCCGGTTGCGATTGAACGAGCTGTGGAACCAGGGCTTCAGCGCGTGCCCTTCGAGCAGTGGCAGGCCGATGTAGTAGTCGAAAGTCAAATGCGCAGGAGCCAGGATCGGTGATTCCAAATTCCGGAACGGCGAAGCTGAGAACTCGATGCCAGTGGGGGGATTACCCGCCCGGAGCAAGCTTTTGCCCTGGCCGCGCTTGCCTGTGACCTGCACGTCCCATTGTGCCAGGTCGGAGGAGACGAACCACTCAATGCCCTCAACGCCCGGGTCGGCCAGCATCACGTAGCGCGGGATATTAGGTGCATCAATGGCCGGTGCTCCCTCTGTGCCCAGTTTTCCCCAGTGGCAACTGCCGAACCCGAACGCCGGTGCCCCTTCCTGTTCCGTCAAACCGTCCCGATACCCATAAGCCGAAAGGCTGGGAGCCAGCACAGCCGAAACGGGGCAAACCTCCTTAACCTGGAAGTTCTTGGCGCGGAACGTGATTTCCTTGTGAACCTTCACATAGCCCCAGCGATATTCATAGACCGTCTTTACCCGGATATCGGATGACTTGCCGTGCGCGTCTCGCAAGCTGCCCTCGACCGTGATGAGCTCATTTAAACCGTCCCGGCGGGTTGTGATGTGAGGAGCGGGGTCGGTTAGGTCGGAGTAAACCTTGCCTGCTGCGTCCTGAATGCGTGTCTCGAACGGCCTTACGAGCAAATTGGCCGCTTTGCCGTGCGTTAGCCGGATGCTGGAGATGGCGCCGCCTCTCTTTATATCATGCTGCACCGTGTAGTAAGGAGTGCTCAACGTGAGCAATCCGGCGGCCTTGTTCCGCTCCACGGAATAGGCTTGCGGCCAAGTCGAAGGCACTACTTGCGGCGACTCCTTGGCAGCCGACGGCCAAGCCGAGAGCAGGAGTAGGGCGGCAACCCCGAGCCACCCGGCTGGTCCCCATCTGGAGGGGATCCCAACGCTCGATGCAGATGTATTCCGGTCCTGTATCCGTTCAGGTCGGAACGTGGGGCAGACCTCCGGTCTGCCG
>CAIWJG010000580.1 GCA_903912925.1 uncultured Verrucomicrobia subdivision 3 bacterium | reverse complement strand
TTTAGGGTGTTCCAGGCCGCGTATGATCATCCGCCATCCGTCCCATTTGTCCCATTCGTCCCATAGTGAGAATTGCTGAATACGCGCTGGACACGGAGGCGAAACAGCATGACGCTGGCATTATCGTGCAACGTTTGTTTCCATCCGCGGAGTCAGCGATCCCCCGCCGGGCGAGCGGCGCCGCTACCAGGGCACTGCTGCTCGTCCTGCTCGCGCTGGCACTTCTGCCGACCGTCTTCTCCGCGGCGCAGGCGGCGGAAGCGTCCCCGTTGCCGCCCTCAGCCGGGCTGGTTGAAACGGCTGGCAAAGCCGTCTCCTCACCTATCGTGTCATTGGATGGCCAATGGCTGCTCGCAACCGATCCGCAGAACGCCGGCAAGCGCGAGCGATGGTGGGAGCAGCCTGTCCCGGCAGCCAAATCAACCCTGGTGCCCTGGATCATCCAGGATGCTTTTCCCGGCTACCACGGCCTGGCGTGGTATTGGCGTGATTTTGTGGCCCCGCCCAATCCACATCCACAGGGCCGGTTCCTCTTGCGATTCTGGGGTGTGGACTTCGCCGCGGAGGTCTGGCTCAACGGCGTGCCGGTGGGACAACACGAAAACGGTGAAACCCCGTTTATCCTCGACGTGACGGCCACGCTCAAGATGGGGGCGACCAATCATTTGGCGGTCCGCGTTCTGAACCCCACGCACCAACCGATTGATGGCATCGTCCTGAACCAGACGCCCCACCAGGCCAGGTGCCTGCCCTATACCGCCGGCGGAGCCTACAACTGCGGCGGCATCACCGGCTCGGTCGAGTTGCTGCTCGCGCCCGCCCTGCGCGTCGAAGACCTCTACGCTGCGCCCGACCCGAAGAGCGGCCTGATCCGCATCGAAGCCGACGTGCGCAACACCTCGCCCGACACGGCGCGCGCCCGGATCGAGTTTTCCGTCGCGCCGGCCGCTGGCGGTGAAACCCTGGGGGTGATTGTCCTGGAGCGGGCGTTCGCGCCGGGCGACTCGCTCATTCAGAGTGAATTGAAGATCCCGTCACCGCACCTGTGGGACATCAACGATCCCTTCCTCTACCGGGTCACGGCTCGCGTGGACCCGGGAGCAGCCGGCTCGGCGGATGAACGCTCGGTGCGCTGCGGGTTCCGCGATTTCCGATTCGAGAACGGCTGCTTCCGGCTCAATGGCCGCCGCATCTTTTTGCGCTCCTCACATACCTGCAACCATTTTCCGATCGGCCAGCGGCTGCCGCACGACCCCGATTTGGCGCGGCGGGATTTGCTCGACGTGAAGGTGATGGGTTTCAACGCCATCCGCTTCATTTGGGGCGGAGCGGAGCGCTACCAACTCGATCTGTGCGACGAGCTCGGGTTGCTGGTCTATGAAGAATCGTTCGCCTCCAGCGGGATGGATGAATCGCCCAAAATGGTTGAACGCTTCGATCAGGCGGTAGGTGATTTGATCCGGCGCGACCGCAATCATCCCAGCATCGTCATTTGGGGACTGCTCAACGAAGCGGCCAACAACGCCGCCTTCCATCACGCTACCCACATGCTGCCGCTAGTGCGCGCGCTCGACAATTCCCGCCTGGTCTTCCTGAACGCCGGCCGCTACGACGGCCTGACGGCGGGTGGCAGCGGCCCATTCTCCAAGGTCAACCTCTGGCACGGTCCCAACGGAAACGAACCCTGGGTCGTGTTTAACCCGCAGGCCGAGCCCATCCAAACGCCCTTCGGCTTCGCCTGGCCGGCGCATCGGGTGTGTCTGCATCCCGGCGCAAGTGGTGAATTCAGTGTCGCGCGCTGGACGACCCCGGAGTCCGGCGCCTGCACGGTGAAGGCAACGTTTACCGGCATGTCCACGACGCTCGCGACCACGGACGTGCATGTGCTTCATCAGGGCAGGTCGCTCTTCGACGGTTGGCTGAATCTCAAGGGGCTTCCCAACACGGCGACGTTTTCCCAGCGCCTCTCGGTGAGCAAAGGCGAGCGGATTGATTTTGCCGTCGGTTTCGGCAACGAGAGTTATGGGAGCGATTCGACCGGTTTGGAAGCCACCATCCAATGGGAGTCCGGCACCACTGGCGACGCGGCCAAGGACTTTTCCAAATCCAGGAATCCGAACGGCCCCTGGAGCTACGGCTTCTTCAAGCCCGGCCCGGCCCCGGATGCCGCCACGTTCACGGCTTACACCGAGCACGGCGAGGATAGCCTCTTCGGCAGCATTTCGAACCCCGGCTCCCCCGGCTGGCAGGACCTGCTCACGGACATGCACAATTATCCGCGCGTGCCGCACACGGGCAGGATCATTCACGACCTGCGCACGGTGAGCAGTCCTACCCCGATCTTCCTCTCCGAATACGGGATTGGCAGCGCCGTGGACCTGTGGCGGGTCACGCGCCAGTTCGAGCGGTTGGACAAAGCCGAAACGGAAGAAGCCCGCTTCTATCGCGACAAGCTCGATCGCTACCTGGCGGATTGGCAGCGCTGGAAACTGGACCAGTTGTATGCGCGCCCGGAGGATTTCTTTGCCGAGAGCCTGCGCAAAATGGCGGGGCAACGGACGCTCGGCTTGAACGCGATTCGCTCGAACCCGCACGTCATCGGCTACAGTCTCACCGGCATGAACGACCACGTCAGTTGCGGTGAAGGGCTGACGACCACCTTCCGCGAACTCAAACCCGGTACGGTGGATGCCCTGTTCGAAGGCTTTGCCCCATTGCGCTGGTGCTTGTTTGCCGAACCGGTCAACGTCTATCGGGGAGCGAAGGTTCGCTTTGAAGCGGTCCTGGCGAATGAAGATGCGCTTCCACCGGGAGAGTATCCGGCGCTCTTGCAGGTCGTCGGGCCCGACAATCTTCGCGTCTTCGAGCGCAAAGTCACGGTCCGGATCCCAGCTCACACCGACGGAGCTGAACCGCCACTGGCGTTGCCGATCTTCACCGAGGAATTGCCGGTGGATGGGCCGGCCGGGAAATACCGCCTCCTGGCCACCCTGGAACGCGGCGGCGCACCGACCGGGGGTGAAACTGAGTTTTACGTTGATGACCCGGGACGGATGCCGCCCGTCGAAACCGAAGTGGTGCTTTGGGGCGAAGACCCGCTCGTGTCGGCATGGCTGGCCAAACATCAGATCAAGACGCGGCCGTTCGCGGCGGGCGAACTCAAAGCGCGCGAAGTCATCCTGGTCGGCTCGCAACCTCCCGCGGATGCTGCTCCCGCGTTCATCTCTCTCGCGCAGCACATCGCCCAGGGTTCGACTGCCATTTTTCTGGCCCCCGAAGTGTTCAAACGAGGCGACAACAATGTGGGTTGGCTGCCGCTGGCCAAAAAGGGTTCCCTGGCTAAAATCCACGGCTGGCTCTATTTGAAGGATGAATGGGCGAAACGGCATCCGATGTTCGATGGCCTGCCTGCGGGTGGATTAATGGATTACACCTTCTACCGCGAAATCATTCCCGATGCCGTTTGGATGAATCAGGACCCGCCAATCGAAGCGGTGGCCGGGGCGATCAAAGCATCCCAGGATTATTCCTCCGGGTTAATGCTCTCGGTTTATCCCTTGGGCTCGGGCCGGTTTGTTTTGAACACGCTGTTGATTCGCGAGAATCTCGGTCGGCACCCAGCCGCGGAGCGTCTGCTGCGGAATCTGCTCCGATCGGCCCGAAGTGACGTGCAGCAACCGGTCGCGGACCTCCCCGCCGATTTCGAGGCGCAGCTTCGGGCGATTGGCTACCAAGACCGATGATCCTAAGAACGGCGTTTCAAACCACGAAATACACGAAAAATGAACCACTTGGCCCGTGAAGTTTTTCGTTTACTTCACCGGACCTTACAATGCAATTCATCCCTGACCCTGCGCCGTTCGGTCTCCTTAACACCCCGTTTCAACGGGGTGCGGACTGTGGCGAAGGGACGGCGAACCGTTTCAACGGTTTGCCCGGCTTGAGGAAAATCGTTGAAACGGTTCCCCGCCACCGACCTTCGCGTCCCACCCCGTTGAAATGGGGTGTTACTGAGATCTGGGTGACGTGAGTTCAGCCCTCTTACTGCCGAAACATAATTGGATTTCAGCCCGCAGATTTGATTCAGGTGGGGCCAGCCGCCAGCCGCCAGCAGCGAGTTGCAGAGATCCGCAGCGGCTACATTCTCTCTGCGTTTCTCCGCGTTCCTCTGCGTCTCTGCGTTCATCTTCATTTCAAGGCTTTTTGATTTTGACCAACAACCGGATAAGCAGGGTGCATACATTATGCGCGCCGCACATTCTGTACATGAGGCATAATGTGTCGCAAGCAGAGAAGTCCGGCGGGCGACCGTGCCGCTGCAAGGGAAACGCTGAAGCGTTGAAACGCTGGTGCGCTCGGAGAAGGCGTGCGAAACCGGGGGTGAGAGTCCCCTAAGTCTGGAGGCCAAGCCTCCGGAGTTCAGAGCGAAAGTGATGAATGGAAAAGTCTAACCAACTGCCCAAAACCGAGGGTTGCTTGGCGGAAGGAGAACCGGTGGACCTATGGTTCTACCGGGGCGAACGACCGTCGAGAAGCGTATCCCGGGAAAGGCGCGAGCCGCAAGCGGGAGCCGCATCCTGCTTAAGCAAGGCAGCCTCGAAAGCAGCAGACGCAAGCGGGGACGGTGTCAGTGTGCCGGAACCCAATACGGAGAGGACCGCAATAGGTGAGGGCCTTGAAAGCTTGCCGGGGTCTAAGAGCGTGGCGCGCGCTGAAGGAGTCGCACGAAACCGAGGAGGCCCGGAGAGTCCCTGCCGCACTAACTGCGCGGGCCAAGCAGGAAGGGAGGCGCAACGACAAGAAGTGCCGCCTGGCACTCCGGGAGTCGGATCGGCTCATAGTATCCAGCGGCAAGGCGCAAGCCCCGAAGCTGGAGAAGGGGCCGACGTGTTGGCGAAGCACACACAGGCAACCCGTGCCGTAAGAATGACGGACCCAACGGGCAAACCTTCCTGTGCGCGAAGAGAGCGTGTCAACACGAAGAGCCCGGTGCGGGAATACCGCCCGCCGGGATCT
>CAIWJG010000579.1 GCA_903912925.1 uncultured Verrucomicrobia subdivision 3 bacterium | reverse complement strand
TCCCGGCGAGCGTAGTTCAGGTTCTCGTTGCGCGTGCATCAGTCAGGCTTGTTCAGTGTCTTATTTTTCCACACGTATGACGAATCGGCCCGGGCATTTGTTCACCTGGATGTTGGGGAGGGCGAGCGTCACCGCCATTAAGTTGGGGGCAGTGACGCTCGCCCTCCCAACGTAGCATCGAACGTGAGTTCGATCATTATTTCCGGTGAGCGTCTAGGCCGCGCACAATTTCCTTTGAATCGGAGGTTGTCCGCCGCATGATGACAGCGAGTCTGCCTGGCGGATGGATAGGACCGCATCCGCCGAGCACGCTTGTTGTGTTGATCAATACTCGGGTGGTCCAACAATCCTAGCTGCCATGAACTCTATTCATTTAACGGGCGCACTGGTCGGAGTGCTGCTTGCAACTTACCCCTCGGGCGCCGCCCCCGCTTCGCCGGCGGTGGCCCCCTGGAAGGTGGGCACACCCATCGTTACTTACTGGTGCGGGCCCTCCATGACCGCCGCCACCGCCGCCCAGATGGCCGAAGGCGGCTTCAACCTGGTCTGGTGCGGCGAGCAGGAACTGGATGTGGCGCAAAAACATGGCCTGCGCGGCCAGCTCACCGACGGCTTGCTCTCGCCGGCCGCGCTGGACGATCCCGCGCAACGCGAGAAGCTGGATGCTTTGATTGCCCGCGTTCGCCATCACCCGGCGCTTTACGATTACTTCATCACCGACGAGCCGAGCACGACGAACTTTGCGGCGCTCGGCAAGCTCGTCGCCTACCTCCGCGAACGCGACCCCGCCCACCTGGCCTACATCAACCTGTTCCCCACCTACGCCAGCAACGATCAGCTCGGCACCAAAGGCGACCCCGTCACCGCCTACCGCGAGCATCTGCGGCAATACGTGGACATCGTGAAGCCGGGCCTCATCAGTTACGATCACTACCAGTTCGCGGTAGAGGGCGACCGAAAGGATTATTTCCTGAACCTGGGTTTGATTCGGCGCGCGGCGCAGGACGCCGGCTTACCGTTTCTCAACATCGTTCAGGCCGCCACTTGGGACAAGTCCATGCGGGTGCCCACCGGCGATGAAGTCCGCTACCTCGACTACACTTCGCTTGCCTATGGGGCGCAGGGGATCTCGTATTACGTCTATTGCTGCGCCGGGCATACGGGGGCCGTCGCTCATGCCGATGGCACCGTCACCCCGCTCTACGACACGCTGAAAACGCTCAACCGCGAATTTGCGGCCATCGCGCTGCAACTGCAGCCGCTGCGTTCGCTGGGTGTTTATCACGCGGGCATGTTCCCGCCGGGAACCGAGCCGGTGCCCGCCGATGGCCGCTTCCAGCTCGATCCCCCGGTGCCCGCCATGAGCTTTACCAATCTCCAACCGGTCAAAGGCGTGCTGCTGGGATATTTCGGCCTGGCCGGCAAGGGCAAGAAGCCGCCCACGCCCACGTACGTGATGGTGGTTAACCTGGATTATCAAGCCGAGGTGGTAGTTGGCCTCCGCGGTCCCTCGCGGCTTGAACTCTTCGACCCGGCTACCGGCCGCTGGTCGCGCGCGAGCGGCAAGCGCGCCGACTTGCGCCTGCAGCGCGGCGGCGGCCAGTTGGTGCGTGTGCGCCGCTAGCCCCGCTCGGGAACCTGCTCCCAGGGATGGTCAGGACGCGTTCCACCGCGGCCCATTCATTCCGGGAGCAGCATGATAATCTGGAGCTTGGGCAGCAGGGCCTTGAGCTGCCGCGCACATTCGATCCCGGACTGCCCGGGCAGATTGATAACCATCAGCGCCACATCCACCGCTTGCCGCGGCAGATTGGCGACAGCAGTTCTCATTATGGACG
>CAIWJG010000578.1 GCA_903912925.1 uncultured Verrucomicrobia subdivision 3 bacterium | reverse complement strand
GTTCTCGCCGGCGACCTGGCTGTCGGGTAGTGGGGCAGGCGTCTCGCCTGCCGCATGGGGCGTCCCGCCCGCGTTGGCCTGACCGAGGGCGAGACGCCCGTCTGGCAGGCGAGACGCCTGCCCCACTACCTGAGCACTGGCGCCACTGGGAACGGTCTGGGTGGCCGTGCGATGGGGATAGGTGGCCAGGAACCAGAGCAGGATATTGATACCAAGAATGACCGTGCCGGCGCGGCGCAGGAAGAGTTTCGAGCGATCCCACATGTGCCGGAGGACGACCCGCAGCAGGGGCCGCTTGTAAGGCGGCAGCTCCATGATGAGCATCGGCGTCTCGCCCTTGAGCAGGGTCTTCTTGAACAGCCACGCCATAAGCAAGGCCACCACAATGCCCAGCAAATACATGGAGAGCATCGTCAGTCCGGGCAGCTTGAGGAAGCCGAGCACGGTAATATTCGGGATGCACGCGGCGATGAGCAGCGTATAAACGGGCAAGCGCGCCGAGCAGCTCATCAGCGGCGCCACCAGCATGGTCACGAGCCGGTCCTTGGGGCTCTCGATCGTGCGCGTAGCCATGATACCGGGGATCGCGCAGGCAAACGAGCTGAGCATCGGGATGAAACTCTTGCCGTGCAGCCCCACCTTGCTCATCAGGCGGTCCATTAGAAAAGCCGCCCGGGCCATGTAGCCGGTGTCTTCCAGGAAGCCAATGAATAGAAACAGCAGCAGAATCTGCGGCAGAAACACCACCACCGCCCCCACGCCGGCGATCACGCCGTCCACCAGCAAGCTGTTCAAATCGCCGGGCGAAATCAGACCACCAACCGTGCCCCCGACCCAATCCACCAGGCTCTGCAGCGCATCCATCGGGATGCGCGCGAAGCTGAAGATGCTCTGGAACATCAACATCATGATGGCCACGAAGATCAGTGTGCCCCAAGTCTTGTGCGTCAGCGTGCGATCGAGCCGGTCGCTGAAGTTCTCCCCCAGCGGCGCCAGCTCGGTGGTGACGGCGCGCTGGATGGCCGCGACGCCCAGGTAACGGCCTTCGATCGTAACCCCGCGCCAGTCAATGCCCGCGGCGTCCAGGCGTCGGCGGGCGGCGGAAACCGCTTCCTGGACGGGAGCGGGGTAATGTTGGAGGCTCGAAGCCAGGGCCTTCTCGTTGCTCAGAATGAGCAGCGCTTCCGCCGACGCCTGCGCCCGCCGCTCGTGAAAAGCCTTGGCCAGCAACCCCGCAATGGCCAGCGCCTCCACCTTGAGCGGAGCAGGCAACTCCGAGAACTGGCGCGGCTTCGCCCGGAGCGGGGCCTGCAGCGCGGCAAGCATCGCCTGCCGCAGCTCGGCTATCCCCTGCCCTGTGCTGGCAACCATCGGCAGCACCGGCACGCCAAGTTCCCCGGCCAGTTTGCCAACGTCGATGTGGTGCCCGTTCTCCTCCGCCACGTCGATCATGTTCAGCGCAATCAGCGTCGGATAGCCCAGCTCGATCACCTGGCTGGCGTAATACAGGTTGCGCTGTAAATTCGACGCGTCCACTACCACCACGATCGCCGAGGGAGCGGGCAGCTCCGGCAGCCGGTTAAGCAACACGTCGCGCGAGATTTGTTCGTCGAGCGACTGCGGGCTGAGGCTGTAGGTGCCCGGCAAATCCAGCACGCGAACATTCAAGCCGCCCGGCGCGTTGAGCAAACGCCCCTCCTTGCGCTCCACCGTCACGCCCGCGTAGTTGCCAACCTTGGCTCGCAGGCCCGTCAGGGCGTTGAACAACGTCGTCTTGCCGGAGTTGGGATTGCCTGTCAGTACGATGTATGCCAATGCGGGCGGGCCCGACTTGGGGGTTTGACCCGTCGCAGGCGTGGCGGATTTAGGCGATGCGGTTTCGGCCGGCAAGACCGGCTCTGCCTGGGGACTGGGCGAGGCGGGGTTCATGTCCAGTCTCGCACATGCCTACGCATTCGCTTGCACCAGGATCTGCTCCGCTTCGTGCTTGCGCAAAGTCAAATGATAGCCCCGCACCTTGATCTCCACCGGGTCGCCGAGCGGAGCAAAACGAACCAGCTCAACCGATGTGCCGACCAGCAACCCCATCTCCATCAGCCGCGGGCGGCTCTCTGGCGGGAGTTTGATCTCGACCACGGTGACCTTCGCACCCAAGGCGACCGAAGTTAGCGGTTGGAGAGTCGGCGGCATAGTTTCCTGGGGTCCCGGAGCAGCCCCGGTCAGCCCTGGGGCACTGCGGCGGGCACCGCTTGCACCATGATCGAGTCGGCCAGTTTCTCCGATATGGCCAGCCGCGCATTGCAGACCTGGCAAATGAAATTCGATTGCCGGGAGAGCAATCTGATGCGCTGCTCCTCGCAAAACCCCAGTTCCCGCAGCCGGTTGGTGACTTCGGGCGTGGTGGTAAGCTGTTTGATGCAGACGACCGCCCCGGCCTTGACCCGGCTCAGGGGGCAAACCTCGAGCCCGGCACAGCGGCCTTCGAGAACTTCGAATGCAGGCGGCGGTTGTTGTTTCACTGCGGCAAGGCTAGGGCTATTGAGACTCGGTTGCAAGTAGGATTTACCCCCCACCCTGGGGCACCGGACAGAAATCAGATGAGTGACCCTGAATATATGCCTGCCGCCAGCCGTCGGCAGGCGGGTAACCAGGGCAGCGCCAAAGACGTCTAATCGCATAGCATCCGGGCTGTTCCGGTGGCGAGAGCACATCCGAGCAGCGCTTGCCGAGCGAGGGGAGAACAAGCAGAGCAATCGAGGAACAATCGAGGAACAATCGAGGAACAATCGAGGAACAATCGAGGAACAATCGAGGAACAATCGAGGAACAATCGAGCAACAATCGAGCAACAATCGAGACCCGCAG
>CAIWJG010000577.1 GCA_903912925.1 uncultured Verrucomicrobia subdivision 3 bacterium | reverse complement strand
TTTGAGCCTCCTTACGTCGGCTCCTACACTGCTGATTCCAGCAGGTTGGTTCATTGCATTGCCCTCACCAATCCGCCAGGGCGGATAGTTTCAGCGCCTGGGCGGTCCCTTCATCCTGGGAGGGCTTGGGTACCAGCAGCACGGCAAGCCGGGCATCGCTGATGCCGGTCAGGTGAATGGCGAGCTTTCGGATGTCCTTGTTCTTTGCCTGCCGCTCCGGGTGCGGTGAAGGCGGCAGCGGCTGCGCGTCCGTGACTTCAAACGTCGCACCGGCAGGGGAGAGAATCTCCGCCCGAAGCTGTTTGCCGGCTTGCTGGAGATTGGCGGTGCGGCCATCGCTCTCGATTGTCACACTGGCCGCAGTGTGCAGGAACCACCAAAGCTCGACAGGTTTGTCCGCCTGGATCTCGTCCTGCACCAGCACCTTGTCGCGGTCAAGGAGGGCAATGCCGCGCATCACGCGGCGCGCGTCCTTCGCATAAGCCGGCGTGAGATCGGCGATGGCAAAGGATCGCTTGGGGCCGGATTCAAAGCGAATAATCCGGGTGCGAGCCGACGGGTTCTGATCCGGCGTGCCGCCTGGGTTGATGACCAGGGTGTTGTGGCCTTCCGCGCGGAGGCGATAGTAATTCCACCGTGGGCCGGTGGAATAGCCGGGCAGGCTGCTGAAATAGCCGGGCAGGTTGTAGTTGTCCGCACCCAGATCCGTGGCCCAGCGCACACCTGCCGCGTCGAAGACGAAGCTGCCCAGATCGAGGTGGCTATGGTTGGCTTTGTTGTCGCCCGCCTTGAACCCCACGAACAGGGCTTGCGGGTTGTCCCAGTCGCTGCGCAGCAAGGCGACTTCGGCTCCGCGATAATACTTGTCGAGCGGCCAACCGGCCGCTTTCGGGCTGGTGCCGGCGCGGTCATACCAGAGCAGGTCCAGGGGCGACGGCGCGGGCGTTAGGCGCTCATGCCAGGCAAGGGCCGGCTGGTTGAATTTGCGCGCCAGCCAGAACATCTGCGGCGCGAAAATGGCGTGATCCCCGCCGTCGGCGTAGTTGAAAGTCCGGCCGAGCGGCCCAGTCACATAAAGGGGGAAAGGCCCCGTGTCCTTGAACGCCCCGATTTGCGATAGACCGAAATCCGTTCCCAGCGCGCTCTGCAGACCGGCGAGGAAGACGACATTATAGGAGGTCGCATAATTCCAATAGCCCGGGCCTTCGTTCCATGCGCCGTCCGGGGCGAACTCCGCCATGGCAAGCTGGATGGATTCCGATGCGTCATGCAGAACTTCCCCGGCGAGTTGCGGTTCGATGTCGGCCAGCGCCAACGCTCCCATACCGATGCCGCCGTTGCAGACCTGGTTCCAATTGTGACGCGCCTTAGTCCAGCCGCTGTGCGCGCGATAGAGCTTCAGCGCGGGCTTAAGACCCTTTTCCACCATCGCCTGCTGCAGCGTGGCTCGCTGCTCGGGCGTCCAGGAATCATAAAGCCAGTCGTAGCCGATGGCGAAGGCATGCGTCATCTCCGCAGTGTCGAGGAAGTGCCGGGGGTTCCAGTCCTGGAACTTCGCGGCAGCATCCAGCTCCTGCCAAGCGCGCTCGGCGTAGCGCTGATCGCCGTCCAGGCGCTTGAGCAGGGCCAGCGTATAGATCCGCTGCACCACCCGGCGGCTGGTAGCCAGCAAACGCAGGCCGTCGGGGATCTCATAGCGCGACGGCGGCTGGCTCAACATCTCCTGCGCCTGGGCTTGGAGCTTGGCGTGCCAGGATTCAAGCTGCGGGTCGGCGGCGATGCGCTGCTTCAACTGGGCAAAGTCGTCCGTCGTGGCGAGGAGCCGTGGATGCGCCTGGTTGAGGTGGGCGAGAATGTTGGTTGCCGCGGGAATCGGCACGCTTGGCTTGGGAGCCGCGGCCGCTAGCAGAGGCAGCGTGGAGGCGCCGAATAGAACGAAGCCGGCGAGTGCTGCGACAAATAACACAAGAGTGAGCTGGTGCTTCATATCGTTAATTCGAAGTGATTCTTCTTACCCTGCTCCCAATGAACCTCCTTGACCACTGGCTGACCGTCCTGCGTCTGGGCCGTTATCCGGTAATGGCCGTAGAAGGCACGCAGCTTCGCCTGGCCGTGAGAATCGGTGGTGGTTTCCGTCTTCGTCCACCATTTGCCTTTGATCAAACCCATGAGCTCGTCATAGACCGGTTTGGGGGACATGTCGCGCCGCAGCCAGCCCGCCGCCGCGCCCTTCCACGCGCTGAGGTCGGACAAGTCCCACCAGGTAACCGCCTGAACCGCCGGGTGGGCGAACAACGCGGTGTATAATCCCACCGTACGCTCAGCCTGCTCTGCTTCGCCTTCGGCGTTTGTTTCGCCCCAATTATCTCCCGGCCCGAGGCGTGGTCCGCTAACGATGGTGGATTCGGTGAAATGGAGTGGCCGGCCGAGTTTGCTGAAGGTGTCGCAGGTGTCCCAGACCTTTTGCAGCGACCAAATCCCTTTATGCATGTGGCTTTGAATGCCGACGGCGTCGAAGAGGGGTTTGCCTTTGTCACGCAGGCGGTCCAGGATTTTGTAATAGGCGGAGTCGGTGCGGTAATCGTTTACCAGCAGCGTCGCCTGCGGATTGGCGGCCCGGGCGACCCGCAGATGATCCGCCACATACCGGACCGGCCCCATCGCGGTAGCCCATTTGGAAAATTTCATCATGGCGGGCTCGTCAACCAGACGCGTGGCTTCGTTGACCACGTCCCAGATGTCAATGCGACCCTGATAGCGCGAAACGATATCCCGCACGCGCGTGAGGGACAGGCGCTCGACTTCCTTCGGGTCATCCGGGAGCCAGGCAGGCGAGATGGTCGGGTGGTCCCAAACCAGCGGATGGCCTTTGCAGGTGAGGCCATGCTCACGGGTCCAGGCGACCACCGGGTCGGTGTCGGCATAAAGGGGCTTGCCGCGCTCGCGCTCGTATCCGCCCCAGTAGAAGCCCAGCGTGCAATAGTTAAGCAACGCCTCGAAACGCTGACGGTATTGCTCCTCCAGCTCGGCCTTGCCGCAGTGGCCAAACATAAAGAAGTTGCTGCCGAACCGAAAGTCGTGGCGGAGTTGCTCGACCTTAACCCTGGCACCCCGGATCGCCTTGCCCCGCTTATTCCGCACCGTGATCCCTCCGTCGCCCTTGCGGTGCCGTTCGATGCGCGCGCTGGTTTGAGCGAGGATGTCCTCGTCGGTTGGTTTGGCTTTCTCTTCTCCAAGGCACCAGGCGGGATGGCTGAGCAGCAAAGCGGTGGTGGTGGCCCCGGCTTTGAGGAATGTTCGTCGATTCACCCGGACAGCAAACAGCAACGGGGCACATTGCTAAAGCCAAAAGTTACGGTAGGAGACGACGTAAGGAGTCTTTAATCTATTGGCCTGTCGCCCCAACCTGCGCTTGGGCGCACGACAGAATTCTTCGGGGTGGGCGGCCGACTCTCATTAGTTGTTGGCACGGGTGACTGGAGCGCAGCGGAGCGGAGATCCGAAACCCGAAACCCGAAGGCCGAGTTGAAATCCGAAGGCCGAAACCCGAAGGCCGAAAGAAGGCCGAGTTCCGAAATCCGAATACCGAAACCCAAGGTCGAGCGCGGTTCGGGCTTCGGCCTTCGGATTCCTGATTTCTTCACGTTTCACGTTTCACTTTCGCATTTCGGTTTTCGAGCTTCGGATTTGAGAGCTGCTCGCTGGAAACGGGAGGATCTTAGAACAACCCTGGGTGAGGGGTGGCTCGGGGTCGTCTATCCCGCCGTCTTGGCAGTGAATGTAGCTAAAGCAAAGGCGGCCCTCTACGGGCCACGTCCAGTCGTGCCACACAACTCGCCCCCTAACCGAGTTGAATCACAAGTGCAGCGGAAACGTAACATCCCCGGTGCGTATTGCTATGGGGTGTACACCCCATAGGTCAGCAGACGTTGAGGGGGGGATGGCGAGGAAGAGCCTCAGAGATCCTGAACCCGCGGAAACGACGTGAGCCCCATTCCCTGGAAAGGCTAAAGGCTGAATGCTAAAAGAGGGAACTGACCGCCGGCTGAACGGGAGCCATTCCCCTTTCTGCATTCTTCCTTCTTCCTTCTGCATTCACCCTTACCGGCAGGAGAGCCAGCGCCCGTAGCGGCCTTCCCGCATGTAGGGCCGCTCGGCACCGTCCGGCAGCACCTCGTAGAACTTCGTGCCGCGCAAGCGATGCCGACGCCGGCAGGAAAGGCACTCGTACTCGATGACGGGAGGCTCCTGCGACTCGGACTCCGGCGGCTTCACCAGAAGCCAGCCGTCTTCGGAGCGGGTTGGCCAATTGCCGGAGGGAGACTGCCGGCAGTGGCAAGGGGGAAGAAGCCGGGTGGCGACTTCGCGCGTGGCCGGAAGGGGAGCATCGGTCGTTTTCATAGTCATACGGTGTATTGCCTGTACCGAGTAACACTGCGCCGAAGAGCCGGGATTTCAAGCTCCAATTTCATGCGCAACGAATTAGTGCAACGAATTTGTGTTGGCTTTGTCTAACCTGGGTGTATGGTCGAGGCACGGGACAGGTTCGCAAGATGAAAGACCGAGACTTCAGGAAACGAGCGGCGGAAATGGCGAGCGCGGCCTTGCTGGTTGTCGGGCTGTTGGGGCTGGTGCCTGGTGCCGTCCGGTCAGCCTGCGCGCAGGAAGCGCCTGGAGTGACCAATTCGTCGGCTGGGCAAGTCCTGAACGCTTACCTCGATTACCGGGAGGTCAGTTACAGTTTTGACACTTGGTCCCTGCCGATAACTACCAGGTCGTCAGCGTTCACGAAGGAGCCGGCCTTGAGCCGGAGCCAGGTGACCCGGGGCCTGCTGAAGTTGGGCGGCGGTGGGAGCAATGAGATGGCGTTTGCGTGGGACCGGGCCGCCGGGAAGCTCTACCTGGATCTGAACCGGAACCTTGATCTGGCAGATGACTCCGCGGGGGTGTTTTCGAGTCTGGGGGGCGCCAGGGAATCGTATCAGGCGTTCACCAATATTCCTCTGCCTTTCCAAACGCCTGCCGGCAGCCACCAGGCACTGGTGGACCTCAGTTTCTTCGATTACGGGCGGCTGAATTGCAATGCAGCCATGCGGTCATTCTGGCAGGGCAAGGTGACCCTGGAAGGCCAGGAATGGCAGGTGGGCCTGCTGGGAACCCCGGAGGAGCAGCGCTCTTCCCTGGAAACCGGCAATCTGTTGCTCCGGCCCTGGAGCGAGCGCAGTAAGCCTTTCAGCCTTCACAGCGGAGCGCTTGAGGCTTTTCCGTTCTCGCGGAAGCTGTTTTTTGGCAGCCAGGCCTACCAGGTGCAATGCGCGAACGAAGGGCAGGGGGATGCCGCCAAAGTGCGGGTTCAGTTCACCGAACAGAAGCCCAGCCTCGGCGAAGTGAAGATCACCGGGGTCAATGTGCAGCGGGTGACGTTGGAAGGCGGACCTTACATGGTTGTCATCGACAGACCGGAGGCCACTGTAAGGGTCCCGGTGGGCAGCTACAAGTCATCCAAAGTCTGTTTGAGGAAGGGGAGTGCTGAGGCGCACCTGGACCAGCGCACCCAGTTCTCGGCGGCAGGGCGGATCACCGTCAACGACACAAAGCCGGCCGTGCTAACGGCGGGCGGCCCGCTCACGAACTCAGTATCCGTCATCCGCCAGGGCAGGAAACTGTCGCTGAACTACCAGTTGGTCGGCGCGGGCGGGGCGTATCAACTGGTGAACCAGGACCGCTCGCATCCGCCGGAGTTTACGGTCTATCAGGGCGACCAGAAGGTGGCGTCGGGCAAGTTCGAGTTTGGCTGAGGCGGCACCTGCTCGTACTCATGGCGAGTACCTCTCACGACCGCCGGTAAGCTAAAAGTGGTTGCCTATGCCGATTTGGGCGGCTTGGGAGCGAAGCAGGGGGTGCCGGTCGGTTATGACTGGGTGCAGCCGAGCCTGATGCCGCAGGTGCTGCCGTGGCTGGCGATTCTGGCACTGCTCATGTTGAAGCCCAACCGCTGCGCGTCGGCTTGGTGGATTCTGGTCCCGCTCGCCTGTGTGGGAGGGGTAGCGAGCCTGCCCGAGCCGGTGCGGCAGCTACTGCCCTCTTCTCAATTTGAGATATTCCTGGAGTTGATCGGTGCCTTGGGATTCGGGCTGGCCGCGGTTTGGTTGTTGTCGAGTTACCTGGCGTGGAAGCATCGCATGTTGGCGTTCCTCGGGACCCTGCTGGTGCAGGGGTTATTCGGCGCGTTCGCTTGCCTGGTCAGACAAGGAGCGGAAGGTCTTGGGGCCGAGACGTTACAAATCGGAATGTTCCTGGCGGCTAGTGTAATGGTCATCGCCGTGGCCCTGGCTCTATCCGGGCTGGTGTGCCGGGGGCGGTATTGCTGGCTGAGGCTTAGTCTGTGGCTAATGGCCGCGCTGGTGGTGGTTTGGCTCTTGGTAATCGGGCCCTTCTTTATGATTGCCGTGATTTCGAGCGGGGGGAGCGTCCCGGTGCTGGCGCTTTTCGGATTCGTGGGTGGCGCGGCTGGGATCACTTTTGGCGTCCTGCTGCCGTTTCTGGTGCTCTCGTTTGTCAACGGGTTCTACCGGGAGCGCCTGAAGGGGCTATTGCACCTCGGCGATGTGGCGCAGCCGCCGATAATCGCCCCGCCGATGCCGGCTGTTCCTGGGGTGGCGGAAGGCTGAACGGCGGATGTTCTTCAACTCGTCCTTTAATTGTGGCACAGGGCTTGGTATGCATCCGTCCATGAAACCACCGGGTGCGATTTCAAGAATGACCCGGCGCGGTGCAATGAGGGCGGCCGGCAAAGCATTGGCCGGGGCGACGGTCCTCGCGGCGCTGCCCCGACTCTCAGATGGCGAAGTGTCAAACTCCGTGCCAGCGGCTTCTCAGCCAAGCCCGGTCATTCCGACTGGCCAGGGTGCTAACTCGGGAGCGACACTCCGAATTGCCACCTGCCAGTTTCCTGTCAGTGGCAACCCGGTCGAGAACGCGAACTACATCCGCGGCTTCCTGCGTCAGGCGGCTGAGGCGGGGGCGCACCTGCTGCACACGTCGGAAGCGTGCCTGTCGGGATATGCCGGCATAGATTTCCGGTCATTTGCTGACTACGATTGGGCCAGGTTGCGCGAGGTGACGACCGGCCTGCGCGATCTGGCTAAGGAGCTGAAACTGTGGCTGGTCCTCGGCTCCGCCCACTTCCTCGACCAGACGACCAAGCCGAGCAATTGCCTCTACCTCATTGACTCCGAGGGCCGGATCGCCGACCGCTACGACAAGTGCTTCTGCACCGGGGGCGACCAGAAACACTACTCGGTCGGCGACCGCCTCGTGACGCACGACATCCGGGGTGTGAGGATTGGCCTGGCCATCTGCTACGACATTTGCTGGCCGCAGCTTTACATCGCGTATCGGGAACTCGGCGCTACGGTCATGGTCCATTCCTTCCATAATGCCAGGTCCAAAGGCCCGAACTGCCTGGATACACTCAACGCGCGCCAGGTCCCTACCCGTTGCGCCGACAATCGATTGTGGGCGGTCTGCAACAACTCCTCGCAACCTTATTCCCATTGGGGATCGTTCATTGCCCGGCCCGACGCCACTATCCCCCAGCAATTGGAGATTAACCAACCGGGCATGTTGGTTCATGACTTCCCCGACGGTCTGTCCAAGGGCGGCTGGTTTCACAATCAGAAGCCGATGCGCAAACGCGAGGATGAAATCATGAGTTGGGGAACCCCCGCCAGGCACGCCCGCCAGGCGGATGGCCAGGCCGAGCCGTAGGGTCTCTGCCCTGAGTCTTATGGAGTGCGGCGGCAAGGTCCTCCGCGACGCCGCTTTCCCAGGCAGCAGTGGTTCGCAGGGGCAGCAGATGTGCC
>CAIWJG010000576.1 GCA_903912925.1 uncultured Verrucomicrobia subdivision 3 bacterium | reverse complement strand
TCAGCGGGCGACAACTCAAGGTTCGGGAATTCCCACAGATGCGCGTTCACCACCCCCGCGGGTCTTTGGCGGACCAACAGGCGGCCTTGTTTGTCCGCGACAAATGCCACGAAACGCTTAGGCGTCGCGCGGTGGCGCCGGGCGGTATGGGGCAGTTCCGGAATACGATCCTCCCGATAGGCCACGAAGTGTTACGTGATCGGGCAGACGCCGCACTTGGGTTCTCGCGGCGTGCAGATCAGTGCGCCGAGTTCCATAAGGGATTGGTTAAAGCAGGAGCATGCGCCGAGCCTGGATATTTCACACCCCGGAACGCAGCGTGGGGACACGCGGCCTACAGCAGGGGTGCGCGCTTGTAGGCCGCGTGCCCTCACGCGGCGCAGGGTTGGCGTTTCCATCGGAGTGCGAATTATCCGGGCTAGCCCCTCGCCGCCCGGTTTTCGCCGCCCCGCCCCGGTTGAATGAGCCGGGCTCCCCGACCGCGCCTCCGCCTTGGCGGCCTGCTGCACCAATTCCTCAGCGATCTGCCAAAGGCGGGCGTTGGTTTTCGGCCCGCGCGGATCACCACCGATGCCATACAACCGCGTCAGGACGCGAATGACGTTGCCATCGAGAATCGGCTTTGGCTGATTGAAAGCGATGCTGCAGATGGCTCCGGCGGTGTAGTGGCCGATGCCCGGCAAGGCCAGCAAGTCGTCGAAATCCTCCGGGATTTGGCCGCCATGGTTTTCGCCTATGATCTGCGCAGCGCGTTGCAGGTTGCGAACACGGGTATAATACCCCAGCCCCTCCCACAGCTTGTGCAGCCGCTCCGGCCTTGCCCTGGCCAGCGCCCCAAGGTTGGGCAGCGCCCGCATCCAACGTTCCCAGTAAGGTAATACGGTCTTGACCTGAGTTTGCTGGAGCATGATCTCAGAGACCCAGATAGCGTATGGATCACGCGTGTGCCGCCAGGGGAGGTCCCGGGCATTCTGCGCGAACCACGCCAAGAGACTCTGCACGATGTTTGTAGGATTCATTTGAACGGTTGCAGTCTAGCTCCTAAACTGGCTGTGCCAGAACCAAAAAGAGTCGTCCATGACCCGGGCCGGGGCCGTAGCCCGGGGATCGGGGCCGCTGGCCTTTCGACACCCCGCCGCTTTTTGACTCTGCGCGGGCAACAAGCAGCTTGCCGCAAGGCGGTTCTTGCGCTCAAAGTGTCCCATGTCCCAATTACCAGCCCCGCTTACAAGGCTGCCGGCGCATTCTGACACCGCTGGATCTGAAAGCCCGCGCCTCACCAGGAAGCCGGCGTTCTGGCGCACGTGGCTTTCCCTGGCGCTCTTTTGGCCTTTGCTCCTCGGTGCCGCTGACCGAGCTCAGAGTGCCCGCGAATTCAAGCGCCAGCTTGCGGAGAAGATCATGCCCTATTGGTATGACACAGCGGTGGATCATCAATATGGGGGCTACCTCCTCTCTGATGACGCCGCCAGGAAGGTGCTGCCCGCCACCGAAAAGCAGATTGTCACACAGAGCCGCATGGTCTGGGGCTTTGCCCATGCGCATCGCAAGGGCCTGAGCACCGCTGACCGCAATTACCTGAAAGCCGCCGAACAGGGTTACCGCTTTCTGCTCGCGCATTTCCTGGATCCTGAAAGCGGCGGCTATTACTGGACCACGGACCTTGCTGGCAAACCGCTGAACCAGCGCAAAATCGTGTATGGCGAGGCCTTCGTCATTTATGCTTTTGTCGAATACTACCGCGCCAGCCACGATCAGGAGGCGTTGAAGCGCGCCATGGATCTCTACACCGTCCTGCAGCGCCGCGCGCACGATCGCGAGCACGGCGGCTGGATCGAACATTTCGAGCGTGACTGGACGCCGATGCTCAAGCCTGTCCCCGAGGCCATCGTCGAGGTCGGCGGGATGAAAAGCGCCAACACGCACCTGCACCTGATGGAAGCGCTGACCGAGCTTTACGATGTGACCCATGATCCGGCAGTCCGCAAGTCCCTCCAGGAGGCGGTGAAGATCAACGCGACCTACTTCTACCCGCGCGAGCCGGGGCAATCGTGTTTCCATCGCCACCTGGATTGGAAACCCGCCACCGAGCCATCGAGTGCCGGCCTTTCGTACGGGCACAACGTCGAGTTCGCCTGGCTTTTCATCCGCGCCCAAAGAGTGCTCGGCGAACCGTTGTCCTGGGACCACTTCAACGCGCATCTCGAGCACGCCTTGAAATATGGCTATGACCACCAGCGCGGCGGCCTGTATAGCCGCGGCAAGGACGAGCAGCCCGCTACCGACACCGACAAAGTCTGGTGGGTCCAAGCCGAGATGCTCGCGGCGCTCACCGACGCCTTGCAGCACAAACAAGATCGGGCTTATTCGGAAGCCTTGGATAAACTGGTGGACTTTATCTTCAAGTACCAGGCAAACCCCGCCGACGCGATTTGGCTCGACACAGTCGCCGCCGACGGCACGCCGAAGAACACCGCCAAGGCTCACGCCTGGAAAGCCAACTACCACGATGTGCGCGCCATGGTGAAATTCGTCGAAGCCTTCGGCGGGGGCTTTTGAGCCGCTGAAATTGCCCTGCGACGCCCCGCTGATATAGCTGTGGCTGCGCTGTCCCGCAGGTATCTGCAAATAATTGTAGAAACTTGTTGCATGGAAGCGTGGCTTTGATATATTCCGCGCTCCGTTTCCTGGAAACCTGGGAGCGACAATTTTAACTAGACCATTAACAGACAATTGTTCTTTGTATGGCTGCACAACGTATTCGCATCCGACTGAAGGCCTATGACCACCGGGTCATTGACCAATCTGCCCGCGACATCGCGGACACTGTCAAACGCACTGGCGCGCGCGTCGCCGGTCCTATCCCGCTTCCCACCCGCATCGAGCGGTTTACCGTCCAGCGGTCGCCGCACTGCGACAAGAAATCGCAGGAAACCTTCGAGCAACGCACGCACAAGCGGCTGATCGACATCATCGAGCCGACCGCTAAGACCGTGGACGAGTTGAAGAAGCTCAACTTGCCTGCGGGCGTGGACATCACCATTAAAATCTAACCCCTCTTACCCATGCCACTCGGACTACTAGGAAAGAAACTGGGCCAGACGCGCGTCTATGACGCGAAAGGGGTAATCACCCCGGTGACCATTGTGCTCGCCGGCCCCAACCGTGTTCTGCAATGCAAGACGCAGCAGAGCGACGGCTACAACGCGGTGCAGCTTGGTTTTGGCGACCAGAAGGAACAACGGGTCACCAAGCCATTGCTGGGCCACATCAAGAAATTCAACGGCCAGCCCGTCAAACGCATCATCGAGTTTCGGAACTTCTCGAAGGAAGTGAAGCCGGGCGACGTGGTTGGCCCGGCGCTGTTCACCCCGGGCGATTACGTGGACGCTATCGGCTTTACCAAAGGCCGCGGCTTCGAGGGCGTGGTTGCCCGGCACGCGTTCCGCGGCGGCGACTCGACGCACGGCGCGAAGGGCTGGCATCGGCGCTCGGGCTCCATCGGCCAGCGTCTGTTCCCGGGCACGGTCATGCGCGGGATGAAGATGCCCGGCCACCTGGGGCAGGTGCGGCGCACCGCCCAGAACCTCCTGATCGTTCAGGTCCGGGAGGCGGAGAACGTTTTATTGATCCGGGGCGCGATACCGGGTTCGAACGGCGATTATGTCGTCATTCGTGAATCCAAGAAACGCCCCAAGGGCTGGTTGCCGCATTCGCAACGGCCAGAAAACATTAAGAAGAGCGAAGGCAAGAAGAAGAAGTAGAGGGCCGCCATGAAGCTTACGATTAAAGACATCACAGGAAAAGATCAGGGCGAACTGGAAGTGAAATTCCAGCTCGTCGAGGGTGGCAAGGGCACCCAGGCGGTCCACGACACAGTGGTCGCCTACCGGGCCGCCCAGCGTATGGGCACCGCTTGCACGAAGAACGTCGGCGACGTCGCCGGCACCAACAAGAAGCCGTGGCGGCAGAAGGGCACTGGCCGCGCGCGCGCGGGCTCGTTCCAATCGCCTCTGTGGCGTGGCGGCGGCGTGGTCTTCGGACCCAAACCGCGCGACTTTACCAAAAAGATCTCTCGCACCACCAAGCAGCTTGCTTTGCGTAAGGCGATGACGGAGCGCCTGCGCGCGGGCGACGTGCTGCTGGTTGATGACCTCAAGCTCGGCTCGTCGAAGACGAAGGAGTTTGTTGGCGTGCTCAACGCACTGGATCTGGATGGCACCGCGCTGTTCGTGGCGCATGTTGCGGACAAGAACCTGATGCTGGCCACACGCAACGTGCCCAATGTGGTATTGACGACGAGCGATTCGCTAAACACCTACGACGTGCTGCGCTCGGACAAGCTGGTGTTCACCCGGAATGCTTTCGAGCAACTCGAAGCCCGCTTAGGCAAGGAATAGCATGAACTCTTTTGAAATTATCCGGACCGTGCGTTTGACCGAGAAGGGCACGCGCCAGGGCGAGAAATATAATCAGTACACCCTCATGGCCGACCCGCGGGCCAACAAGACTCAAATCCGCACGGCGGTGCAGGACTTGTTCAAGGTCAAGGTGATGAAGGTGAACACGCTCAACGTGCGCGGCAAGTTCCGCCGTCAGCGCACCAAGCAGGCCGGCCAGTCAGCGCATTGGAAGAAGGCCATCGTAACCCTCAAAAAGGGCGATAAGATTGTCCTGACGTAGCCGTCCCCGCGCTCGTATCTCGAGGCGAGGGGGCTGGGCAAGTCTGGTCAGGTGGTGTTCGGAGTGTTGGCGTAATGGAGTGGTTATACTCCAGCCAACGCTGTCATCGTCGCACCATTACCCCGTTCTCCCATACACGAGTTCCGCTCGCTTATCAATGAACTGGGCCAGGATGCTCACCGCAATCTCCTGAGGGCTCTGCGAGCGGATCTTCACCCCCACCGGGCAGGCGACGCGCTGCAACTCTTCGGGCGTGGCAAGCTTCTCCTCGGTGAAATGCTCGATCATGGTGCGGGCCTTGCGCGCGCTGCCGATCATCCCTAGGAACCGGAACGGCCGATGAATCCATTCCTTGAGCACCAGCGCGTCGTGCCGATGCCCGCGCGTGACGATCAGTCCAAAGGCTGGCGTCGCCGGCAATGGCAGCGCCAGCAGATTCTCCCAGATGTCGGCTTGTAAGGTGACCTCGTGCGGGAAGAACTCGTGACTAGCCAACGCGGGCCGGTCGTCGAAGACCGTCACACTGAAGTCCAGTTGTAACGCCAGCGGCGCGACCGCCTGCGCGATGTGCCCGGCCCCGGCAATCCACAGCGCGCACGGCGCCGTCACCGTTTCCTGGTAAAGCCAATCGCCGGTTGGGTGCGGTGTCTCCACCGCGCCGGCGTCCGCCTCTGGCGCCCCCACCGGAATACTCGTGACAGAGAAATTGCCAGTGACTCCCCATGTCATCGTCTGCTTCCTTTCGGCCAACTCGCCCCAGAACTCCGCTCCCACCTTCTGCGCACTGGGCAGGATCAACCCGCACACCTTCCCCCCGCACATCAGGCCGTCGTCCCAGCCGAAATCGTGATCGAGCAGCAGGTCGAACATCGCCGACTGGCCGGTGCGCAACGATTGGACGGCCCGCTGCTGGATCTCGGCCTCCAGGCAACCGCCGCCCAGCGTGCCCTTGATGCGCCCGTCCGCATAGAACAGCGCCTTGGCGCCGACCTTCTGGGGGCTGGACCCCTGCACGCCAGTGATGACGCCGAGCGCCACCGGTTCGCTGCTGCGCGCGGCCTCCGCCAACGCTTGGAAGATGATGTTTCGCATGAGCCAAAGAACAATAATTCGTCCCCGCCCCGCAGTCGAGGCTGCTGCTCGCTGGTCCGCCCAGAATGCGGGAATTGCCCTTTGACCTCACCCGGGACATGTGCGGACATGCCAGGGCCAGTGACAAAGTATTCTTACTGAGGAGTCCGCAGCATACACTACACCCAAAGCTGCCGAGGCTACTCCCTCTCCCCTTCCGAAGGGGAGAGGGCTGGGGTGAGGGGTTGCTCGGGGTCGTCTATCCCGCGGTCTTGGCAGTAAGTCATGGTAGGAGACGATGTGAGGAGTCTCTGATCTCCAGGCCTGCCAGAACCTGAGCTTGTTCGGAACGTGCTGATTAGAGACTCCTTACGTCGTCTCCTACAGTTTCAGCTCTGAGCCCTTATCACCGACTTTGTCACCGGCCGCGGACATGCCAACTTCTCAAACTCCGGGCTTGAATTGGTGGGCAGTCGCGGGCAGAACTGGGGCGACGGATCATGAGCCATTCAAAGCTTGGATTGGTAAGGACGCGTTCCACCGCGTCCCACTCTTGTGGAATAGATCGGGGACGCGGTGGAACGCGTCCCTGCCATAGCAGCTATGCTCGAACGATTGTTTCGCCTTTCAGAGAATCAGACCAGTGCGCAGACGGAGTTGCTGGCGGGGGTGACGACCTTCCTGACGATGGCCTACATCATCTTTGTCCAGCCGGCCGTGCTGTCCGGCGCGATGTTCGGCCAACCGACAGGCATGGATTTTGGCGCAGTGACGGCGGCGACATGCCTGTCGGCGGCGCTGGCCACTGCCATTATGGCGTTGTATGCCCGGTATCCTATCGCCCAGGCGCCAGGGATGGGGGAGAACTTCTTCTTCGTGTTCTCGGCCATACCCGCGGCTGCGGCGGCGGGGTTTGCCAATGCGTGGGAAGTGGCGCTGGGCGCGGTGTTCATTTCCGGCGTGCTGTTTCTGATTCTATCGCTGGTGGGGTTGCGCGAGATGATCTTCAACGCCGTCAGCCCCAGCCTCAAGAACGGCATCGCCGCTGGTATCGGCCTGTTCATCGCGTTCATCGGCCTGCAGAATGCGGGGCTGATTCTCAAAGACCCCGGCACGGCGGTGAAGCTGAACGCACATTTTACCTCGCCCGACTTGCTGGTCTTCTTTGCCGGGCTGTTGCTGACGGCGTCGCTGCATGTCCGCAAGGTGCGCGGTTCGATCCTGTGGGGCATCGTGGGTGCGACGGCGCTGGCGGTGGTGTTCAAACTGGTCCTGCCGCACTTGCCGCGCGCGATTGCGGCGGCGCCGGAAGTGACCGGTTCATTGCTTGTCCAGCGATTTGCCTTTGCCAAAGCCATCGTGGCGGCACCGCCTTCGCTGGCGCCGACGTTTCTGCGAATGGACCTGGCCCACGCGCTGACACCCAAGATGCTGCCGTTCATCTTCGTGTTCCTCTTCATGCTGGTGTTTGATGCCATCGGCACGCTGATCGGCGTGTGCGAACAGGCCGGCTTCATCAAGGACAACAAGCTGCCGCGCGCCAAACAGGCGATGCTCTCGGATGCCATCGGCACGGTCGCCGGGGCGGCCCTGGGCACGAGCACCGTGACCAGCTTCATCGAAAGCGCCGCGGGCGTCGAGCAAGGCGGGCGGACGGGTTTGACCGGCCTGGTGGTCGCCGCGCTTTTCCTGCTGGCGCTGTTCTTCAGCCCGCTGATTGCGATGGTGGGCAGCTACCCGCCTATCACCGCGCCCGCGCTGGTTCTCGTCGGCGCCATGATGATTCAGAGCGTGGCCAAGGTTGACTGGAAGGATTACAGCGAATCCGTGCCGGCGTTTCTAACGATGATCGGCATTCCGCTCTCCTACTCAATCGCCGACGGCCTCGCGCTGGGTTTCATCAGCTACCCCATCATCAAGCTGCTGAGCGGCAAAGGCCGGGACGTCGTCTGGCTGACTTACGCTATGGCGGCGGCGCTGGTGGCCTATTTCATCTTCGTCCGCAGCCGCATGTAGCAGCAGTGGGAATCAAGCCTCACCGACCGCGGCTCATGAAGTAAAGAAGACAGGTCACGACGCCCGAAACCACCAGGCCGATCGCAATCGACCACCGCAAGAAGAGTCGTTGCTTCTTTCGCAGCGCGCGGCCGCCCATCCCGGGCAGCAGGTAGAACCGCTGTGGCTCTTTATTTCTCCCAAACCAAAGCATCTTGGAAATCCTCAGCTTCGTTGCGCCTGGGCCAGGACGAGATGACCATTCGCGTCCCGTGAGTCGGCCTCGGTGCCGGGCACAAGGCGACGACGGGCCAGAGTCTTGATCTTTACAGCTTCGAGCGCAAGCATGGTGCTAATCCTGCCTGCTCCCAGTCCGAATTACCAGTTGTTTCATATCTCCGGTTCTCCAGCATCCCTACTGAGGAGTCCGCAGCATACACTACACCCAAAGCTGCCGTGCCTTCTCCCTCTCCCCGTCGGACGGGGAGAGGGTTGGGGTG
>CAIWJG010000575.1 GCA_903912925.1 uncultured Verrucomicrobia subdivision 3 bacterium | reverse complement strand
CCTTCGCCGCGATCGCGTCCAACCGAGCCCGAAGGCGTCGTCGTCCGTTCGTTGAAAGTCAACTGTCCCGTGCCGTTGAAGGGCTGGGTCGCCAAGTCGCCGGCGTTGGCCATCAGCGCCAACCCCAACGCCATCGCCAGGAACATCCGCAGGCGTTTCATGGTCGTTATTTTCATAGGGTGGTCGTGATTGCATTTTTGCGTCTGAACGGGATTAAACATGTTTCATGTGTGTAGGTTCGATTATAAACCAGCCATTCGGGCCAAGCAAGTCTTTCTTCTGTAACTTTCTATGATCACGAAATTCGGTTGGGTTTGAGGATTTCGATGAAATTTGTGATAGGAAGTGGACTGGCGAGGGCGCCGATGAACCGTTTCAAGGCGCGGGGCATTCTCTCGGGATTTTGGTGTGCCTTGTGGAGTTCGTCCCGCACCGTGGCCGGGGCGAACTGAGCGAACAATGCCTCCAGACTGGGCTGCCCATCCAAGAGGATTTTCAGGTACTGCGGATTCTGGAGATTATTCACCAGAGTGGTGTCAGGCAGCAGTGTGCGCAAGGTTCGCCCCAGGGCTTGGCAACCGGTTCGGCGGCGGCAACTACGTTTGAGATCTCGAAAGAAGCGCTCCATGAGATTGTTGGTTCTTTGGGGCTGGAGAGTGCGAGAACCTTGTGGGGTGGAAACGACCAATGGGGCGGCAAACAACTTGGAGTCGTAACGATCGACTTGCGCGGTGAGCTTTTGCAAAGCGGGCGTGGTCGGATACTCGGGACGTGCGCGCACTTCGTTGGTAACAGCCGCCACTTCCCGCTGGAGAGTTTTCATCTCGATGGACTCGCCCGCATGATTGAGTCCTTGCTGGGCGCTGACCGGAGCGATGTGTAGCGCCTGGCGCATTCGGTCGAACAATTGGCTGTGGGTTTCGATCCGGTTGAGGGTTTGGGCCAAGGGGTCATCCCGGACGAGATCCTGGAGGGCCAGGTCCAAGTGGTGAAAAGGCAGGTTGCGCCGCCACTCTTTACGGGTGCCCAGCGCGAGGAGGGCTTGGAGGTGGGCATGGACTTCCGGCGCCCGGCGCGCCACCACCAGGAGGGGACGATCAAAAGGGAAGCCATAGCCCTGGCCTTGCTGCAAGCCCGCCAAGATCCAGTGGGCCAGCAGATAGGCCGCCAAAAGCGGAGCCTGCGACAACGTTTGGGTGGGCCAGCCAGAAACCGGCAGTTGCGCCAGGGTCTGGTGCAGGAGCGGGTCGTCCTCGATCTGTTGGTGCCAGGTTCGCCAGCGGGCGCGCAACCGGCCCCGCGTGCCGTGAGTTTGGAGGCGTTTGCGCAGCATATCATATTGGGCTCCCAAGAGGTCCTTGCCCAAATCGCGCAGAAAATGAAAGTGACAGATGAAGTCGGGGATGCCGGGAAAGACTTCCTGGATGGCAGCCAGAATGCCTTTGGACATGTCCTGCACGCAGGCCAAAGGCGGTCCGAAGCTCTTCTTGAGTTGGCGCAGGAAAGGCACGATTCCAGAGGCCTTCTCACTGGGCAGCTTGACATTGCCCAGGACGATTTCCATGACGGCGTCGATGCCCGTCATGAGCCTGGGGCTCTTATCTTCATAGGTGGCATCCAGGTGGAGAATGTAACCGCCTTGCAACGACATGGCTCGCTGGAGCCGACCGGCGCAACGGCGGTGGGCCAGGGCCAAAAGCCCAACGAAACGGCGGCCCAACTCGGTCACGGTGCTGGCACCCAAGTGGACATGGCGCTGGGCCAACTGCGCGATAATTTGCCGCACGGGTTGGGCCTCGACAAAGAGCGCCCGCCCGACATAAACCAGGATGTCGTAACCGTAGTTGCAGCCCGGGGCCACCAGGCGGCGCAAGTGGGCTGAGGGATAGACCTGCTCGGTGGCGGGATCCCACCAGATCGTTTCGCGAGCGATCCACTGGCCGATGGGCAAAGTAATCACCTTGCGAGTGCGAGTCTTGAGCACGTGCCAGGATCCCCGGTCGGGTGGCGGCCCAGTCGGCGGGTCGGCAAAGTCAATCAGCGGCGGCTGGGCAAAGAGCGCGGCACTGGCGGTCTGTTGCTGGAGCTGTTGCCGATAATCATTCAGGCAGTCGAGCCAGGCGGATGTGGTGTTTTTTTTAGCGTCAGGCCGTGGTGGGCAAACAGGGCGACAATGGCTTGGGCGCTGAGGTGAGGATGGACCGCACGCAGATGATGGGCCAACTGTTCCGGGCTGCGCTCGGGATGTTGGATGGCCTGGACCAGAACGGCGATGGCTTCGGCCGCCCCAGGCAACGGGACCGGGGCGGGGAGGGCGTTTCGCCGAGCCTTTTGGCGGGCGGCAATGGTCGGGTCGGAGGCTAAATAGAGGTAGTGGCCCTGATGTTTTTGGCGCTGCAAGTCCGGCTGTTGATGGAACTGCCAAAGAAAGGAACGCGGGTCCAAACGCAGGTGTTGGCCCAACTCGGCAGCGGTGAGTCCGCCGGGGGATTGGCCAACCAAGGCGGCGATGGTTTGAGGCAAATGGCCGTGGCTGGAAAAGCCGATGGCGCGATGAAACCAAAGCCCGCGCGCATCGAATTGCGGCAGATCGGGCAGGGTGTAAAAGCGGCTATTGTGATTAAAGCTGGCCAGGGCGCCCCAGGCTTTTAGGCGCCGCCGGACGGTGCGGAGCGAAGTGGACAAATCCTCCATGAGTTCTGGCAAGGTGAGCACCCTTTTTCGCCGCCAGTGCCGGAGCAGCGAGGCGGTTGTATCCCGTATAGGTTTCAGGGCAGGAAAGGAATTTCAGTAAATGGCACAGTATATGTCTTGATGTAATGCATACATATAGTATGCCATCGTGAGGGTCAGCACGCCAGGGGAAAAGCCAACGATCTCACGGAAATCAAGAAAATAGACTCACCCTGACCGGAGCCTCAGCGACATATACTGAGCCACCTCTACTTCAATATTGTCCTAACCACTGAGGCCACAGCGCCTTATGCGGTCACCGAGTTCACAACTGAATTTCGCGATCATAGGCATGGACCTTGCCCAGAGGCCTAGCAGCACTTGGATTGTTGACTACGGCGTGGGTCTGGCAGAATCGGAAGCAGCGAAATTCGAGGCCGTCCACGATAAAGCGGTAGTGGTGCTCGCCGGGCGGCATGGCAACGGCAGCCTGCCAGAGGCCGTCCGCGCCTTTCCGCAGGCTCACGGGTGCTTGCTGCCAGCGGGTAAAGTCACCCACCAACTGGACGCTCGTCGCTTCGTGCGCGGTGAACGAGAAGGTCTGAGTTTTCCCGTTCCCCGTCCCGCCACCGCCATTTTTTGTATGATTTCTCTTGGTCATGTTTGTCTCTTGGTTGCGGCCTGCGGGCCATTGTGTTCATTTCCGTCTTACTCGTTGATGCCCCAGTGCTGGGGGTAGCTATG
>CAIWJG010000574.1 GCA_903912925.1 uncultured Verrucomicrobia subdivision 3 bacterium | reverse complement strand
TCACGTTTCATCGTTTCAACTGCCGTTTTTAGGCTAAAGCGAGCAATTTGCGCTTTGACCCATCTCGCCGGTTCCATATCCACTACTAAACCCCTGCTATACCCATCCTACGCCCCTCGTATTCCCCTTGTATTGGAAATACGAGGGGGATACGAGGGGCTTAGGACGGGTATATGATGGGCATAGTATGGGTTACCTGATTAATAGGTTGACGCGGAGCCTGGAAAGGAGAAAGGGGGCAAACCGTAGATTCTACATGGAGGCAGCGGCTAAACCTAAAAAGAGCAGTTCAACCACAGATGAACCCAGCGCGGCAGAGCCGCAACCAAAGAGTTAAATGGGTTAAATGAGTTACAAAGGTTACATGGGGCCAAGAGAATTTGCGCGGGCTGCGCCGATTCTCACAGGTTGGGAAGATCTACAAGAACACGCTGAAGTAACCGTAAACGGGTAAGATTGCGATTGCAGGCCGAATTGTGAGGGAGCAATATCGGGCTTGTCATGACTGCAGGTGTGGAAGGTACAGACACCCGACGAGGCGACAATCGGCGGTTTATCCTGGCCGCGCTGATTCCGCTGGCGGCGTTTGTGCCGCAGTGGATCTTCTGGAATTCAGTTAATGCGACGTTCCACAAGTTCCGGAACAAGGAAGAGTGTGGGAAGACCCTCGCCGAGTATCCCGCGTTTCTGGATGTCTTCCTGCCCAACGGCGTCCGGGCTCCCTTGGAGCAGCGGGCGGTTCCGAGAGCGCTCCGGGGCGAGACCGTCACGAATGCCGAATACACTCTCCACCGCAAAGACACCGGCGACACCTGGGCTGGGAGCTACCCCTTTGCTCCCATTCGCGACAAAGGCGGGAAGATCGTCGGATCAGTTGTGACCGGCCGTGACATCGCCGCGCGCAAGCAGGCGGAGGCGGCGCTGCGGCAGAAGGCGGAGGCCCTGCGCGCCAGCAACGCCGAACTGGAGCAGTTCAACCGCGCCATGGTCGGCCGGGAATTGCGCATGATCGAACTGAAGCAGGAAATCAACGAGCTGTGCCGTCGCCTGGGCGAACCGCCGCGCCATGAGACGGACCAGTTTCAGACGGGCCGCATTCCCGGGGCCGGCTCGGCTCCGGCGCCGCCGGGCGGAGGGGGCGCATGACTCGCCCAGGCACAAGCTTAACCACGGATGACACGGATGGCCTGGATGCCAGACCGCGGAGTCTGGTTTTATCCGTGTTATCCTGCCATCCGTGGCCAAGGATTGCGGCTCCTCCCTTCGCTTGCGGATCGGCCGCGATTCAACCCATCCTGCTGCCATGCAATGCCGCATTGCGTGGCGGATTTTCATGGCATAGCTTAGCTCCCATGATCGCTCGGAAGACCGATGTCCAAGCCGTCCGAACCGCGCTGAAACGCAGCCGGGTGGTGGGCCTCCTCGGTCCCCGCCAGTGCGGCAAAACCACCCTCGCGCGCGAAATCGTCGCGCCCGATTCGCTGAACTATTTCGACCTCGAATCCCCGGCCAGCCTCGCCCGGCTGTCCGAGCCGGAAACTGCGCTGCGCCCGCTCAAGGGATTGATCGTCATTGATGAAATCCAGCACCGCCCTGAGCTGTTTCCCCGGCATGCACTACACCAAAAGCTGCGGAGGCTTCTCCCTCGCCCCTTCAGAAGGGGAGAGGGCCGGGGTGAGGGGTTGCTCGGGGTTGCCTATCCCGCAGTCTTGTCAGTATGAAGCCACCACCCACCGCTGTCGTGCCGCCGTCGTTTTCCCCGCTGGCCAGGCTTGGTTTTAGCGCGCTGGTGTATTTCAGCACCCAGGTGCTGGCCTTCAGGTTTCCGGATTCGTTCGGGCTGGTGGCGGCGATCTGGCCGGCCGCGGGCGTGGCGCTGGCCGCGCTGCTGCTCAGCCCGCGGCGTCATTGGCCGGTTTTGCTCGGGTGCCTGTTCGCCGCCGGGATTGCGGCCAACCTGACCACCGCCCGGCCCATCTTCGCCAGTGTGGGGTTCATGGTTGCGAACGTCTGCGAGACGGCGGCGTCCGCCTGGCTAATCACCCGGTTATGCGGCAACCAGATCCGTTTCACCCGGGTGCGGGAGGTGCTGGCGTTGATGGGCGCAGTCGTCGTGGTCAACGCCGCCACGGCGCTGATCGGGGCCGGTGCTGCCCGGCTCGCCCTCGGCGCGGAGTTTTGGACTTTCTACGCGACCTGGTGGGTTGCCGATGGATTGGGGCTGCTGCTGATCACGCCGCTGATCGTGATCTGGGCGGATGCACCGCGCCCGCTGGCGGGCCTGCGCTGGGGCCGGCTGATCGAGGCGGCGGTCCTGCTGGCACTGGGTTGCACGGTGACCTGGGTCATCTTTGGCTTGGAGAGGTTGCCTTTTGCCATCGAACTCAAGACTTACCTGCTGTTGGGGTTCGTCATCTGGGCGGCGGTGCGTTGCGGTCTGCGGACCACCGTGCTGCTGCTGGCCGCCTTTTCAATCATCGCCGTCGGTTGCACGGCGGCGGGCCTTGGACACTTTCCGTTGGGCGGAGCGGATGCCCCGCTGCGGCTGCTCTCCGTGCAGGTGTTTCTCGGGGTGGTGGGAATGACCGGGCTATTGCTGGCGTCCGCGATAGCCGAACGCCAGCAGACAATCGTAGCGGTGCGGGAGAGCGAAACCAAATTCCGTCTCCTGGCGGAAAACATTCAGGACGTCTTTTGGCTCAGCACGCCCAGCATTGAACGGACTATTTACGTCAGCCCTCAGTTTGAGAAAATCTGGGGCCGGACGTGCGCGAGCCTCTACCAACGCCCCCAATCCTTCATGGAAGCAGTCCACCCCGAAGACCTGGGCCGGGTCAGCGCGGCGCTGCAAGGGCACGCCCAAGGCAAATGGGAAGTCGAATACCGGATTCTCCGCCCGGATGGGTCTCGGCGTTGGATTCTGGACCGGGGCTTTCCCATCCGCGACGAGAGCGGTAAGTTAACATTTATGTGCGGCGTGGCGAGCGACATCACCGAGCACAAGCAGGCGGCGGAGGCGTTGCGGCAAAAGGTGGCGGAACTCCGCGCCAGCAACGACGAACTGGAGGGCTTCAACCGGGCTATGGTCGGCCGGGAATTGCGCATGATCGAACTGAAGCAGGAAATCAACGAGCTGTGCCGTCGCCTGGGCGAACCGCCGCGCCATGAGACGGACCAGTTTCAGACGGGCCGCATTCCCGGGGCCGGCTCG
>CAIWJG010000573.1 GCA_903912925.1 uncultured Verrucomicrobia subdivision 3 bacterium | reverse complement strand
GGGTAAACCGCTGAAGCGGTTCCGCCCCCGAGACCACCGCCCACACCCCACTCAAGTGGGGTGTTAATGAGAGGCAGGCCGCGTTGTATCCAGGAAGCGATATACGCAAGGCCTGGATTTGCCGGGTAAAATCACCCCGAGAAGAATCCTGTCTTGCGCCCTCGACCCGGGCAGACCCTAAAATGTCCGTGCAATCCTTCTCACGGATGGGTAACCTGAGTCTATGAACTGGCAGGACTACATCACAGTCGATTCCGGGGTGCTGGTGGGCAAGCCAATCATCAAAGGCACCCGGCTTTCCGTGGAGTTCATGCTCGGTCTGATTGCACAGGGCTGGCCGGAAGATGAGATCCTCCGCAACTATCGCGTGAACCGAGAGCAACTGCGGGTGTGCCTGTGTTCACGTGTGCGCCAGTGAGCATAGACTCCCATGAAGAGGCGACGCTTCTGGTTTGCGACTCTTTTGGCGGGCTGCCTGGTCGCTGCGGTTTTCGGTGTTTACTATGTGAAATCGCATCCCGTGGTGTTCAACGAGAGCCTCTGGGGGCACGCGCACTGTATGCCTCAAGCCACGGGCGCTCTCCTGACATATGCCGACGACCATAAGGGGATGTTCCCTTACCACACGAATGGTTACGGCGACGCGCTCTTGCTGTTAACGCCGGATCTCGCAGCTCCCTACTGCTTGACGGGGCCAGGCTACGGCACCGCTGCCTATGAACAGGCCATCGCTTCGGGCGGCCACCTGGATGAGAGGCGGTGCGGCCGGGTGTATGTGCAGGGATTGAGCCGGTCAAACAAACCCGAGATAGCCATTCTCTTTGATAAGGTAGCCGCGCCTCCCGATCATTGTCATTTTCCCCGGCGTCTCTGGTGGGGCTACTCTCGCGATGTAGGCTTTGCGGATTGTTCCTGGCGCTCTGTCGCAGTAGAAAAGTGGCCGGAGTTCGTCCGGCAGCAGGTTGATTTGCTGGTCCAGGCGGGTCTTCCAAAACAGGAGGCCCAGCGTCTGTACGACGAGGCCAAATGAATTGTAGCCCCTTGCCATGAACCACGTCGAACGATTCCGGGCAGTGATGAACTTCCAGCCAGTGGACCGGTTGCCACGCTGGGAGTGGGCGATGTGGTGGGATGAGACCATCCGGCGCTGGCATCAAGAGGGCCTGCCGGTAGCGCTGAAGCATAGCCAGGTGTTCGACATCAGCCGGCACTTCGGCCTGGACCCTTACCAACAGTTCTGGTTCAGCACGACGGACCCGACCATCGAAGCGACGCAGCACCATGTGGAAGGCATCGTGTCCAACATGGATGACTACCTGCGCGTGCGGCCGCAACTGTTCCCGAACCACGATGCGGCCATCGCGGGCATGGCGGACTGGGCGGAACGGCAGCGGCGTGGCGAGGCGGTGGTGTGGTGTACGCTGGAGGGGTTCTTCTGGTTTCCGCGGACGCTGATGGGTTTCGATAAGCTGATGCTGGCCTTCTACGATCAGCCCGAGCTGCTGCATGCGATCAATAGCGACCTGCTCGCCTTCAACCTGGGCCTGCTGGATAAGATCCTGCGGGTATGCGTGCCGACGTTCATGACGCTCGCCGAGGACATGTCTTACAACCACGGCCCGATGATCTCCAAGGCTACATTCGAGCTGTTCGTGGCGCCGTATTACCGCCAGCTCGTGCCGCGGCTGCTGGAGCGCGGCGTGATGCCGTTCGTGGATACGGACGGAGACGTAACGCTGCTCGTGCCTTGGCTGGCCGAGTTGGGCGTGGATGGCGTGCTGCCGCTGGAACGCCAGGCCGGTGTGGACGGGATGCGGCTGCGCGAGCGTTACCCGCGTCTGCGGATGGTCGGCCACTTCGATAAGATGACCATGAACCGGGGCGAGGCGGCGATGCGGGCGGAATTCGAGCGCCTCCTGCCGCTAATGAAGAAGGGTGGATTCATCCCCAGTGTGGACCACCAGACACCGCCGGGTGTGTCACTGGAAGAGTATCGCGTGTACCTTCGCTTGCTCAGGGAGTATATGAACGTGGGGCACCCATGAGCGTGGACAGCTTGCAAGACTACGTCGGAATGCTGCTCCAAATGCGGACGCTCTGTTCCCCCTCACCATGGCCCCAGGCAACATCCAACAACCAACATCGAACATCCAACATCCAGCGAAGAGAAAGGGACGCCGATCGGCCTGGGGCAAGGCTCAGGCGCTGGGGGAGATTCATAATGCTGAAGGCTAAAGGCTAAAGGCTAAAGGCTGAAATCTGATCTGTGATCGCTCCTTTACCCCTTTTTAGCATTCAGCCTTTAGCCTTTAGCCTTTCCTTGCCCGTGGGGGAGATGTGGGTCCCAATTTCCCGATTGCTGAATCACTTAACATGAAAACAAAGCTCCTAACTCTCCTCAGTGCCCTCTTGATCGCGCCGCTCGGCGCGCCCGCCGCCGACACGCTCGAAGCCGGGTTCGCGCAGCCGCCGGACTCGACCAAGCCCTGGTGTTATTGGTATTGGATCACCGACAACATCTCGCGCGAGGGCATTACCAAAGACCTCGAAGCGATGAAGCGCGTCGGGATCAGCGAGGCGTTCATCGGCAACATCTACCTGGATGAGGTGAAGCACGGCAGCGTGAAGGCATTGACCGAAGAGTGGTGGGGCATGGTCGAGCACGCCATCCGCGAGGGTGGTCGGTTGGGGGTGGACATTGGTATGTTCAACTGCCCCGGGTGGAGCCAGTCGGGCGGGCCGTGGATCAAGCCCGAGCAAGCCATGCGCTACGCCGTCAGCACCGAGCGGCGGATCAAAGGGCCGGCGCAGTTTGCGGAGAAGCTGCCACCGCCCCGGGAGCCGTTTCAGGACATCGCAGTGCTGGCGTTCCCGGCACCGCAGAGCGACACCGATACGGTAGCGGCCCATTCCCCCCGCGTGACATGCACGCCCAAAGCCGATGGGGCAGAGCAGATGGCAGACGGCGACCGCAAGAGTGCGCTGATGTTTCCCAAGTCCGCAGGGCAGGGGAAGACGCCGTTCGTCATTGATATAGAGGTGGCGGAGCCATTCACAGCGCGCAGCCTGGTGCTGTATCCGGCGGAGACGGAATTCGCCGCCCAATGCGAGCTGCAGGCGGCCGGCGCGGACGGCACGTTCCACACTGTCCGCCAGTTCCCGCTGGACCGCTCGAACACAAGCATCAACGTAGGGCCAATGCCGCACGGACCTGTGGCCGTTTCCTTTCCCTCCCAAACCGCGAAGCGCTTTCGGCTCGTGATTGCCGACGTGCGCGGCAAGGGCGGACTGGCGGAGATCGAGTTGTCGGGCGCAGCGCGGCTGGAGCGGTATGTCGAGAAGCAGCTTGGGAAGATGCATCCCACGCCGTTGCCAATGTGGGACACTTACCTATGGCCGAAGACGGCTGAGCCGGAAGCGCCGGGGCTGGCGGTCACTCCTGGCGCGGTCATTAACCTCACCGACAAGCTGGCCGCCGACGGCACGCTGCACTGGGAGGTGCCTGCCGGGGACTGGATCATCCTCCGCACCGGCATGACGCCCACGGGCACGCGCAATTCCCCCGCGTCCCCCGAAGGCCAGGGGCTGGAGGTGGACAAGATGAACCGTGCCGCCGCCCGGGCGCACTTCGACGCCTTTATCGGCAAGCTGTTGGCGCGGATGCCGAAGGCCGATCGCAAAGCCTTGAAGCATATCGTCGCCGACAGCTACGAGATGGGCTCGCAGAATTGGACGGACGGTTTTATAGACCTCTTTCGCAAACGCTATGGCTATGACCCGCGCCCCTGGCTGCCGGTCCTTACAGGGCGCGTGGTTGGCAGCGCCGATCAGTCAGACCGTTTCCTGTGGGATCTGCGGCGGCTGATAGCGGATCATATTGCCTTCGATTACGTCGGCGGGTTGCGCGAGGCGTGCCACCAGAACGGGCTGCGGCTCTGGCTGGAGAATTATGGGCACTGGGGCTACCCCGCGGAGTTTCTGCAATACGGCGGGCAGACAGATGAGGTCAGCGGGGAGTTCTGGGCCACGGGCGACCTGGGGAGCATCGAGCTGCGGTGCGCCTCCTCTGCCGCACACATCTACGGCAAGCCCATTGTTCACTCCGAGGCGTTCACTAGCGGAGTGTTGTTTGAGAGCACGCCTTGGTCGCTCAAGCGCCGGGGCGATTGGGCGCTGACGGAGGGCATCAATCACTGGGTGCTGCACGTCTATGTGCATCAGCCCTGGGAAGACCGCCGGCCCGGGGTGAATGCCTGGTTCAGCACTGAGTTCAACCGCCACAATACGTGGTTCGATCAAAGCCGCGCGTGGATTGATTACTACCGCCGCTGCGACTTCCTGCTCCAGCAGGGCAAGCCCGTGGCGGATATCGCCTACTTTATTGGCGAGGACACACCCAAGATGACGGGCGTTCGCAAGCCTGCGCTGCCTGCGGGCTACAACTTCGATTACATCAACGCCGAGGTGATCGAGCAACGGCTGCGGGTCAAGGACGGCCGCTTCGTGCTGCCGGATGGCATGTCGTATCGTCTGCTGGTGCTGCCCGAACTGGACAGCATGCGGCCTGAGTTGCTGGCCAAGATTCGCGAGCTGGTAAAAGCCGGCGGGGCAATCCTGGGGCCGCCGCCCTCGCGCTCGCCCAGCCTGATGGATTATCCGCAGTGCGACGCGCAAGTTAAGAAGCTCGCCGACGAGCTATGGGGCACGCAACAGGCGGCCACTGAGGTTAGCTCTTCACGCACCACGCACCACGCAATAGGCAAGGGCCAGGTCTTCCGCAGCAGCGACCTCCAGCCTGTGCTCGATGAATTGCGCATTACGCCTGACTTCGGTGGCGTTGACCCCAGGAAGATACTGGCAACACACCGATCGAGCCGGGAGGCCGAGATCTACTTTATCTCGAACCAGGGCGAGCAGGCCGCCGCGATTGCACCAGTCTTCCGCGTGAACGACCGGCTGCCGGAGCTGTGGGATGCGGCCAGCGGACGCGTGGTCAAGGCTGCCGCCTTTGAGCAGACCGCCGGCGGTATGCGGGTGCCGCTTGAGCTGGGGCCGCGCGGATCATTGTTTGTGATCTTCCGCGAACCAGTTGGCAAGCTGCCCGCCGTCAGGCAGGCGACCAGGGATGGCGAGGTGATCTTAACGACCGCGGCCCAAAACATTCCCTCACAAGCGGCCACCGACAACCGCAATGCAATTAACAACTTCACCATGGCCGGCTGGGTGAAGCCCGCAGTGGACATTGGACTGCCCTCGGAGACCAACTCGGGCGTGTTCATGCACCTCGCGCGCAATGACGCGGTATTTCCGGCGCACGGCGAATCGGCATTCTCTGACCCGACGCACTCCTGTGCGGGAATCTCTGCCGGCCGCAACGGTGTCTGTGTCTATGAGCATTCGGGCAGCTATTTCGCGCCGCTGCTTGCTTACGCTGCGCCGCTCACCAATTGGACGCATGTGGCGGTCGTTTATGATGGCGGCACGCCGAGTCTCTACCTCAACGGCACGCTGGCGCATCGTGGGGTGCCGAGCCAGTATAAGGTCCACTCCGGCTACAGCGTGGACCCGGCGAGCGGCAGCGCCTTCAAGGGCCAGCTAAGTGGGCTAGGTGATTACGGCCGTGCTCTGACGGCTGTGGAAGTGGCTGAACTGGCAAAGTCGAAGCCACCGGGTGATTCCGGCGCACCCCTTTCGGCAATCGCACTGGCTCAGGCTGGCCACGGGAAACTGGAAGCCGAAGTGCAGGTTTCGGGAAGCTATGAGCTCAGGCTCGCCAACGGGCGCACCTGCGCCTTTCGAGCCGAAGGGCTGCCCACGCCATTGGAGATCAGCGGGCCGTGGGATGTGCGCCTTCCAGCCAACATGGATGTGCCCGAACATCTTGCGTTGGAAAAGCTGACTTCGCTGACGGAGTATCCCAGCGAAGCCGTGAAGTATTTCTCCGGCACCGCCACCTATGAACGCACGTTCGACTTGCCTGCGGACCGATTGGGCGCAGGCAAAGGGCTGCTGCTCGATTTGGGCCGTGTCGAGGCGATGGCGGAAGTGCTGCTCAACGGCAAGAACCTGGGCGTGCTCTGGAAGCCGCCTTTCGTCATAGACATCAGCGGCGCAGCCAAGCCGGGAGTCAATCGCCTGGAGGTGCGCGTGACCGGCACATGGCGGAACCGGCTGATAGGGGACGCCAAGTATCCCAAAGGCTTCCCAAGCTCCGGCGCGGCTTCAAACGCGCACCCGCAGTTCAAGCCCTACCTGGGAGTTGATCTCAAGCTGAGCCGCAATGAGGCCCCGGCCCCCTTCGGCCTGATAGGGCCGGTGCAATTGCGCAGCATCCAGCGGGTCACGGTCTCGCCCTAACAGTCCCGGGAGCTCGAGCGTCCACGCGAGCCCTGTGGTCAGCCGTAAGTGTGCAGTCGGGCGGACGGTTCCCCCTGCACCCTCAGGGAGAGGGAACAGCCTCAGACATCCTGAACTCGTGGAAACGACGTGAGCCCCATTCCCCCTCACCCTCCCCTCTCCCCAAAGGAGAGGGTGCCTGGCCCGTCACTCCGAATGTCGAAGCGTCACAATTGGTCATAGCGCGGCGGATACCTCTCCCTCTCCTCTGGGGAGAGGGTAGGGTGAGGGGGAACGGGATTCGTGACTGATTAGCTACGCCCTCAGCAGGCTCTGTTTTCTCTAAAGCTCCTCGTGCTCGGTGCTGACGCGCAGGCCGCGTTCGTCAGTGACCGACAGATACCACACCAGCGGTCGCTGGGCGGGCAGACGCGTGCTGACTGATCCGTGCTGCACTTCTGCCGGAGTGCTCTGCCAGTTTCGTTTCTGCCATTCACCGGTGTCGGTGGTGTAGCGCAGTGCCGCTTCTTTGATGGGCACCGGGGCGAACACCTTGGCGCTGACGCGGTCGCCGTCGGTCTTCATCGGTCCCAGGCGGGGCAGGGGAGTGCCGCCGCGCAGGACGCTGTCCACGAACAGGTCCACCTCGTCGAATGTCCAGATGTGGCCGTGAGGCAGCTTGAGCACAATGCTGACATGGCGGAGGTCGGTCGGCACCAACCGATAGGAGGCACGATAGGAGTCGAGCGGATAGGCGAAATCGTTGGAGCCGTTCAGGAATAGGATGGGGCAATTCACGCCGCTCAGGTATTGCGAGGGATCAAAGTTCCTCAGCCAGCGGGCGCGGGCCTCTGTGCTCATCTTGGCCAGCGAGCCGTCCTTCCAGACGCTGTTGTTGCCGAGGAAGCCGCAGCCGTAAACCGGCACCGCGACCTTCAGGCGGTCGTCCAGCCCAGCGACGACGCAAGTGAGGTAGCCGCCCCAACTGATGCCCGTGATGCCGATGCGGCGATGGTCCACGTCCGGTAAAGCAGCCACCAGCGACACGCCACGAATGACGGCGCTGACCGCGTGATACGTCCACATGTCAGGCACGTCCTGATCGGTGAAGTCGCGGAACTTGCCGTCGTCGGCTTGGCCGGGCCCGCTGTCGGGCAGGGGGCCGTTGGGACCGCAGCCCGCGGTGTCCATCGCCAGGGCTACGTAGCCGCGCTTAGCCCAGTGCTCGGCCCATTCGCGGAACGCTTTGCCCCCGCCGCCATGGACCAGCACCATGGCGGGGAAGGGGCCCTTTCCGGAAGCAGGTCGGCCGAGATAGGCAAAGACGCGCGTGGGCTTCCCCCGGTAAAGTTCACCCTGATAATAGACCTCCTGGACCAAGCCGGTTTGCGTGCCCCATTGGGCCGCGGGCGCCTCTTTGAGCGGCGCCATATTCCATGGCCCGGTGTGGCGGGAGGTGGTCCTGAGAGAACTGCAGCCTGCGATCAGCAGGAGCGCAAGCGAAAGAGGCAGGAAACGTTTCATTACAGCGCATTCCTTACCCGGCCCCGGCCTGCTCTGCAAAACAAAAGGAGTAAGCAAAAGCAGCTAGTTTAGGTCATCACGCAACCTTCAACCTAAAAACAGCAGTGGAACAACAAAGAAACAAAGACGCAAAGGCTGAAAGACACGGAAGACACTGAGGTTTGGCTTGCTCAAGAACCTTCACCCAGCAGGTGAATCCAAATCAGCCTCTATTTTCTGCTTCCCGCCCGATCTTTGTTTCTTCGTTGCTTCGTTGTTCATTTCTTAACCGCCGAATTTAGGTTCAACGCAACCTTCAAACCCTTGCGATCACGATCATTGTTTGTCATCATCCCTGGCGGAGCAATGAATGTGGACGCCATGCTACGGGTGCTGAACGAGGAACAGGTAGATTACCTGCTCATCGGCGGGATGAATTTCCTCATCCGGCATCTGCCGGAACTCACCTTCGACGTGGACGAAACCCAATGAAATCCACCCAATTCAACCAACTCAAGGCCGAGGAGGAACGCAAGCGGGCTGCGGCTTACGACCCTGCGCAGCGCTGGCAACACATCCAGCAGACGATCACCTGGGCGTGGCAGCGGCATCCTGCCGCTCACGGGAAGGGGAAGCGCTGGCAACACATCCAGCAGACGATCACCTGGGCCGAGGCGAACCTGCCCCCGCATCTTCGCCGAAATCGCCCCCGCACCCGCGGCCCCGAGGAAAGGCGTCAACCTTAATGAGAACCCAACCAATCCTGGCGGGACTGCTGCTCAGCGCCGCCCTCTTGACCACTGTCGCCTCCGCGGACGAGGCTTTCTTGCAGGCGCGATGGATCGCGCCTCCGGCAGGCGTGGCCACCAACTTCGCCACGCCGATATTCCGGAAGGAGTTCGTCTTGAGCCGGCAGCCTGTGCGCGCCTGGTTGCGGATTGTGGGACTGGGCGACTTTGACGCGCGGGTCAATGGGCGGCGGGTCGCGGACACCGGCATGAACCAGCCCTGGTCCCAATACGAGAAGACGATTTACTACCGCGAGTTCGACATCTCAGGCTTGCTGCAAAATGGGTCTAACTGCGTAGGAGTGACGCTCGGTAATTCCTTTTGGAACAACCCCGATCCGCCCAAGGGCCGCTACAACAAAGACGGCCCGCAGCGAAAGGCCGACGAGCCCTTCCTGCTTTGTGCCGAGGTTCGCTGGGAGCTCGCCCAGGGCGGCGGCGGCAGCATCGGCACGGACGAGACCTGGCGCACGGTGGATGGGCCGGTGGTGTTTTCGCACATCTACGCAGGCGAAGACTTTGACGCGCGCGTCCAGCAACCCGGCTGGGATCGTGTGGGATATGACGACCACCTCTGGCAACGATCGCGTCTGGCCACTGTGCCGCCCGGAAAGCTAGCCCCACTGAGCGCTCCGGGTATCAAGTCTTTTGGGCCTCAGGCGCCGGTCTCGGTCAAGCAACCCAAGCCGGGCGTCTCCCTTTATTGCTTCCCACAGAACACGGCGGCGCAGTTGCGGGTGGAGGTGTCGGGCGGGAAGGCGGGAGACCGAATCCGGGTCCGCTGCGGCGAGCACAAGAATGCGGAGGACCGGCTATTCGGCGGCTATATCGTAGGCAGCGACCTTATCACCGACGGTCAGGCGCTAACGAATCAGTGGACATTCTTTTACCTGGGAATGCAGTTCGTCGAGGTGAGCGGAGCGGTGCCGGCAGGGGAGGCGAATCCGGACAACCTTCCGGTCATTCGCCGACTGGAGCTGGTACCGGTGCGCGCCGGGCTGGCTGAGGTCGGGAGTTTCACCACTTCAAGCGACCTCTACAATCGCACGCACCAGCTCATTGACGCAGCCATACGCGCCAATATGAGCTGGGTGATGACCGATTGCCCGCACCGGGAGAAGCTCGGCTGGCTCGAGTGCGCCTATCTGCTGCAACCCAGCTTCACGTACCGATACGAGGGCCGCGAATGGTTCGCCAAGATCGCCCGCGACCTCCGCGACGCGCAGGAACCTTCCGGGCGGGAGTTGACGGTTGCGCCGAGCTATCCGGCGGGGCGTTTTCCCGGCGCGTTCAATTGGACGGTGGAATGGGGGGCGGCGGCGGTGCTGGTGCCGTGGCAACACTATGTCTGGTTCGAAGATCGGCAAGTCCTCAGCGCCAACTTCGACATGATGCGCCGCTTCACCGACTTCATCGGCACGGAAGCAAAGGACGGGGTTGCCCCGGCAGGGTTGGGGGACTGGTATGATTACGGCCACGGCAAGCCGCCGGGGCCATCGCGGTTCACGCCGACGGAGCTTTCGGCCACGGCCACTTGGGGTCTTTGCGCCCAAACCGTTTCTCGCGCGGCGGAAGCGCTGGGGCGCACCGAGGATGCGAAGCGCTACCGCGAACTGCACACACGCATCGCCGCCGACTTCCAGCGGCACTTTCAGGACCCGGCCACGCGCAAGCTTCGGCACAACGGCAGTCCCCAATGCGCTAACTCCATGGCCTTGTGCGCTGGCTTGGTGCCACCGGCAGATCGCGCGCTGCTGTTGGAGGACATCCTCGTTGACCTGGAGAAGCGGGACTTTCAGCAAACCCCTGGAGACGTCGGCCATGTGTATTTCATTCGCGCGCTGGCCGAGGCTGGGCGCTCGGATGTCCTGCACCGGGTCTATTCCCGCACCGGCCTGGGCAGCTATGGCGGCATTCTGGCCAAGGGGCTTACCGCGCTGCCGGAGACATGGGACGCGATGATGGACGGCTCGCAGTCGCTCAACCACTGCATGTTGGGCCACGTGATGGAATGGTATTACGGCTACGTCGGTGGAATTCGGCAGGCGACCAATAGCGTCGGGTGGCGGGAGATTCTCATTGCGCCCGTCCCGGGCCCGCTGACCAGCGCTGAGGTAACGGTGCAAACGCCCCGTGGGCGCGTGGGCAGTCGCTGGCGCAAGGAGGGGAACACCTTCTTCTTAGAGACGGACCTTCCCCGGGGCGTCAATGCTACTGCCATTCTGCCATCCGGTGCGCGGAAGGCGCTGCATCACGGAAAGCAGAGCCTGAAGGAGCCTTTGCCTGGGGCGGCGAAGTAAGCGTTTGAGAGTGATTTCGATTCGGAAGGGCCCCCATTCTATGATTATGCGTAACACCTCGCTCCTGACCTTGCTCCTCGTAGCGGCACTCCATGCTCCGCCGTGCACAGCGGCGGAGACCAACCGCCTCTGCCAGATCGTGGTGGTCTTTAAGACGCACTTCGACATCGGGTACACCGACATGGCGACCAACATTGTCCAGCGCTACCGCACGACGATGATTGACCAGGCGCTGGACGTGGTGGACCGGAATCGCAACCTGCCCCCGGAGCAGCAGTTCGCCTGGACGCTGGCGGGCTGGCCGCTCTACAAGATTCTTCAGGACTGGCCCGGGCAATCGGCGAAACGCAAGGAGCGGGTGGAGCAGGCGCTCAAGGAAGGGCGGTTCGTGGTGCACGGCCTGCCGTTTACCACGCACACCGAGCTGCTCGAACCTGAAGACCTGGTGCGCAGCCTGGGATACTCGTCGCAACTCGCCCGCCGCCTCGGACTCGAACTGCCACGCGATGGCAAGATGACGGACGTGCCGGAGCACACCTGGATGATGGCTACGATGCTGAAGCACGCCGGCATCGACTTCATGATGATCGGCTGCAATGGCGGCAGCGCGCCGTTGAAGGTGCCACTGCTCTACTGGTGGCAGGGGCCGGACGGATCGCGCGTGCTTACCTTCTATTCCCCTCAATATGGCACCGAACTCGCACCGCCCCAGGACTGGCCTTACCGGACCTGGCTGGCCTGTCTCCACACCGGTGACAACCACGGCCCGCCGCGGCCGGATGAGGTCAAGAAGGTGCTCGACCAGGCGGCCAAGCAGTTCCCGGGCGTGAAGGTACGCATCGGCAGGCTCTCCGACTTCGGTGATGCCATTCTCGCCGAGAAGCCGGACCTGCCCGTGGTGCGGGGCGACACGCCGGATACGTGGATTCACGGGCCGATGTCTGATCCGGACGGCGCCAAGCTGGCCCGGCACACGCGTCCGCTGATCCCCATCACTGAGGCGCTGAACACCCAGTTGCGCGGCTGGGGCCGCCAATTACCCATCCCGGCGCAGGCCATTGCGGACGCCTATGAGCAGAGCCTGCTGTATGGCGAGCATACCTGGGGTGGCTCGATCGGCTGGATCAACAACAAGCTCAGCTTCGGCGAGGCGTTTCAGAAGGACCGGGCTGCGGGCCGCTTCAACCGAATTGAAGGCTCCTGGGATGAACACACGGCCTACATCCGGAAGGCGTATGCAATTATAGCGCCGGAGCTGGAGGGGAACTTGCAGGCCCTCGCGCAGGCCGTGAAGATCGAGGGACAGCGGGTGGTGGTGTATAACCCGCTGCCCTGGAAACGCAGCGGCGTGGTGAGCCTGAAAGCGGCAGGCTTTGCGCCCGCCGCGCTGAGGCCCTCCAATGGTAAGGACGCTACGCCCGTGGACGTGGCGGGTGGCGCGCTGACGTTCCTGGCCCGCGACATTCCCGCAATGGGCTACCGCACCTATGTAGCCGCCGACG
>CAIWJG010000572.1 GCA_903912925.1 uncultured Verrucomicrobia subdivision 3 bacterium | reverse complement strand
CCCGAAGGAAATCCGAAACCCGAAACCCGAAATCCGAAGTCGGAAGCCAGAGGCGGGTGGTCTGTGGTCCGTGGTCCTTGGTCTGTCTCCTCTCTCCCATCTCCTATCTTCTATCTCCTATCCTTGTGCTTCTTCGCCTGCGGCCTGATGAGCAAGGCGATGCTGGTGACCTGGCCGTTTGTGATGCTGCTGCTCGATTACTGGCCGCTGAAGAGAATGCAGAATGTGGAAGCCAGCGACACGCAACCCGCAACCCGCAACCCCCTTCACGTTTCACGTTTCACGTTTCACGTTTCACGCACCGGTCTCCTCCCCTTGCTCTTCGAGAAAATCCCGTTCTTTGTTTTGAGCGGGATCTTGTGCGTGGTCACGTACTTGACGGAGAGGGGAAGGCAGGGAACGGCTGACTTTGGCGAGTCGCCGGCGCTGCTTCGGCTGGAGAACGCGTTGGTGGCCTACGGCCGTTATTTGGGCAAGACCTTCTGGCCGGTCAAACTGGCCATGCCCTACGTGAATCCCGGTCATTGGTCGTGGCTGGAAGTGGGGGGGGCGGTTCTGGTGGTGGTTGGCGTGGGTCTGGCAGTTTTCCGGCTCGGGCGGCGGCGGCCTTACCTGCTGGTCGGTTGGTGCTGGTTCTTTGGGACGCTGATCCCCGTGATCGGCTTGACCAAGGGTTGGGGGTCATTCATGGCGGATCGTTACACTTACCTGCCGTCCATTGGGGTACTGATTCTCACCGTCTGGGGCGTGTGCGAACTGACCCGGGGCTGCCGGTACCAGGCGATGGCGCTGTCGAGCGTCGGGGCAGCGGCGATCGTCTTGTGCCTCGCGTTGACGCGGCAACAGCTCGAGCATTGGCAGGATAGCGAGACTCTCTTCCGGCATGCGCTGGCAGTCACGGAGAACAATGACGTTGCGCACAATAACCTCGGCACCGCTCTGGAGAAGAAAGGCCAAATCAACGAAGCCATCCGCCAATACCAGGAAGCCCTCCGCCTGAAAGCGGATAGCATTGAAGCCCGCAACAACCTGGGTGTCGCCCTCGGCAGGAAAGGTCAAATGGACGAGGCGATCAAACAATTCCAGGAAGCCATCCGCCTCAAACCGGATGACGCCCCGTCTTACAACAACCTGGGCGGCGCCTTTTACCAGCAAGGCAACACCGTCGAGGCGATTCGCCAATACCAGGAAGCCATCCGTCTCAAACCGGATTACGCCGACCCCCACAACGGCCTCGGCATCGCCTTCGACAAAGGAGGCCAAATCGACGAGGCAATCCGCCAATTGCAGGAAGCCATCCGCCTGAAGCCGGATCACGCGGACGCCCACTATAATCTCGGGGTCGCCTTCTACCAGCAAGGCCGCACTGCCGAGGCGATTCGCCAGTTTCAGGAAGTTATTCGCCTGAAGCCGGATCACGCCGAGGCCCACAACAACTTGGGCACCGCCCTCGGCCTGGGAGGGCAAACCGCCGAGGCGATCCGCCAATTTCAGGAAGCCCTGAGACTCAAGCCTGACTATGCCGAGGCTCGCAGGAACCTGGACATGGTGCTTGCCACTAAGCAGAAAGCAGAAAGCGGAAGGCAGAAGGCAGAATGAAGAAGGCAGCAGGCAGAAGGCAGCAGGCAGAAGCGTCGCGCCCCCCGCAAGCCGCACCCCTTGCCGCGCGATCGCAAAGCGCAAAGCGCAAATCGGAAATCTACTCGTGGCTGATGGCGGTGTTGCTGGGGTTGGTAACGCTGGCGCTTTACTGGCCGACGACGGGCTTTGGTTTCCTCAACTACGATGACGCTGATTTTGTCACCGCCAACGTCCACGTGCAGGGCGGTTTGAACTGGGAAGGGGTGAAGTGGGCGTTTGGACTGAATGAGGGAGATTACTGGCACCCGCTGACCTGGCTTTCGTTGATGTTGGACGCGAGCCTCTTTGGCCAGAACGCCGGTGGGTTTCACTTCACGAATGTAGCCTTTCACGCCGTCAACGGCCTGCTGCTCTTCCTGTTACTCCGGATGTTGACGGGGGCGATGTGGCGGAGTGCGGTGGTGGCGGCGCTGTTTGCCCTGCATCCGCTGCGGGTGGAGTCGGTGGCGTGGGTGACGGAACGCAAGGATGTGCTCAGCGGCTGCTTTGGCCTGTTGGCGCTGATCTGTTACGCCCGCTACGCGCGAGGGAGGGGGAGGCGGAAATCCGAAACCCGAAACCCGAAACCCGAAGGAAATCCGAAACCCGAAACCCGAAATCCGAAGTCGGAAGCCAGAGGCGGGTGGTCTGTGGTCCTTGG
>CAIWJG010000571.1 GCA_903912925.1 uncultured Verrucomicrobia subdivision 3 bacterium | reverse complement strand
TGGCTTGTCATTAACCACATTTCTTGCCTCGAATTGTTCGGTATAGCACGACGCCTTCCACCATGGTCAACAAGCTGCGCCAACCCCGCCAAATCGTTATCCAGCCTGGCTCGCCGTCGCCTTGCCGAGCGAGGAAACCGCCGCAGCGGGCGATGCCGCGCCACACGGTGCGCTGCGTCCAGCCCCCGCGCGGGCGGCCCACCCTCGCCGCCAAGAGCCGGAGTAATTCCGGAGCAAATTGGCCCGGCCGCACGGGCTGGTCGGGAAAAGCGCGCGCATAGAGCTTGGTCTGCAGCAAGCGTAACGCCACCAACGAGAGGACCGCGCCCAGCGCTTGGAGCGCGCGGCCCGTCGCCAATTGACTGGCCTCCACTTGCGTGCCGGTCTTGAGGGCCTTATGAAATTCCTCGATCAACCAGCGTTGGATGTAGCAGCCGACGATCCGTTTGATTTGGGCCAGGGTGTGGATCGGCAGGCTCGTCAGCAACACCCACACCATCGGTTTGCTCCCCGCGGGAGGATCGACTTCCCGGACCTCGACCACCTGCAGTGTCCGCGGGGCGAGTTGGCGGTCAGGCCGCCAGGGTCCGCGCAAGGTGACGGTGCAGGCCCGCAACTCCATCCGCATCGTGCGGGCCGGCTGTCCCGGTCGGGCCCGCAACTTCACCGACAAGTCTCCGCGCACAGGGGCCTGCGCCACGGCCGCGAAAACCGAGTGATCCTCGGCCAGCAAGGCCCGCTCTTGGGCGGCCCGGATGACCCAACCGGCACCCTGCGCCGCGCACCGATCAAACACCTCATAAATGTCCGATTCCCGATCCGCGACATAAATCCACCGGACCCCAGCCGGCGCCGGCAGCCAAGCTGCCAAGCAGGCCATCCAGCGCGCCGACTCGCGGGTTCGTGCCAACCGTGCCGCTTTGGCTTTTTGCTTTGGCTTGAGGGCCGCCTTGGGCCGACGCCAGCAGTGCTGGCCTGCCAGTCCCAAGACCGTCACGCTGGGTACCTGGTCCCGGTCCCAGCCGGCGACGCGCAAGGCCAGGGTGTTATGCCCCAAGAAACCTCGGCCGCCCTGGTCGTTGACCGGCCCCAGATCGGCCGTGGCCAGATGGGTGTTGAAACTCAGCGTGGTGGTGTCTTCGATGAGCAAATACTCCCCCGGGACTTGGCAGGCTTGCGCGACCCGCTGCGTGTGCGGGGCAATAATCGCGTCATGGGTGACATCGGGTTCGGCGAACAAACGATAGGCCGCCCGCAAGTCTTTCCAATTGGTAAAGGTAGTGGGCAGGGTGCCGTTGGGGTTTTGGGCCAAAGCCGTGGTGACCGTCACCAACCGTTGCGTGCGGCGGCGGTCGCCAACATGGACGCGGCCCATTTCTTGAGTTGCCCAAAGAGCGGCGGAGCGCAGGAGATCAGGATTAGACATATCCCGTCATCCTGACAGGTGTATAAAAAAGTACAATAGCAAACTCTAATACATCATCCTTTTCTAGTATGCGTTTTGATAATGCAGATGTGGTTAATGACAAGCTCCTGGGGGAGAGGGCTGGGGTGAGGGCGAGCGTGGGGACTCTTCAAAATAGGATGGGGGTGGCGCAGTCTGGGCAGTATCCGTGTCATCGGTGGTTTCAGAAAATGAAATTCACACGCAGGACAAAGGTGCGTTCCCGGGGCAGCTCCAGATAGGTGCTGAGCGGGTTCAGGCGGTAATCCTGGTCCGCAAGGTTCAGGATACCGAGCGTCAGTTCCGCGCGCCGGTGAAGGAAGCGATAGCCCGCGTAAATGTTTTCCTGAACGAAATCATCACCGGGCAGCGCGGTCGTGTAGCCGGAGTTGATCTGGTGATACCAGGTAGCATCCGCCCGCGCGAAAAAGCCGGAGGGATGGTTGAACAGCACGTAGCCGCTGACTTCGTGCAAGTCGGCCTGCTGGGTGGAGTTAAACCCCGGGAGCGGGACCTTCGGATATAAGTCGTGGAGTCGGGCTTGGTTGAAGGTGTAACCCGCGCCCAGAACCAGGAAGTCGCCCAGAAGCTGGTGGACATTGGCCCCGATCGAGATTTCGCGGTAGCGGA
>CAIWJG010000570.1 GCA_903912925.1 uncultured Verrucomicrobia subdivision 3 bacterium | reverse complement strand
CTCCCAGCCCGTTTCCTTTCGTGGGCCGAGGACAATTTGGGGCGGCTCGCTCCAGCGGATGCCATCTTTGCTTTCGACCAGCGCCAAACTCTGCTTGGGCCGCCACGAGAGCCACATGCGGTAACTGCCGCCGTCTTTCAGGACGGAGATGTCAAAGCAGGTACCGTATTGGCCGCCCATGATGGGGTTGCCTTCATATTTGACCCAGCCGGCGGTCGTTTCGCCAGCGTGAATCCCGGGCGTGGTGGATTGCTTTTCGCCAGCCGTGCGCGGCGGCAGCGGCACCGTCACACGCTTCAATGTCTCTGAAACCGCAATCTCCTTTCCATCAGCCAGCACGCGCAGCCCGGCGCCCCGGTGGTAGCGGTCACCGGTCTTGTCCCACAGAATAGTCAGCCAGCGGCCATGGTAGCGGATCTGGTCCAGACAGAAATAGCTCCATGTGCCCGGCGCGAGCGGATTGACCTCGACCGTCTCGTCGGCACGCGGGCGCAAGCCGACCAGGCCGCTGATAACCAGGTCGCAGTAGGTGGAGTGGTTGTAGTCCTTCCCGCGCTCGGGAATCTGCGACCCGCGCTGACGAAGGAGCGTCCGGGCAGTCCAGTCACCGTTGGTAGGATTAAGGTTCTCATCAATCCAGGGCACGACGCGCCCGTCGTGGAGCTTGAGGCGGTGCGAGCGAGTGTAAACCTTGAGCAGGTCCAGATAATCCTGCGGGCTAACAAAGTTCTGCTGGTAATCATTCAGAAGGTTGGCAAAGGCGGTGAGCGTGACAGCGGTAGCGTAAGGCCAACTCGGACCGTTCCACTGGCACTCATGCCCGGTGTAGGCCACGGCAAACTTCGGATGCCGCCGCTCGGCCGTGGTCGGACCAAAGGGCGCGTAGAACCCGAGCGGGTCCATGATCTGTTTCCAGGCGATGGATTTGTCCGGGTCGGGTAGGTCGAAGTACCAGGGAGTATAGCCGTGCTCCTCCCGCGCATCGGACCAGCGGGTGTTCTCGCCGCGCGGCAGCACTTTGAAGAATTGCGCTTGGGAGTCCCAGAGTTTGTCCTGCACAAGCCGCCTCAGCTCGGCTGCTTTAGCACGGAACCGCTCGGCGAGCTGCTGCTGCCCGGCCCGTTCGGCGATCCGCGCAATGGCGCAAGCGTCGCCATACATGTAACTGTTGATCGTAGCCCGGTAGCCCTCGGTCTTCGGATTCAAAGCACCGCTGATGGACACCTCCATGCCGTCCTGCCCGTCCACCTGCCAGAACAGGCCGTTGGGGTCGCGCCGCGTCTTCTCCCACGCCTCATAATTCGCGACCAGGTCGGGCAGCAGCTCTTTCGCAAGCCGGTCGTCGCCGGTGACCTGGCAGCGCGACCAGATGGCATCGGCAGCCCAGAAGCTGTAGCGGCGTGGGTCGCCGCCCTTCCGAAACCAAAAGCGCGAGTAATCGTCGAGATACCGCGGATCGTTGAGCCATCGGCCTTCGCGAAGGTGATGACCGGCCGCGCAACTGATGGTGTTGTGTTTACCGGCCCAGGGGACCGGCGGGAGGAACTCAGTGATGACGAAGCCGTCGGGGGTCTGCTTGATATGTTTGCGAAACGTCCACCACCGGAAGTAGTAGATTTCCTCGATGTCACCGTCCGGGCAGTCGAGGAGGGGTATGTTGTTCTTGAGGAAGTCCCAAGCCGCCGCGTTGGGGATATGCTGCGCGTAAAGCTGGGAGTCGTTCTGGTTGAAGGTATCAACATAGCGCCTGTAAGTCTCCACGCTAAGCACGGCCGGCTTCCCCATCGACCCCGTGGGCATCGGAGCGCCCGGCGAACCCGCCTGAGCCTCGGCAGCTTCCGAAGGTATGGCGCAGCAGATCGCAACGACGGCGACCATCCCCAAGAACGGGTGAAGTCGCCGGGGAGCGCATCTCACATTTTCCAACGTTGTTGGCACGGGTAACTGGAGCGCGGACATTCTTGTGCGCCTTTGCGTGATGGTCAACCCCAAAGCCCACCGGCGGACAAGAATGTCCAATGCCGCTAGGAATCGGAATCTGGTCTGGATGGTATCATGCTCAGAACTGCTGGCACCGTGGAAACGGCGTGAGCTCAGTTCCCCCTCACTCCGGCCCTCTTCCCAAGGGAGAGGGAGAGGCCAAGCCCGACGCTCGCATAGCGTGCGCGCCCGCAGGCTCGTAGCGCGGCCAGCGTGGCTCCTTATCCGCATCTTTCCCACGGCAGAGAGGTAACTGCGACCAGGCAAAAAGCTCCTTTTGGAGCGCCCTGTTTATAGCCACAGATGCCACCGGGTCCGCCAGCTTCTGCCGCGTCAGTTTGCTGTCGGTCAGCGCTTCCTGCTAAGTCGGGTGTTCGGTCAGCATGATCGGCAACTTGATCATCTCCTCGCTCTTCAACACCGACGCCGAGACATGGTGCAGGACGTTGCTGTCTTCCGCCGGCGTCGCCGTGAACTCGACCACGCAGCTCGCATTGACTCGTTGCGGCACCCCATAGCTAAGGCCCGAACTCGTGGGCAGCCGTTGTGAGTCGCGGCGATTTACTCTTAAGCAATTCACAGTCCCCGACCGCCGCCGCCCTCCGGCAAACGGAGGCGGCAGCTCACGTCGCCTTTTCACGTTTCAGGTGCATCTCGATGATCTCCTTCACGTAGCCGGGAATATTCTTTTGTAGCTCAAGCGTGCGGCGCTTCAGCTTATCGTAGGACTCAACCTCTGCCCCGGTCCACAGTATATCCGCGCGGCGCGCTTCCCTCATCGCAACATGGGAGTAGTCGTCAGGGTAGGCCCAGTAGCACCTGCGGCAAATCTCGGCTTTCTGCAACTCCAGCCAGTTAACGCAGTGCTCGCATGACCATGACTTGGCGCGGTTGGCCGAACCACAAAGCAACATGTAGTCGTCGGGATTCGCCTGCGCGCCGGGCACATCGCCCTGGACCTCAAACGGAATCCGATGGTCAATTTGCAGTTCACGCTCTGGAAAACTCTCCGAGTAGATCGCGCAACGCTCGCCATGCAGTGCGACAAGTTTTTCCTTAAGTTCTTTGCTGAGCACCGTCCGGCCAACCTGCTTCCCGGACCTAACCCTGCTCGGGTCCCCGAACCGATATGCGGCGATCTTCCGCCCGTCGCTCCCCTCCACGCGGAACATCTCGATGGGAATGCCATGCTCCTTCACGTCCCGCACCGCCCGCGGCGGGTGGTTGTACCCATACGTGTCTTTGAGGTCCTGCGTGGTGATGAAGCCGTGCTTCAGAATGTGGTCAATGACCATTTTCGGGCGCTTGGCGGTGACAGCCTTGCACAGTTCCACGAATTCGGGTGGCAGTTTTGGTTCGCTCACCGCTTCCCCTCCAACAGCGCCAGTTGCTCGGCCGCGCGCCGCGGGTAGTGCCCGCGCAAGTGCAGCGATTCCGCCAGCGCTGGAGAGAGGTAAAGAGATTCCACCGTCACTTCCGAGCGCCCAAGCAACGTTGCCTGGGACGAGCGTCCCGCGTCCAGTTCGATCAGGTGCAGTCTCAGCCGGTCTGGTAGCTTGCGGCCGTGGACACGATCCCCCGTCCGACCATCGTAGCTGACCAGGTATTTTATCTCCCGGTAGTTCAGCGACTCCAGCACCTCGACAAACTCATCAACCCGCACGCCCTTCAGATAGCGCGGGTCGTGCTCCCCACAGACGCCCTGGTAGGGCGGGTCCATGTAAATCAAGTCATCCGGCGTTGCTTGGGCAACGGCTTCCCCGTAGTCCACAGACGTACACTCGGTCTTGCCACGCAGTAGCTGTGAAGCGCCGAGAACCTGTTCTCGCATCGTAGCCGGCAGAGCCCCCATACGCCGGTTGTCAGGGCTTTGATTGAACTCGCCGTTGGCATTGTAGCGCACGGATGCCTTCACGCAGCGGGCGAGCAAGTAAAGCATGTGATCCGGTCTGCCCGTCCGATTGAAGTCCTCCCGCACCTTGTCGTAATACTCCCGGCGGTCCTCGTGTTGCGCTCGCCAGAGTTCCTCGTATTGGCGGGCCAACTTTTCTGGTGAGCCCACGATAGCCCGCCACAGATCCACCAAGGGCTTGTTCAGGTCGTTGATAACGTAACGCGCCGCCAGCTCACGCGCCGCCGCCGCCAACGTAATGGCAGCCGATCCGGCAAACGGTTCGATCAACGTCGTCACCCGCTCCGGGAAGTACCGGAGAATCTCCGTGGCGAGGTTGCGCTTACTGCCTTGGTACGGGATGGGGTGCGGGATTTTCAAAACATCCTCCATTCATACGCGTCACAACGGCGTTCATCTTGCTTCCGGTCTCTGTGGTCGGCGTTCGCCATATTCTGGACCCACTTTACAAACGCCCCGCCCCTTTTCAAGAACCTTGTTCGGCCTTGACTTGTTCGGCCTCACCCGCCCGCCCGCTTCCTCATCAGGGGGCCAAAAGGCGGCGCCCTCTTCATGGCAAATCTGGCACGGACCCCGCCTGCCGCCCTAACGCGCGGACTGATGCAATGCACCTGACGCGCCCGGCGTAATACGGCAGCAGGGCTTTGAGCGCGTCGAGGTTGTCGCCCTGAATGAGCAGGTTCTCGCTGTCGGCGTCGCCGTAGGACAATTCGACCACCGGCTCCAACAGCCGGTAGGGCGCGCGCGTCGCGGCCCGCACGGCCTCTTCCCGCTTATGCCAGTTCAGCGTCGGCATGTGGTTTCGTTTCTCGTCGTGGGCGCATGTTAGGAAGTCCCGGGCGCAATTCAACCATTATAGATGTGACGGAATTAACGCTGATGGAATCCAAACTTGCCCCGGGGCCATTGCGAGGCGTATGTTCCTGGCATGAGCAAGTTCTCCGCTGCCGATGCTTTGGCGCTTCCGGTGCCTGAGCGTTTGCAGTTAGTCGAAGACATTTGGAACAGCATTGCCGACGCGCCCCACGCGCTGGAACTGACCGAAGAGGACAAACGGCTGATTGATGAACGCCTGGAAGCGCGCCGCCGGAACCCCAGCGCTGGTTCGCCGTGGGAAGAAGTCTGCGCTCGCATTACCGCGCGCAGGAAGTGAGCTCTCCGCTCATCATCCGTCCCGAGGCTGAGTCGGACATGGCTGAGGGGTTTGACTGGTATGAGCAGCACCGGAGCGGCTTGGGCGACGAGTTTCTCAATGAGGTCCAAACGCGTCTGCGGATGATCGAAGAGAATCCTTTGCGCCATGCCGTGGTGTATAGCAACACCCGGCAGTCGTTGGTCCGCAGATTCCCTTACAAGGTGTTGTATTTATTCGAAGGGGATAGAGTCGAGGTGCTCGGTGTCGTGCAGGCTAAAAGACAACCCCAATTCTGGCAGAAGCGAGTTTAGGGCAGCAGGGCTTTGAGGGCGCCGAGGGTAGTGCCCGCGCAAGTGGAGCGATTCAGCCAGCGCTGGAGAGAGGGAGAAGCCACGCCACGCTCCCTTTCTACCCTAATTTAACGGCTGTGGGGCCAGGGTGAGGGGGAACTGGGCCGCCGGACTGTCGCTGCCGCCCAAAACGTCTTTGGCACGCGTGAGACCGAGCCTCAATTAATAGTTTCACATAGGGGTTTTTCAGGGCCACTGCGCGTGCCGCAGATTTACCTGCGTTCACTAAAATAATTGTTTGCTGCTCTATCAGGAACCGCTAAACTTGTGTTGTTGTAAAAACAAAAAGCATATGCCCCTTAAAACCAACCTCACCAAATTCGTCTGCGGCCTCGCCCTGCTGGGCGCGGTGGCCAACGCTCCGGCCGGCGGAGATAATATGCTCACGCTGAATTATTCGGGATATTTTGGTCCCACTACGACGTTGGGTGGCACGGTCCTCCCTGACAACACAGCCTTCTCCTTCGCCGCTACGTTCAACGCGGCTGCCCCTATTCCCGTAATTACTGGACTCGCGTTGTTCTCGGCCTCCTCATTTTCCATCGTTATTGGCACCACCTCCTATACCGCTTCGCAGCCGGCCGACCTGCAAGTTACGCTCGGCGATCCACGGATGAGTGAAATCTATGTAGCGGGGGTGATACCTGCAGATCAATCTTGTATCCTTTGGTCTTACTATACTGGAGCCACGCCAGCCTTCCAGACTGATAACCCCACGGCTACAGAGTTCTCGGGGAACGTGGTGAACGAACTCTCCTCCCCGACCGTGAACTTTCAGATCGCGCTCGACGGCGTAGCGGGTGGCCTGGTCAT
>CAIWJG010000569.1 GCA_903912925.1 uncultured Verrucomicrobia subdivision 3 bacterium | reverse complement strand
GTCCGCCAGTGGGCTTGCGGGTTGACCATCACGCAAAGGCGGACAAGAATGTCCGCGCTCCAGTCGCCCGTGCCAACAACGTTGGAAGAATCTAAGATGCGCACGTCGCAAGGAGCAGAGCCAATTCATGAAGCACAAAAGACAGGGGCGGGACCGGCCCCTTTCATCACCCGCGCAGCGCTGAGTACCTGCGGGCGCGCAAAAACCAAATTCTTATCAGTTCTTGAGCGGTCAAGTTGACCTCGCTTGCGCCCGCTACGAAACCTTGCTCATCCCGCCGGCCGTTCACCGTGAACTCCTGCACCCACGGTCGCCGGCGACCGTCCGGCAGTGGGCCGCGACGCTTCCGGCCTGGGCCGATGTGCGCTCACCCCGAGACGCTTCGCGCTGCACCGAACTCGGACCGGGCGAGCGCGAGGCTATCGCGCTGGCGCTGGAAACGAACGCCGACTTCCTCCTCATTGACGAGACCGGTGGCCGCCGGACAGCCGTCCAGAACGGCGTGCCCGTCACGGGAACGCTTGGAATGCTCGAAGATGCGGCCAATCGGAACTTGGTTGACCTCCCGGAAAACGGCTGAATTTGCCGGTTGCCGCCCTTGGCCCGGGCTGGCAGGCTGGGGCCACAATGAATCAGAGATGAAACCGCCAACTGGAATCTCTACGACGAAGGCTTACGCCTCACGGCACTCCTATGTCTTCCTAACTGCCGCGCTGCTGGCGGGAAGTGTCGGTCTGTTGTCGTCGCAACATTCTGCCTTCGCTGTCGGCCATGAGGCCGCAGACCCCGCCCGGCAGGGTGGCCGGAACGCGGCCGAAACGATGGTGCTTGAGAATAGCGCCGGCCTGAAGTGGGAGTTGGTGAAGACGACAAATGGCTGGGCGCTGGGAACGATCTCATTCCATGCCAAGCCTGTGGAACAATCAGCCACCAACGGCTTGCTGGCCTTGCGCAACGTAAACAGCGGAGAAGTCCGCTGGCTCGCGGCGTCGCAGGGAGAGAAAGGCGGTCCGCGCACAGCCCGGTTCTCCGGCCAGCAGGAGGTCGCTGGCGTGAAGTTGTCGTGGGCGGTTGACGTGGCCTTGCGTGACGACCTGCCCGTGGCTGGTTTTACGCCGAAATGGTCGGTGGACAAGGCCCTGGACGATTGGGAAGTGTGCCTGGCGTATCATGATGGCTTCACGAACGACTGGCGTGTCCAGAGCTATCCGTGGGCCGGCAACAGCGAGGAGGCTTCCATTGCGCCGATGCGCTACTGCGGCGTGCCCGGCGTGCTACTGTACCGGCCGGACCAGTCGCTGGTGTTAGTGTTCGCCATCGACAGCAACTCCGATTACCTCAACCCGACTACGTGGTCTGGGAAGACCGGTTTTCACTTTGCCAATCGCCGGATTGTCCCGCAATTCCGCGTGGGTGGGGGCAAGCTGGCTGCCGGGACACATTACGAAGTGCCCTTGCAGTTGTTTCTGAGCGATGCGGGCGAATTCGCCGGCGCCATCACGGGGATCATGCAGGCCTGGGTTAAGGTCAATAATTACCGGGTGGACGATTCACTCGAGGTGCGCACGCCACAGAAGGCTTTCGACCTCGCCCTTGAGGGCCGCCGGAAGATGGGGAGTTGGAAACCGGGCATCGGCTACGAGCATCACCGCGGCACGCCATTCGTTTACGTGGGCAACAACCCGTACATCGCCTACTACGAGTACCGTCTGCATGAGATCACGGGCGACAAGGTGTGGCGCGACCGGGCCTTCGAACAGATCGACTTTGCCATCAAGGGGCAGCAGCCTGGTGGGGTGTTTCATACCAGTTGGTACTTCGATCGGGCGGTTCCGGCGTTCTGCAGCCGGGATTGGAGCCATGATGGTTACAAAGTGGATATCAACGCGTGGATGGTCCGTTACATCCTGCAGACATGGCAACGCGTGAAGGAAAAGGAGGGACTGGATCGGCAGGACTGGTACCAAGCCGCGATGGCGGCGCTCAATTGGGTGCTGACGCAGCAGAACCCTGACGGCGGCTTCCCACAGGTGGTGGAAATCGATTCGGGCAAGAAGTCTGAATCCGTGGTTTGCGGCCGGGCGCTGGTGGGGTTGCCGATCGTAGCCAAAATTACCGGTGATGACCGCTGTCTTCGGGCCAGCGCGGAGCAGGAGCGGTTCATGCGACGGAATGTCGAAGGGCGATTCTGGTACACCGGGGCGCATCCGGATTTGCCGCCGGGCGATTTCGAGCAGGATAGCATCTATGCCATGGTTGAGTATTGGTTGGACAAACACGACCGGACCGGTGACAAGGAATGCCTCGACCGCGCGGTGGCCAATGCTTATTACGCCCTGTTGTACTGGTGCCCGAAGCAACTCAGTTGGGTCAAGGCTCCCACGCAGTGCGCGCATAGCGAGCAGCAGCATTTCAACCAGTATTCCGTCTATTGTTATGGCAATCGCAAGATCCAATGTCTTGACCGCTTGTTCAAAAAGACTGGCAACCCGCTGTTCGAACAGCTCAAGAACCGCGTGATGCAGCTCAATTTCTACACGCAAGTCACGGAGGGTCCGTATCAGGGCGCCATCACCGAGGCGATCGCCGATCCCTGGCTGGAGCGTAATCAGGGGTTTGAGTGGCGCGGCAGTCCCTATACCAGCGAGTTGGTCGCGGACCTGATGCTGCAACTGATCGACATGGGGCTCGTCGCCCCCAGGGGCGTCCAATCGCGGTGAATGGCAAGAGATGCATAAATGACCAGCGAATAGAATCCTATGGGGAAACCACCGATGAGCTTCCTGGCGGGCTCCAAAAGATCTGCCTCGCTAGCGCCTTTCGCCGCGATCCTGCTCACCCTTTCTTGTCTGCCTGCTACGTATGCCTGAAGCCCCCACCACCGGTGATGAATGTGGCGGAACTCGCCTGCCAATTTGGGTCCACAGCTTCGCTTGGGGCGCAATCGTAATGGTGACGTTGGCCTTGGCCGGCCTCTCGCGCACCGGACGCGACCGGAATGTTTGGGAAGGCTGGCTTTACAATTATGAGGAGACAGACCGTTAGACCCATCCTCGCCGCCGCCACCGCCATGGCACTGCTCCTGTTGTGGTTCTGCACCGTGTCTGAGTCCATTGCAGGCGAGTATCTGACGCCGGACGTGCTGGCCATGCCACGCCGGCAAATCTCGCTCAAGGGCACCGATTTGCGCCTGTTCAACGCCCGCGGCTCGTTGACCTTCCGTGAGCGTACCGTCACCGGCATCGCGGAGTTATTCATAGCGCCCCGGGCCGCCAGCCGGGTGCCCGTCGCGTTCAATTTGTCGTTCCGCGAGGAGACCACCGGCGCACTGATCGAGGATAACCAGGATGAGTGGGGCGAAGGCACACTGAATGTCTGGCAGCATTGGAATCCGGCCAACAAAGAACTCGGAATCTACAAGGGCTGGGGCGATGCGTTGATCCTTCCGTCCCAGCAAGCCACGTGGGCGCCGGACGCGTACACCCGCCGCGGGACCTTTCACCACTACCTGGGCAAGGATCTGATCTCCTTCGGCGTAGTATCCCGTACTCTGCCGGCGGCGGATGTGGACGGGACGTATGAGGAACTCACTATCACCAACCGCACCGACCATCCCCTATCGCTCACCCTCATCCCCGACCAGCCGCGTGGCGGCGACAAGAGGCGCAGTGCCTGTTTCAGTCGGCGGGAGGGCAACTTTTCGCTTCAGGCGTTGTGCGATCTCGGTCCGTCACAGGGCGATGGTTGGCGGTTGGACCTTCCCGCACGAGGGCGGCGTATCGTCCACGTCGCCTTGTTGGTCGCCGACGCGGGGGCCGCGGAGCCTGCCGGCCATCATGCGGCGGACCTGGCGGCGCGCTTCGCCGCCAGCCGCCAGGCAACCGTGGAGCTGCTGCACCGGGCCGCGGCGCAACTGCCCCGCATCGAGACCGGCAACCCGCGATTGGATGCATTCTATCAACGCTCCATCCTCAGCCTCCTCCAGTGCCGGCGCGACCGCGCCGATTCCCCGATACGTCCCTTCTACGATATCGGCTTCGGCGATGGTAATTCCGTGACCTGGGATGTGTCGTTTTCCGCGGGTCTGCTTACCCTGTTCGCTCCGGACGAAGCCAAACGCATGCTCACCGCCTTCCTGTCGGCCGGGGGCGTCTTCAACTCCACCTGGCTTAGCGCCAAGGGTGGAGGTGGCGGATTCTACATGCAGTCGCCTTTTGCTCTGCTCGATATCGCCCAGCGTTACATGCGCCAGACCGGTAATCGCACGCTGCTCGAGGAGAAGGCGGGATCGAAGACCGTCTTCGAGCACTTCCGGGACGGCGGGCAGACCTTGCTGGGCTCCTATGTGAAGGACGGGTTGATTGACGCCGGCGAGGGCACCGGCAAGTTGCTGGAAATCCGCGCCAGCGGTTACGAGCACACCGTTGCGGCCATCAACGGCATGGCCGTGGATTATCTTCAGCAGGTCGCGGACTGGTGCCGGGAACGCGGCGACGCAAAAGCCGATGTCTTCCAGGCCGCCGCTCGGCGCCTGCACGATGAAATCGAACGGCGTTTGTGGGACGAGGGCTCCGGCTGGTACATCAATCTGTATCCGGACGGCAGCCGGCACCGCGTGATGAGCTACCACGCCTTCGATCTGCTACGCCAACCGTCAATGCCCGAGGCGCACCGGCGTCGCCTGGCGCGGCACATCGTGCCCGGCGAGTTCCTCGGCCCCTACGGCATGTATTCCAGCGCCTTGAGCGACGAGGAGCACTGGGACATGCAGGACTGCGACTGGG
>CAIWJG010000568.1 GCA_903912925.1 uncultured Verrucomicrobia subdivision 3 bacterium | reverse complement strand
TTTCCTCAACCTCAGTCACTGGAAGGTAAGACTACCAAGGGAGGAGACGCGTGTCCCGAACAAAATGCGTTCCCCTGAAAATAGTTTATGGAGCCGATGTCTCCGCCAGAACTCCGTTTTTTTCGTTCACCGAATATTTACACTTTCTCACTGGTCCTGACGCACTTTGGCGGCCAGGCCGAAATCGACTTGTGAGTGACGACTCGGCGTAACGGGGACGCTCCGGGCGGTTGAGGGTTGAGAGGCACGGTGACCGAGTCGGAGCGGCGAGATTCCGGTCGGCTTTTCCCTTCAACGCTGCGTCATTTGGATTTGGTAGCCGCTTTGCGACGCAGATTCGACTTGATCTTATTTAACGTGGCAACGCCCTCGCCTTTGAGATACCCGCGCCCGGTCTTGGCAAACAGTGGTTCAGCGGCAAAACGGTCCTGAATGCGCAGCGCTTCGCGCATCGCCGCCTGAAGATTCTTTTGCACTTGGCTTATCACTGCCACGCAAGAAGGCTACCGCCAGAACCTTGCCCCGTCAACACTCCGGCGTAACGACTCTCAGGCGGACTCGCTCCCCAGTCACACCGAAAGCCAAGGCGGGGTTGCTGGCTGGAAAGACCTTCGTCCTCACAGGCACGCACTTCACGCCCTGCCATTTACTTAACGCCGTGCGCGTGAGTGAGAGTTGGTTTCTGCGCGGTTGCCCGCGAGAAGGCCCTCCTGTCCGAAATGGAGCAAGTCGCCGACCACGCCCGCGGCCAGCCCGACGCCCGCGTCCGTTACCTGCTCGACTGGATCCGCCGCCAAATGTGCCCCGGCGTCGCGCTGCCCGGCCAACCGCCACCGCCGCCCGGCGCAAAGTGGACCGACTTGCGCCTGCTAATCTTCACCGAATACGATGACACCAGACGTTACCTCGTGGAAATGCTCCGCACCGCCATCGCGCAAACCGACCTCGCGGAGTTCCGCATTGAGGTCTATCACGGCCCCACGCCGCTCGACAAACGCGAGGCCATCAAACGCGCCTTCAACGAACACCCGCAAAAGCACCCCGTCCGCATCCTCGTGGCCACCGACGCCGCTCGCGAGGGCATCAATCTCCAGGCCCACTGCCATAACCTCTTCCATTTTGATGTCCCGTGGAACCCCAGCCGCCTGGAGCAACGCAACGGACGCATTGACCGGAAACTCCAGCCGTCGCCCGAAGTCTTCTGCCACTACTTCGTCTATACCCAGCGCCCCGAGGACCGCGTTTTGCGCGCCCTCGCGCGCAAGACCGAAACCATCCGCAAGGAACTCGGCAGCCTCGCCCAAGTCCTCGAGGACCGCCTCGCCACCACCCTCCGCACCGGCATCCGTCACGACGAAGCCGATAGATTGGCTGCTGAAATCGAAGTCCAGCAACTCGATCCCGAGAGACGCGCCGCCGCCGAAGAAGAACTGGAAGCGGCGCGCGAGCAAAAGAAATTAAGCGAGCAGATTGACCTGCTCCGCAACCGTATCAATGACGCTTCCAAATGGATCGGCCTCGACATGGACAGGCTCCGGGACACGCTCTCCTGCTCCCTGGAGTTGCTCGGCGCCGAGCCATTGAAGCAAGCCCCTACACCGGCCAACACCCCCACCCGCTACGCCTTCCCCAACCTCGACACACGCCACGGTGCCGATCCCTCTTGGTCACCCGCAAACGCGGCCTGGATCGTGAGTCAAATAAGGCCCTTCTCCTTAAACACATCCAGGACAACGCCGCTACTGGGACCAAACTGGACGAGCTTTGCCAGGTCCTTCCCGCCTTGAGCGTTTTCCAGGTCCAAACCCTCGTCCGCGACCTGAAACGCGGCGGCTTTGTCCTCAATCAAGGCGTCACCAATACCAAGCGCACCGGCCCGAGCTTTACGCCCAACTCCGAAGTCTGCGCTGCGCAATGTGCATCTCTTGTCACACGGAGTATGTGGCCTTCGTCTTCCTGCCTTCAGACATCGTATTCTCGCACGCAGTGGTCGTCTTTGCTGACGAGAGGAATGCTTCATTTGCAGTGCTCTCCTCGCGCGTCCACGAAATCTGGGCGCGCTTCTTCGGTTCAAAGATTGGCCTGACATTGCGCTACACACCGAGCGACTGCTTCGAGACATTCCCCTTTCCGGCGGGATGGGAGACGAACGCGGCGCTGGAGGCGGCGGGGCGGGAGTATTACGAGTTCCGGGCCGCGCTGATGGTGCGAAACAACGAGGGTCTGACCAAAACCTACAACCGCTTCCACGACCCCGAAGAAACCTCGCCCGACATTCTTCGCCTGCGCGAACTCCACGCCGCCATGGACCGCGCCGTCCTCGAAGCCTACGGCTGGCCTGACCTCATCCCGCAATCCCAGTGCGAATTCCTGCTCGACTACGAGGATGAAGAAGATGCCGCCGAGGAAACCGGCCGCCGCCGCAAGAAGCCCTGGCGCCACCGCTGGCCCGACCTCGTCCGCGACGAAGTCCTCGCCCGCCTCCTGAAACTGAACTCCGAGCGCGCCGAGCAAGAAAGGCTGGCCGGCCTCGCCGCCGTCGGCAAAAAGAAGCCGAACAACCCGCGCGCCAAAACCCCCTCCGCCGCTCCGCCCCAGAGCGAAATCCTGCCTGGCCCACAAAGCGACCTCTTCGTATGATCCCTTGGCCACCGAGCCTGGCACCCCTCCCCCACTCAAATCCTACATTCTGGCCCAAAAATTGCTATGCACTTTTTAACGGCTTTTCCGTTAAATGTTGACGATATGACTATAATAGTGTAAGCAAATCCTATGATTATCGAATTCCGCGTCACAAACTACCGTTCGTTCAAGACAGAACAGACGCTGAATCTGGCAGCCAGTAACTACGACAAGTCACTGCCCGACAACGTCATGAACCCAGGCCTCCCGGCTTTGCCTGAACTGCGCCTGGTCAAAACCGTCGCCCTCTACGGGCCGAATGCAGGTGGAAAAACCAATCTCCTGAGAGCGCTTCAGTTCCTGCAATGGCTCGTGGTCAACTCGGCCACAGGTCAGCAGCCAGAAGCTCCCATCCCATCGGAAACCTTCCGGCTCGACCCCGAAACGGAAAGCCAGCCCACCATCCTGGCCCTCACGTTCGTCGCGGAGCGAGTCCGGTACGAGCTGGCCGTTGCCGTCACCCGCGAACGCGTCGTGCAAGAGCGCCTGGTAGCCTACCCTGCCGGCCGCGCTCAGGTCTGGTACGACCGCGTCTGGGATCCGAAAGCTGGCGCATACGACTGGTCCCCCGCCCAGCCCACCGATTTCAAACGAGACCCTGGCATCATGGAGAAGACGCGCAAAAACGCCCTCTTCCTCTCCACCGCCGCTCAGTGGAACAATGAGCAGGTCGTCCCAATCTACCGTTGGTTTGCCAATGAACTGCGGTTCTTGAACCTCGCCGCCGGCGCTGCCGTGGACCCGAGCTTTACCGCGCGCATGATCGGCCAGCATCCTGACAGGAAAAACGCCCTTCAGGGCCTCCTCAAGCGAGCTGACCTCGGGCTCGTCGGCGTGGACGCCATGGAACGCGACATCCCGAGTGATCCAACCGACAAATGGCGCAAGGCGTTTGAGTCCGTCGAGAAGGAGCTTGGCCAGGAAATCCTCCCTCGCAAAACTTGGGAAATCACCTTCCGACATGAAGGCAAAGCCGGCAAGGTCGTTCCTCTCGACTGGCAATCCGAGTCCGCCGGCACCTGCCGGTTCTTCAGCTTGCTCGGCCCCGGCATCGACGTCGTCGCCAATCGCTATGTGATATGCATTGATGAGCTGGACACCAGCTTGCATCCCTCGCTGGTGGCCGAACTCCTGCGCCTCTTTTTTCAGTCCACCAACATGAACCCCGGCGCGCAGTTGATCTTCACCACCCACAATCCGCTTCTCCTGGACATCACCCTGCTGCGTCGCGATCAAGTCTGGTTTGCCGACAAGGACCACGAAGGCGCCTCCTTCCTCTACCCGCTTACGGACTACAAACCTCGAGCCGATGAGTCACTGGTCCGGGGCTATCTCTCAGGCCGCTACGGAGCCGTGCCGTTCATCCCCAAGGGACTCACGGAGGGCGCTGCGTCCGGAGACAATACAATCCCTGCGAAGGAGGCTTCCCATGCCACCTAAACCTGGACCCCTGCGTCCCCACGAGGAGCGGCGCAGCTACGCCCGGCGTCAGCCACAGGAGCCGCCTCCAGGTGAGCCGGGCCTCGGCGACTCGTTCCTGATTGTCACCGAAGGTGAGGTGACCGAGCGGATGTACTTCGAGGCGACACGCGAAGCCCTCCAAGTCAACCCGGTCACCGTGCGAGTCATCCATCCGGCCTGTACCGACGCGGAAGGTCTGGTCCGCGCGGCAATCCAGGAACGAGATGCCGCGCCCCAACGCCGCAATCGCTGGGAGGCGGGCAACCGCGACGTCTCACGCTACGACCATGTCTGGGTGATCTTCGATACCGACGTGCCCGCGCGCCAGGCCCAGCTCGGTCCGGCGCTCCAGTTGGCGAGCAATGAAGGCATCCATATCGCCCATTCCACGCCCAGCGCCGAGGTTTGGCTCCTGCTCCATTTCCGCGACAGACCGGGCCCCCTGCTAGACAGTGCCGCAGCCGAACACGCAGTCGGCGACGCCTGGGGACAACGTTACGAAAAGACCGCTGAGACCTTCCCTAAACTCTGGCTCGCGCTCAAACCCAACATTTCCGTCGCGGTCAACCGCGCGGCGCAGGTGCGGAAGTATCACCAGGACGCAGACACCCCGTTTCCTCCAAACCCATCCACGCAATTGGACCTCCTTGTGCGCGCCCTCGACGCCTCCGTCCAGCAGCCGCTCCGTATCCTCCTATGACCTCTCCCGAAGTCCGCTCCGAACTAGTCGAAGCCCTCAAACTCGACCTCGTCGGCCCCGACAACGACCACGCCTTTGCCCACGAGCTACTGCCCGACGCGCCCTCACGCTGGTATCTCTCCGGCTTCCTCGTTCCCTCAGAGGCTCCCGCCGACCAGAAGACCGACGAAACCTCCTCCGAAGAAATTGACAGCGGCGGGAACACCGGCGGCACCGACGACGACACCGAGCCAGACCGCGCCGCCGCGCGCAAAAGCATCCTGCCCTCCTCGATGGGCCTCAGCGTCCTGGTCGCTCCGGGCGTCGAAACCCTGAATGCTGCTGTGGCCTGGGGCGATTATATTTACGAGGGAGCAGAGAACGAACCGGCGATCAGCGCGCCAACCCCCGAACCTCACCCCGCAGCCCCTGACACGCTGGAGGAAACGCCCGGCGACTACAAAGCAGGCAGCGGGGCGCCGCCCAAACCGCTGAAGGGCTACCGCCGCCACCCGAAGGAAGAAAGCGTCTCCATCGCTCTGCCCGCACCCGGAGGCAAGCCGAACCAATTTCCCGTGCCCAACAGCGGCGGCCTCACCCTGAGCGTAACCGTCCGCGCCGTGCCTGCCGCCGGTCACGCTTCCACCCGTTTGCCTGCCGGCGCTCGCTCCGTCTCCGTTTTCCTCGTCAACCATCGCCCACCCAACAAGGAACGCGGCTATCGCGCCTTTGCCTTTCAAACCTGCCTTAAGCTCATCTCCCCGCAGCCCTTCACACCCCGCCCTGACCTGCGCGGCACCCTCTCCGGAGCGGCTACCGAAGAATGGGACGAGCAAGTCGCCGATCTCCAGTTCCGCGACGTTTTTGAATACGCCGTCGGCCACGGCGTTTCCGCCACCGCCGAGCACGAACCGGGCGGCGCTTGCTGCGTTGTGAAGACCACTTGGATTCCGACCGCCGAAGTTGAGAAGGTTTCCCCGGCCCCAAGCCGCCCACACCAAGAACATCGAAGCCGGTGTCCTCATCCGCTACGAACCCTTTGTCCAGCGCCTCAGTGACTATTTCTTCGCGCTGCGCACCTCCAACCAACTCGTCCGCTGCCTCCTTTCATAGGGCGGCAGCCTTGAGCCTTTAACCACCAACACCAGCAACTTGTTATCCTCCGGTAATCATTTCATCGCCCGCCAGGGATGAGCGTAGGGGCCGATCTCGCTGATGGGGATGGGATCAATAAGCAACCGGCGCAACTGGGGATCCCGGCGGATGCGCTTTGCATCCGCTAACTCCGAGGGCTCAACCACCCGACCGGTCGCCAGGTTCAGCACTGCGCACTCCCTGCCGGCGTCGCGGCGGAAAGGGGCGGAGCAATGAGAGAATACGTTGCGGCAGATGTAGTTCACATCCGCATCCTGTTTCAGCCGGGCCAGATCAGGATATCGCTTCAGGTAAGGCGCTGAGTCAGCCTGCTGGAGGAATGGTCTGATGGCCTCGAGCCAGTGCTTCTCGCCCCAGCGGGAGAAACTAACCCCGGCGAAGCAGTCGAGGAACAGATTCCCGTCCACCAAATTCTCTTTGCCGCCATGGACTTGCACGCCTCCAAACAGGACCGCGCCGCAGCGCTCGAAGATATTGCCGTAAATCGCCACCCCCGAAATCATATCATCCAGGCGCACTCCCGCGGCACCGCAATGTGTGCCACCGGTAATATCCTGCCAATGGTTCCAACGGATGACCAACCCGCGAAACAAGGGATTGCCGAAGCAATCCAGCCCGCCCTGATCATCGGACTCCTGGACGACGTTTCTGATCAAATTGAGCTCAATAACCTGGTCGTTGCCCTCGATGCGCAAGGCGGAGGAGGGCATGCGTTCAAACTGGTTATGGGCGATGCGGTTGCCGCAGCCATCGAGCAACACCGCGGGCGTGTAGGTTCGTTTCAGGCGGGATATGTCAGAAACCGTGCAGTTCTCCACATAATGGTGCCCCGGGGTGAGGGTCTTTCGGTCGCCTCCATTGACCCGCATCCCACCGCAACCCATGGAAGTAACTGAGCAGCCGAAAACCCCATGGTGGCAGCCGCCCTCGATGACAATCGCGTCCCCGCCGCATTGCTGGATGGTGCAGCCGGCGACCAGGCAATCCGAGCCCCCCTGAATATGGACAGCATCGCCTCGGCCTGTCTCGAACACCAGCCCTTGCAGGATCACATGTTCGGCATTCTCGATGGCGATGAAGGGATCCGCAAAGCAACTCAGCGTCACGGTTGCGCGATCGGGGTTAATCTTCTCCGGCGGGAGCCAATAGACCATGCCCGAGCGCCGGTCCAGGTACCACTCGCCTGGCCGGTCGATTTCTCGGAACACGTTTACCGCGCGATATCGCTGGCCCTTGCGATAGCCGTAGTTGGAGAATGGGGGCGCCAAGGTGAGGGTATGAGACTGCGGGTCAATTGCTGCGACCCGCTGATACTCCTCGAACCAATCCCAATACCAGTAGCCGTAAAGACGCACATCCGGTTCATCAACCCAGCGGTCGGGGCGATCCTCCCCGTAGCGGAACTTGCCATCTTTGCAGCCCGCAATCGCTGCGCCGTTGGTGATCAAATCAGTGCCCAGGACTTCACCCGTGGTGACAAACTCTTCGTTCGGCCAGCGCGCCAGGGTCTGGGCCACTCCGTCGCAAAAGAGCTCCGGGCACTTGCGGAGCGTCGTGGGGTCACCCCAATCCTTAATGCCCTGCCCGGCAAGATTCGATTCAAGAACCCGGCCTCGCACCTCGGGGTCGAGCTTGTCGCGGAGTCCTGGGTCCGAGATTGGCTTCCAGCCCTGGAGGCGAACGCCACCGGAGAAGACGGGAACCTCGTCGGCCTTGGCTTGATACACCACGGGGCTGTCCGCGGTGCCGGAGTCTTCCGCCGTCAGCTTCAAAGTTGCAGACACAGGGTAAGCGCCGCCATGAACGGTCACCCGCACACCCCCTTTGGGCAAAGCTCCCCCGCAGCGTTGCTTCAACAGCCGGATGGCATCCCGGGCCTGCTGAAGCGAAGAGAACGGTTTCTTCTTGGAGCCATCCCCGGAGCGGCCACTAGAATTCACGACCTGAAAGGTGGCGCCTGGTTTACCCAGGGTGGGAAGTGGAGTCCGGTAGGCCGCAGCGTCCCGGGCAGGCAACCCTTTCTCCTGTCGGTTGATCTCACTAATCCAGCGAACCACTCTTTCTCGATAAGTTGCCGGCAGTTCCTCCTGGGCCGCCAGGTCGCTCAGCCACTTGACCGCAGCAGCCGCGTCCTTCTGCTCCCACGCCGTTCGGGCGAGGCCAAATAGCGCGAGGCTGCGCACGAATGGCGGGCTGTGAGAATTGGTGGCAGCCGCCTCGAAGCCCTGCGCGGCATCTGCCATTCGGCCTTCGGCCAGCGAGGAGGCAGCCTCCTCGATCGTGCTTGAGCTGGAATCGGGTAGCGCCCGGGGAAGAGCCTTTTCGTCCGCGCCGAAACCGGGAGACACCGCTCCCAACATCAGTAATCCGGCAAGCAAGCCGGTCAGCAAGGGGGATAGCTTCATTTGTGACGAACCTGTTGAGTCGCCGTCATGGAAACTGCTTGATCATCATGAAACAACCCTGCCGACGCACTCCGGAGGTGTCAAGAGGGTGTTTTCTCCGGTTGCGACCGTTTCACGCGGCTTGGGAGGTCTGGAAGCCTGTCATTGGCGGGAAGCACATTACGGCGCACGGCCTGTGCATAATAACCGGTCAACCAACAGGATCGCGAGGACCAGCAACGCGCGGTGTTGTTAAACCCATCTATAGCGGCGAAGCCAAACGGACGCACGACGAGGCGGTAGCCGAGCGGTTGCTGGCGCGAGGGTTGGCGGTGCTGGAGCTGGCAGTTGGCGTTCCGCATACCAGAGCGCAGCGACTTCCAACTCCTACGGGACCTTAGGATGCCGGATGACGCGCAGGTTCTAACGGGTTCTCGCAAGGACAGTTCATAGCCTTGCAGTCCTTCAGGTTCTTGGTGGCTACCTTGGCTCCGTGGCGCAAAGCAATCGCAGCGAGTAAGCCGTCCACCAGGCCGGGGTTTCCGCGACTACTCCTGCGAGCTTCACCAGCCAGGCGGGCTCCAGTTTCGTAGTCCGACAATTCACAAGGAAGGGAGGCCAGGCCGGATATGCGGTGGCGGTAGAAGAGTTCCCCGCGCTGGCGCTTCTGCGCGTCCGGCACGGCATGCACGCCAATGAGAAATTCTGCGCGAATAATGTCCGCCGTTGCCACCTCAGCTTGTGCTGCCAGCCATGGAACAAAGCCCGGATACGCTCGCTCGCCTTCAATCAATACATCCGAATCAATGAGCCAGCGCATAATCGGTTTCGTGGTCAAGTTTCTGGATCTGGTCCTCGATGGCATCGGCAGCGCGCTTATCCGCTTCGATGGCTTGGTGGGATAGGAACAGGCCAGCCGCCTGCTTACCGCTCATAAAATCGGAATCCGGAACCAGCTTGGCGATCGCCTTGCCGTTTCTGCGGATTTGGACGGTTTCCCCGTGCTGCACCTTGTCGAGGTAGTCACGGGCGGACCTGACCAATTCGGTGGCGGTGGCTTCTATCATGCCTTAAGATACATAGTTTACATACTTCTGCCAGCCTACTGAGAGTCCGCAGCATACACTACACCCAAAGCTGCCGAGGCTGCTCCCTCTCCCCTTCCGAAGGGGAGAGGGCTGGGGTGAGGGGTTGCTCGGTGTCGTCTATCCCACGGTCTTGGCAGTATACTCACCTTTCCGCGCCATTGGTGCACAGCTTGGATTCTTCGGAGCGCGTAGCAGCGAACTGGCGCTGCCACGCAAAAAGGCTACCGCCATAACCTTGCCCGTCAACCCCCCGGCGTAACGACTCTCAGGCGGACACGCTCCCCAGTCACACCGAAAGGCAGGGCGGAGTTTCCGCTCGCGGGCGATGCAGGGACGCGGCCCGTCTCGGTTTCAGCCGCAGTACGCGCAGACGCCCACCCGCGGCGAGTTGACAATGGGCAGGCGCATTCCTTCGTCGTCAGTCTCAGAATCGGCGCAGTTCTTGCAGAAACACCGACCCAGATTGAGCCCATTCCAGCCAGCTTCCACAATGGTCGCCCGCTTCTTGCACCTGACGCACCGCACCTTCGGCGGCACGTTCCGCGCGAGGATCCGGACCTCGGGATCGGCGAGCGCCGCTTCGTGCGCGCCGAGCGAGCGTAACACAAGATCGGTCGTCGAACCGTAGTCGTACTCGTGAGCGAAGTCGGTGCCGGGCGGAATCGCTTTGTAGAGTCTCGCCTCCATGGACTTCTCACGCCGGCCCGACAGCCCCTCGTTGAAAGGCTCGCACGAATACCGTTGCCCGCCGATGGTGAAGCAACTCATATGGCCACAACAATCCAGCCAGGTCTGCCGCAGGAAATCGTCCAAGGTGTAGAGCGTCATGGCGCTCGCGATCTCGAATTGCATCCAATACTCGGGGTTGTATTTCCCTTCGACGCGAAGATGCAGTGCCTTGACCCGTTGACCGGATTCGGGCGCCCTGGCCTTCAGACACGCCGTCACATGCCGTGTGGCCTGGGCCTTCGGAAAAGATGCATGGCACAGAGCACACTCGCCCATCATCGGATTCGTTCTTCTCATCTCGGTTGCTTCCTTCTCACTAATTGATTGAATTTGCTTCTGAGCGCGCCCGCTTGTACTTGACGCTGCGCGGGTGAATAGCTGATACGGTTCAGCACACGCTTTCTCATTGAATCTCCGGCATTCCGCTGCGTTGTCCAGTCAGTTGTTTCGCCTGCTCGGCGGGATCGTAGGAACCGCGAAAGATCGCGTTGCAGTCAATCCACGCGGCGAGCCGGCGCAGATCGGCATCGCTGAGTTTCACTTCCTGGTGGCCGGCGCGGAGCATTTTCATCAGGCGGCTGCCGAGTGCGCCGCAACTGCCCCCGACGGGCGTCATCTGGATTTGATTTCGCATGGCGAAGCGCGGCACCAGCGGCTCAACGGTTGACTGCCTGGGCTCTTTGGGTGGCGGCGGGTCGCTGGTCAACGACAGATACGATCGCGTGAAACCATTCAACGGCTCGCCGGTGAGTACGATCCCATTTTTCGCGTCCGGCCCGCTATGGCATTTCACGCAGTGTTGATTGAGCACGGGTTGGACGACCTCGAAGAACCCGAAAGGTCGCCCACCCAGTTCGCCCGGTTCAATTCGGGACGGGGGTCGCTGCATCGCCAGAGGAACCGACGCTGCCGGGGGGGCTGACATGCGATGCTCGTGACAGCCGACGCACGAAGTGCGTTCGCCGGGCTGGACGTAGGTCGTTGAGCGCATCGTCTGGTAAGCGAAGCCGTCCTTGTCGAGGGCCTGGAACAGGATCGGTTTGTGCGCCGGCACAATGAACCGGGCCGAGCCGTCGGCCTCGACCGGCACGGTGCCAAGGATGGCGCGGGCATTTTCTTCGCCGGCGATGCCGATGGGCGGCGAGTTGGCAAGCCACGTCGTTTTCGGGAAGATCTGGACCAAGCGTAGTTCTTTGATCGTGCCGCGTGGCGCGGCCCCGAGGCCCTGGTAGATGTCGGCGATGAGCATCTCGCCCGTCGGCGGCGCGTCGGGCGGTAGCGTGCTCGACAATATGGGCGGCATCGGCTGTGGCTGGAGCGGAATCGGGCTGGTGCAGCCGAGTTTCGAGTCGCGGTAGAGCAACTCGCGGTTGCCGGCGGCGTCAAGCAGGTACAGGCCGAGCGCGTTGTCCGGGTTCGGGTTGGTCAGGTGCTCGCCCTCGAAGACCAACCGGTGGCGGCTATAGGCGACGAGGAAATACTGCTCCGACAGCGGCCACGGCGATTGGTAGTATTCAGGGACGTTGTCGCTCTCCGCCTCCGGGTAAGGGCCTGGCGTGATGCGCGTGATGGCGCTCTGGCTGTTCGGGTCCACGGCCGGATCGAGCACGCACACCGGGCCGCCCGTGACGGCGTGATGGGCTGAGGCAATGAAGGCGATCTTGGGGCTGCCGGGAATCGCTTTCGCCTGGAACGCGCAGTGTGGCTTCGGCGTCGCGTTGCCCCAGACGGCCATCGGGTTGCAGCCGTCGGGCCGCACCGACCAGAGATTCTCGTGGGTGACCGCGTCGCGATCAATGTAGTCCCAGCGCGCGAAGAGAATTTCGCCGGCGTTCGAGACGGCGGGGAACCATTCATTGACGTCGTTGAGCGAGAGGATGTGGAGGCTGGAGCCGTCGGCGTTCATGCGGTGCAGCGTGTAGCTGTGCCAGCGGTTGCTGAAGTTCGGCCCGAAGCAGCGCGAGTAACTACGCCGCCGCGTGGATACGAACGCGATGCCGCCATCCGGCAGGTAGCAAGGCATCAGGTCATCATAGCGCCCGCGCGTGAGTTGGCGCAGGCCGGTGCCGTCCACACCGATCTCGTAGATGTGGAAGTAACCACTCTCGTCGCCTTGCTCGTTGACGGGAAGCGCCTGCGAGTCGGGGGCCTGTGGCGGGCAGGCAACGAACGAGAACACGATGCGCTTGCCGTCATACGAGAGGCGTGGTTCGAGAAAACTACCGGCGGCCAATTGGCTGCCGACGATGTTGCGGGCAGCGAGCGAACAGCCGGCCTTTTCCAGCACGAACAGCCCGCCGCCAGGCCGCTGCCGCCAGCCGAAGTATTGGCCGACCAGATGGCTGTAACTCGGTTGTGAGCGCTTGCTGAAAAGCAGCTTGTCGAACTTCAGCAGCGGATTGCTGAGCGCGACCTCGCGCTTGAGCAACCGGACTTGCAGATAGAGCGTGCGCCATTCGGCCAGGGTTGCCGGCCTGGCGGACAGCAGCTCTTCGAGAGCATCTGACGTTATTCCCAAGCCGGCTGCCAACCGGCGCGCGCGTTGCTGATGATCTGGAACAGCCGGGGCGTAAGCGGCAACGGCATCGGTCAGCTTGTCATCCCGCCACCACTCCTCCAGCGCCAGCAATAGCAATTCGAGGTCAACCTTCGGCGAGAGCAGGCCGGCGAGCCGCGCCAATTCTTGCTTCAGTTCGGACGGCACCGGCGCGACCGGCTGGGTGGGTGGCGGTGGCTCGCCTGTGCCGAGCATTTCGTAGAACCAGCCGCCTTCGCCCTGCTTCTTCGCCGCGAAACTTGCCGACGCCTGGAACCGCTGGCCGTCAGCGTAAGCGATGACCGGGTCCCAGCCGGTGGTGTCGCAGACGATGTTGCCGCGCTTGTGGACGATGAACCGCAGCGCGTCGCCCTGCTTCACGTCCAGCGCCAGCTTCGGTTCGACGCCCTGGTCGTCCTTGCCGTCAATCTCCGCTTGCCAGACTTCGCGCTCGTTGTGGCGGATGCTGGCGCGGATACCGTCGCCGTCGAGGTGAAGCTTGAACACGCGGCCCGTGACCATCAGGCACCCGTCGCGCGGTGCGGTGAAGCGGCGGACGCTCGGCGTGTTCTCGCCGGGGTGATGCCAATCCTTGCCGACCCGCGTCCAGTCCGGCCCGGTCCAGAACGTCGAGCCATACCACTCCGCGTCGCGATAGGTAAGCATCGTCGCGTTGGTGCCCTCATTGGCCAGTGCCGCGATGGCCAGGAAATAGAAGAAAGCGAGCACCAGCTTCTTTCGCTGAGGCAGCTTGTTCACCGCTTGTTTGATTTCCGCTACCGTACGCATGTCTGCAGCAAGCTCGGAAGGGTCTGCCTGCCACGCCACCAGCGCGTGCTGGCTGCCATCGGGCGAACGGACAGCAGTTCAGCAGCCGTCAACCGCTCGATCTGTGACTCCCGCACGGTGACAACATCAACGGTTTCACCCACCGCGTTGAAGACTTCCAGGGTGTAACCTAGCTCCTGCCCCGGGCTGCCAGGGTGGTGCTCGACTACCGTCGCCACGTCGCCACGCCGCAGGTGGCGTCCCGGCAGGTCCTCAGTCAGAGCCACGCGAATGAACAGGTCGTATTTCATGGTTTGTTCGGCAGCAAGGTAACAAACTTCATTTACCTTTCTTCGGGCGATGGTCGTATTGGCGGGCAGCTTCATATCTCGCAGAAATAGGGCCACACCCCTCCGGTGAGCGCCGGGGCGCCTACTCGACACTGAGCGGGTGAATGGGCTTCAATGAAACAGCACGTTTTCCGGCACAACCTGCTTCTCAATCTTGGCGCTCTTCCACGACAGGATACATCCCGCGTCCTCCCCGGCGTCGAAGAACTCCACCTTCATCACGTGGTCACCCGCCTTGAGTTCGACTTTGCCCATGCTTTCCTGCATCTCGTGCAGGCCGTTGTTATCCACCACCTGCGCACCGTCGATGAACAACCTTGAGCCATCGTCCGATTCCAGGAAGAAAGTGTAGGCGCCGTCGGCAGGAATGCGGATCTTGCCGGTCCAGACGACATAAAAGTTATCCACCAGCTTCGTCCCGGGAAACGCCTCGAGCGTGCTGGCAAAATTGATTTGTTTGTCCACGCGCTCAACATCTGGCTTCGTCCCTGCGGGAATGGCTGGGAAATCCTCCAGGGAGTTGGTCATTTGGTAATAGCGCCCTGTCAGGCCGGGCTGAAGCGTTTTCTCTGCGGCGGCAGCGCAGGCGGTCAAGGTCACGGCGAGAAGTAGTATGGCTGTAAGTTTCATAGGGCAAATATGTGTTGAGCAATCGATTCTGCAACGGACCGGAGCACCAGCCTGTTTGCAGTGTTTCAGGATGGATAGATAAGGCCAAACCCGATGCCCGCGCAATCCTGTTTCTCCGGGTAAAATTCCGCATCCGATTTCCTTGTAGCTCTTCCTGGCTATGTGCCATAGTCTATCCGTTGTCTTACGGACGTCTTGAAGCGCAAGATTAGCCCTCGCTTCACAACGTCCAGGTGAGTGAACGACTGCCCGCTGGAGGAAGCACCTTCGGCAGGCATGCAGAAGTGGCCAGAAGAAGCGTGATTCTTCAACGCGTCCGTAGCTCAATTGGATAGAGCTTCTGACTTCGGATCAGAAGGTTACAGGTTCGATTCCTGTCGGACGCACCATTGATAATAAAGGACTTACGAGGATTCTCAGTCAGTCCAGAAATTCCGCCTTTGCCAAATCTTTGCCACTTTATGAACCGGAGAGGGCCGGTTCTTCCTGAAATACCCAGCGCCTTGGGTGTAATCAAGAGCCAGTGCCCTTGCTCGCGCCCCTGGACCTGACGTAACGCTCAAACATCCAGGACATGAAATCCTCAGCGAAGTCGGCGTTGTCCGTGATCTGCTTGTAGAACTTGAAGTTGGCATCCACCATGTCCTGGATTTTGTCATTCACGACATGGTTGAACGTGAGCCGAGCATCCTCGGGCGGGTTCACCTTGATGCTCGCCGCCAAGGCAGGATCGTTGGCGATGCGCTGCTCCAGTTGCCGGATGAACACCTGGTCTTCTGCCGTAAAATCCGTGCCGAAGCGCTCGTTCAGCTCGTGGATGATCTGCGACAGCGGTTCGATGTCCTCCGGCCTGGTGCCGCCTACGTCCTTGGGCATCATTGGATCAAGTTCCTTCGTGCCCTTTTCCAGTTTGATGGTGCCGCTGCTCGTCTTCTTCAACCGGAACGCATCGAGGTCAATGTTCCTTTGGACCTCCACCGGCAGTGGCTCGCGGTTCACGGGCAGCAGACGCCATAGCAACTTGGCGAACACATACAACTTCTCCAGGTCGGCATCTGTGAATGTGAGAACCTGCGACAGGAAGGCGTAGAGCCGCACGTAATCTACCAGGCAGCTTCGAAACTCGGACTGCGCGTCCAAGGGTGCGTCCTTGTAACGGTCCACCACCGGAGCGAGCGCAGCCTGAAGTTTGTCCTGCGTGCCCTTGGGATCGAAATAGATGGCGGCGAACTTCTGAATCTCGACCTCGGTGAACAGATGGAAGCCGTCGAGCCTGTTCTGTAAATCGTACAGCAGGTTCGGATCGGTTGCTTCCTTGAGCAGCGTCCGCTCGAAGTAGGGCTGGAACGCCTTCTGGATTTCCTCCGCCTCGTTGGCGAAGTCCAGGACCATCGTCTCTTCCTTGTCGGGCGGGCAAATGCGGTTCAGGCGCGACAGCGTTTGCACGGCGTTTACGCCGCCGAGCTTCTTGTCCACATACATGGTATGGAGCAGCGGTTGGTCGAAGCCCGTCTGGAACTTGTTGGCGACGATCAGCAGCCGGTATTCGTTTTGCTTGAACGTCTCCGCCGTAGCGGTTTCAGTAATCTTCTCCCCCGCCGACGCCGTGTTCATACCCGCCTCGGTATAATCCTTACCGCCGTCTTTCACCGTGCCGGAGAAGGCGACCAACGACTTGAACGGGTAACCCTTTTCCTTCAGATGCGCATCCACCGCAGTCTTGAAGCGGACGGCATGTAAACGTGACCTGGTGACGATCATCGCCTTCGCCTTGCCGCCGATGCGTTGCATGACGTTGTTGCGGAAGTGCTCGACCATGACGGCGACCTTCTTGTTGATCGTGTGCTTGCTCAGGCCGACGAACGACTTGAGCAGGTACTCGGCTTGCTCGCGGTCGTAAGTGGGGTCGTCCTTGATCTTCTTCAGCAACGCCCAGTAGCTCTGGTACGTGGTGTAGTTCTCCAGCACATCGAGGATGAACGTTTCCTCGATGGCCTGGCGCATGGAATACAGGCTGAACGGCTCGAACTTCCCATCGCCTCGCTTGCGCCCGAATAGCTCCAGCGTCTTGTTCTTTGGCGTGGCCGTAAACGCAAAGTAGCTGACGTTCGGCAACCGCCCCCGCTGCTTCATCTCCGCCACGATCCGGTCTTCAAGATCATCTTCTTCGCTGCTGTCCTGTTTCTCAGCCTCTTCCAGCGACTTCGCAGCGAGCACTTGCTTCAAACTCTTGGTGCTCTCGCCGGATTGGCTGGAGTGCGCCTCGTCAATGATGACGGCGAACTTCTTGCCCTTGAGCGCACCCATCTGGTTAGCGATGACTGGGAACTTCTGGAGCGTGGTGACGATGATTGTCTTGCCGTCCTCCAGCGCCTGCTTCAACTGCCGTGACGTGGTGTCAATGTTCTCGACCACACCGAGCGTCTGCTCGAACTGCCGCACGGTACGTTGTAGCTGCCGGTCCAGTACACGCCGATCGGTAATGACGATGATCGAATCAAAGATGCGCTTGTCCAGCGCGTCGTGGAGAACGGACAACTGATGCGCCAGCCAGGCGATGGTATTCGATTTGCCGCTGCCCGCACTGTGCTGGACGAGGTAGCAATACCCCGCACCACGGGCCAGGGCGTCGGCAACGATCCGGCGCACGCAGTCCAGTTGGTGATAACGCGGGAACAGCAGCTTCTTGTCGCCGGTCTTGTTGCCCTTGTCATCCTCCAGTTCGACAACATGTATGAAATGCTGAAGCAGGTCCAACACGCTGTCCCGCGCCCACACCTGCTCCCAAAGGTAGGCCGTGGAAAATCCCTTCCACGACGGCGGATTGCCTGCTCCTAGATTGTAGCCTTGGTTGAATGGGAGGAATGCCGTCTTGCCGCCCCTCAAGTCGGTCGTGACATACACCAGCGCCGAATCAACGGCAAAGTGCGCGAGGCAGCGCTCGAACTCGAACAGTGGCTCTTTGGGGTCACGATCCAGCCGATACTGCTTCACCGCATCCTGGACGGACTGGCCCTTGAACGGATTCTTCAACTCCGCCGTGAACAGCGGCAGCCCGTTCAGGAAGATCGCCAGGTCCAGGCTCTTCTCGTTCTTCCCGCTGTATTTCAATTGGCGGACGATGCTGAACTGGTTGCCCAGGTAAAGTTTCTGCGCCGACTCGTTAAGGCCGGACGAAGGCTTGAAGTAGGCCAATCGAAACTTGCAGCCGTTGGCCTTGATGCCCTTGCGCAGGACGTGAAGGGTGCCGTGATTGTGAATCTCCGATGCCAGACGCTTCAGTAACATCGGCTTGGCGTCCTTGCCGTGCTGCGTTTGCATCTTCTGCCACTCCTTGGGCTGCGTGGCGTAGATGAAATCCAGCACGTCCTTCGGGATCAGGCAAAGTTCCTTGTCGTAGTCGGTGGTTTCACGGCGGCGGTAGCCGCCCGCCAGGTAAGCGCTTGTAGAAGCATCCGCCAACGCCGACTCGTCCTTCGGCCCGCTGCTCAGCGGATCACGCAGCAGGGCTGCCTCGATGCTCGCTTCAAAGTTCTTCTCGCTCGTGTCCATAAACTATTCTAACGGCTGCCACGGCCCGCCCCTCGGCCAATGAGTATTAAATTTCCCACCGCCCGCCGTCGCCGTCACGACCGGCATGAGAAAACCACGCACTACCCCGACGACCACCGCCAGATTCGATTCCACCAGCTTGAACCGCCCGCGCCGGACAAACGCCTGCCATTGCTGAACCTTCACCGGGTTGGTGGCAAACTCATCCGTCAACGCCACGGGTGCCGCCGCCGCCAGTTCCGTTCTCCGGCGCTTGAACGTGGTCCGGATCGCTGCGCCGAGCGTTGCGCCCTCAAACTCGAACTCCCGTGAGAGCACCCAGATGTCGTAGAAGTCTTTCATCCGGCTGTTGTCCATGTCGAGCGTCACCATCGCCTCGAACTTCTCCGCGATGGACGTTTCCCGCGCATACATCCGCAGACGGGGCGCGGGAAAGTCCAACAGCGTCGGGAACTCCGCTGGC
>CAIWJG010000567.1 GCA_903912925.1 uncultured Verrucomicrobia subdivision 3 bacterium | reverse complement strand
TTGGGTGAACCACGCCCCCGCTGCGGTCCAACCGTTTCAACGGTTTCCCCTGACTTTTGCCCATAATGAGAATTGCTGCCAACTGGCGGCCGCGGCCCCGCAAGCGTGTTTAATGCGTGTTGATAGCGTATTACTCCGGTGTTGACTGCGGGTTGTTCCATAGGACCTCCATAGGTACTCCATAGGATCTCCATAGGAACCTTGCTCCGGAACTGCCCCTGTGCCCGCGGGGCGGTAGTGGCGCTTGGGCGGCCCGTCGGACCCGGGCCGGCTGGCCCAACGGTAGTGCGGCACTCTGCCCTGACGCGGGCCAGTTGTGAAGCAAAGGTTGCTTGCACGTTGCCAGCAGGTGGCTGGGCCGCCGGGGCAGACTTTCTCGCTTTGGAGTTTGACCCGGCGATGGATCTGACCTACCGTTCGGTAAGTTAATGGCTAATACCGCCAACCATTCGAAAACGCGGCAGCATATCCTGCGGGCAGCACTCAAGAGCTTTGCCCGGTGCGGGTATGCCGCCACCTCGGTCAGGCAGATCGTGGACGATGCCCGGGTGTCCAAGCCGGCGCTGTATTACTATTTCGCCAACAAGGCGCAACTGTTTCAGGCGCTGGTGGACCAGGCCCACGACGAGCGTTTCCGGCTTATGCAGGCCGCCGCCCAACGGGGGCGGACGGTGGCGAAGAAGCTGGAGCAGATCGTGACCGACGTCTTCGAGTTCTCCCTGTGTAACCGCGAGCTGATGCGGCTGGCGTTCGCCACCGCTTTTGCCGCGTCGGGCGAGTCGCCCAGCCTCGTGAGGTGCGCCGAGAAGGGCCGGCGCAACTATGAGTTCGTTCGGTCGCTGATTGAGCAGGGCCAGACCTCTGGCGAACTGGACCGCCGTTTCAGCGTGGACGAGTTGGCTATGGGCATCTATGGCCAGTTGAACAGCTACGTCATGGTGCGGCTGCTGGTGCCCGACTGCCCGCTGGATCGGCGGGCTGCCCGGCAGATTGTTCGCCTTTTTATGGAAGGGGCCGCGCACCGTCATCCCGGGGCTAACGGCTCGGCGCGCGCCACTCCGCAGCCCCGTCACTCTTTATCCCGCTCATGATACGTAAGATTTTACTCGCTGTTTTCATTGTCCTCGCGGTCGTCGGCGGTCTCGCCGGGGTGAAGGCCCTGCAGATCAAGAAACTAATCTCCGACGGCAAGAGTTATGTCCAACCGCCGGAAAGCGTTTCCTCCGCGGTCGTGCGGGAGGAGAAATGGCAAGGCACCCTCACCGCCATCGGTTCGATCATGGCCGTGCAAGGGGTGACCATCACCCCGGAAATCTCGGGCCTCGTCCGCGAGATCACCTTTGAGTCCGGCGCGGTGGTGTCGCAGAGCAACCTGCTGGTGCGCCTCGACACCTCTCTGGAGGAGGCGCAACTCCGGGCACTGGAAGCGCAGGAGGAGTTGGCCCGGCTTAATCTCGCTCGCGAGCGCACCCTCCGCAGTCAGAACATGGTTTCGCAGGCCAGTCTGGATGCGGCGGAGGCGACGCTCAAACAGGCCCAGGGCACCGCCGACGCCACCCGCGCCACGATTCAGAAAAAGACGATCCGCGCGCCGTTCGCCGGGCGCCTGGGCATCCGCCTCGTCAACCTCGGACAGTATCTTGACACGGGCAAACCGATCGTCTCACTGCAATCGCTAACGCCCGTGTATGCGAATTTCTCACTGCCGCAGCAGGATTTGGCGCAGCTCAAAACCGGCATGAGCGTGCGCGTGACGACCGACACTTATCCGGGGCGTGTGTTTGACGGCACGCTGACCGCGATCAATCCCGAGCTTGACCAGACCACTCGCAGCGTGGGGTTGCAGGCAACGTTCGCCAACGCCGATCAGTTGCTCCGGCCGGGCATGTTCGCCCGCGCCGAGGTGCTGCTCGCGGAAGAGCAGCCCTTGCTGGTGATCCCCGCCACCTCCGTGCTGAGCGCACCTTACGGTGACTCGGTCTATGTGATCGAATGCAAGCCGGGCAAGGACAGCGGCAAGTCTCAATTGGTGGTGCGGCAGCAGTTCGTCCGGACGGGGCGCGCGCGCGGCGACTATGTGAGCGTGGAATCGGGCCTCAAGGTGGGCGAACGCATTGTCAGCGCCGGCATCTTCAAGCTGCGGAATGGCATGTCGGTGACCGAGAGCAAGGAACTGGCGCCCAAGAGCGACCTGGCCCCGCGTCCGTCGGACAGTTGAAAGGGAAAGGCTAAAGGCTAAAGGCTAAAGGCTGAAACCCAACCCATGCCGACCGCCCCTTTCCATTTCAGCATTTCAGCATTTCAGCATTTGTCCCATGCCGACCGCCCCTTCCCATTTCAGCATTCAGCCTTTAGCCTTTAGCCTTTAGCCTTTCCCATGAAGTCTTTCACCGATCTGTTTATCCGACGGCCCGTGCTCGCACTGGTCGTGAACCTGGTCATATTGATCGCCGGGTTCCAGGCGATGCGCACGCTGGTCGTCCGGCAATACCCGCGCAGCGACAATGCGGCGGTGTCCGTGATGACCGCGTACGTGGGGGCCAGCGCGGAGCTGGTGCGCGGTTTCATCACCACGCCGCTGGAGCGGGCCATCGCCGCTGCTGATGGCATTGACTATATCGAGTCGAGCAGCAAGCTCGGCTTGTCCACCCTGACCATCCGCCTCAAGCTCAACTACGATCCCAACAAGGCGCTTGCTGAGATCAGTTCGAAGGTGGACCAGGTCCGCAACGATCTTCCGCCCGAGGCCGAAGTGCCTATCATCAACGTCACGTCCGCCGATTCCCAGTTCGCGGCGGCCTACCTCCGGTTTTCCTCCGACGTGCTGGAGGCGAACCAGATCACGGATTACCTCGTGCGGGTGGTCCAGCCCCGCCTTTCCGCTCTCGAAGGGGTGCAGCGCGCGGACATTCTGGGCGGCCGCACCTTTGCGATGCGCATTTGGCTCAAGCCCGACCGCCTGGCGGCGCTGAGCATTAACCCCAACCAGATTCGGGAGGCGTTGGCGGCCAACAACTTCCTCTCGGCGGTGGGCCGCACCAAGGGCTCGCTGGTCCAGGTGAACCTCAGCGCTAACACCGATCTGCGCTCCACCGAGGATTTCCGCAACCTCGTAGTGCGTCAGTCTGGCGACAAGCTTGTTCGGCTGCGCGATGTGGCCGATATCGTGCTTGGCGCAGACAATTATGACTCAGAGGTCCGGTTTGGCGGCGCGCGAGCCGTGTTCATGGGCGTCTGGTCGCTGCCGAACGCCAACTCGCTGGATGTGATGAAGCGGGTCCGCGCCGAGATGGCGCTCATCGAGAAGGAGCTGCCCACCGGCCTCACTGCGGGGATTGCCTACGATGCCACCAAGTATATCGAGGATGCCATCCGTGAGGTGTTAAAGACCCTGAGCGAGACGCTGCTGATTGTGGCCATCGTCATCTTCTTGTTCCTCGGTTCACTGCGTTCGGTCCTTGTCCCGCTGGTCGCCATTCCGATCTCTCTCATTGGTACTGTGTTCCTGATGCAGGTGTTCGGGTTCACGCTCAACCTGCTCACGCTGCTGGCCATTGTGCTGTCGGTAGGCTTGGTCGTGGACGATGCCATCGTCATCGTTGAGAACGTCGAGCGCCATGTCCGCGAGGGTCAGTCACCCCGGCAGGCGGCCCTGTTGGGGGCGCGCGAACTGCTCAGTCCCGTGATTGCGATGACGATCACGCTCGCCGCGGTCTATGCGCCGATCGGCCTTCAAGGCGGCCTCACCGGGTCGCTGTTCCGTGAATTCGCCTTCACCCTGGCTGGCGCGGTGTTCATCTCCGGCGTGGTCGCCCTGACCCTTTCGCCGGTGATGTCTTCCAAGCTGCTGGACGCCGGGCGCGAGGAGCACGGCCTGACCGGGCGCATCAACCGCGGCTTTGACCGCATCCGCCGCGCCTACGCTCGCGTGCTGGACGCGACGCTCCGGGCCCGTCCGGCGGTCTATATCGTCTGGCTGGTCTTGGGCTTGCTGTCAATCCCGCTGTTCACTATGGCGCCCAAAGAACTTGCGCCCGCAGAAGACCAGGGCTTTGTAATGGGCATCGTCGAGGCGGCGGCGGATGCGACGATTGACCAAACCACCTTTTACACCGAAGCCGTCACTCGTGAGATGTTGAGCATGCCGGAGGCGGCGCAGATCTTCCAGATTACCTTCCCGGACAACGGATTTTCCGGCCTGGTGCTCAAGCCCTGGGGCGAACGGAAACGCACTGTGTTTCAGATTACGCCGGAAGTGCAAGGAAAAGTAAGCAGCATCCCGGGCGTCCGCACCTTTATGACCACCCCGTCGGCGCTGCCGGGGGGAGGTCAGTTCCCCGTCGAGGTCGTGATTGGCGCCACGGCCGAACCCGAGTTGATCCTGAAGTACGCTGAGCAGTTGCAGCAGAAGGCCGCGGCGAGCGGCATGTTCGCCTTCCCGCCAATCATTGATACCAAGATTGATCAGCCGGAAGTGGAGTTGGTGATGGACCGCGACAAGGTGGCTTCGCTGGGCCTCAACATGGCAACCGTCGGCGCGGACCTGGCAACGCTGGTGGGGGGCAACTTTGTAAACCGGTTCAGTCTCGCCGGTCGGAGCTACAAGGTGATCCCGCAGGTGAAGCGTATTGAACGTCTCAACGCCAATCAGCTCGAAAGCACCTACGTCAAGGGGCCTAACGGCCAGTTGGTGCCCCTGAGCACCTTCGCCACGCTGAAGAAGAAGACCGGCCCGCGCTCGCTCAACCGCTTCCAGCAATTCAATGCGGTGAAGATCAGCGGCGTCGCCATCCGACCGCTCGACGAGGCGCTGCGGTTCCTCGAAACGGAAGCGGCGAAGATCCTGCCCCATGGCTACAAGCTCGATTACACTGGAGAATCCCGCCAACTGCGTGTCGAAAGCAGCAAGTTCCTGCCTGCCTTCATGTTGGCGATGGTGCTGATCTTTCTCGTGCTGGCCGCCCAGTTTAACAGCTTCCGCGATCCCCTGATCATCCTGCTCGGATCGGTGCCCCTGGCAATGTTCGGCGCGCTGATCTTTAGCTTCCTCAAGATGCCCGGCGCCGGGTCCGCCTTTTTCACCAATGGCTGGACGACTACCTTGAACATTTACTCGCAGGTCGGTCTGGTCACCCTGGTCGGTCTGGTCTCAAAGAACGGCATTCTCATTGTGCAGTTCGCCAACGAACTCCAGCGCACCGGCTTGCCTAAGCTCCAGGCTGTGCGCGAGGCTGCGCTGATCCGCCTGCGTCCGGTGCTGATGACCAGCGCCGCCACGATTTGCGGTCACTTCCCGCTGACGCTAGTCTCCGGTGCCGGCGCTGCCGCGCGTAACTCGATCGGCATTACCATCGTTGCCGGCATGGCGCTGGGCACGCTGTTCACCCTGCTGGTGATTCCTTCCATCTACGTGCTGATTGCCAAACAGCATGTCAGCGAAGAAGCTCTAGTTCCTGGCCAGGACCTTGCTCTGGCCGAAGCGACACCAGAGGTCCTTCCGACCACCGAAGCAGCCACCGCCAAATGAGGGCAAATTCCTGCTCGCGTAATTATTCAAAACGGGACTTGCATTCCTGCAGGATTTTCGTAGTTTGCTCTCGCCTGTTTGGAAGCGAGCGTAGCTCAGCCTGGTAGAGCATCACGTTGCCAACGTGAGTGTCGAGGGTTCGAATCCCTTCGCTCGCTCCATTTTGTCTTTATTCTTCAGCCTGATTTTACTGCGGTTTTTCAGCCTTTTTATAGCTTAATCCAGCCTTGGCCACCCGCCGCAGCTTGAACCCCAGCGCACTGAGTTTGCGCCGTAGACTGCGCTCCGAGGGCACCTCTGCGGGCGCATAGCCCCTCTCTTCCACCAGCCTCCGTCGGGCCTCCCCGGCGGTCAAGCGTCGGTAGAGTTGCGTGGTACGAAAGGTCGGATCGGTCTGGCTGGTGGCCTCCCCCATCGCACGCAGATCGGCTTCGAGGTTGGACAAGCTGGCTTCCAGGGGTTTGCGTCCGCGCTGCGAAACGGCATCGACACAGACAATCCCGCTGTTCAATTCGTGCAACCCTTTGCGGAGGGTGGTGCGGTCCCAACCCAATTGGATCTGAGCCTGCCTGGCTCCACCCCGCCCCAGTCCTTTGACCACTGACGCCATGAACATCCGCCGCGCCGCGCCACTCAACTGCGCCAGGGTTTGCTTCCAGACCGTTCTTAGTTAAGCCGTAATTCTCAATTCCATCCCCAAGCTTAGCACCGCTCGAGTAATGGGCGAGTTGTTATTGGCCGAGTCCCTTAGAAATGAACACCACGTGATATTTGCATTCTCATGTCGAGTGTTTCAATATTTCATACGTATGCGTTATCTGTCCTTCCGTAAATGCGCCACACTCCGAGGGCATGAACTATCACGAGTCCTGCCGACTCCGCCGCGGCCCGAAGATCACGCAACCGCCGCGCAACCTGCTGCGCGCAATTCCCGGATTGGACTTCGTGGAGCTGCCGGACCGCAAGTTCGCCACCTCGCACGTACCGGCACCACGGTCATCGACTCAGCCAACCCCGGTTGCTCGGCGCAACTGGAGGCCGGTTTGCGCCAGGCGAGCAGTTCCGTGAGAGTGGCGCATCCCATTGTTCTGTTCGCCGAGGCGATTGGGAACACAACGAAACCTAACGGCCGCCCACAATTGACCTGCAAAGCGTTACGAGCATGATCCAAATCATTTCCCTAGTCCTCACGGTCCTGTTGCCTCTGACCGAGATGTCCGCAAGCCAAACAACGAGCCCGGACCTTTCGGAAGCGCGCAACTTTATTGATGTTACTCAGGGGACACTGCTTTACGAAGCGGATTTCAGCAGTTTGCCGGCCTCCAAGTTGAAGCTGACCAAGGATTGGTCCGCGCCGGACGGGCTCCGGTTGCAATCCACGAATTGGTGGTGGGAAACCGCTACGTTGGCGGTCGGAACCAACGATTATCAACTGGATGCCGTGGTGGACATTTGCTCGAACGGCCTGGGAAAGGGCAATGGCGCCGGGTTTGTCTTCCGCAAGAGCGCGGCGAAATCTGCTATTTTCTACCTTTCCCAAAACCTGGCCGGCTATGCCGCGCTGGCGGAGCTGCTGGGCAAGCCGCCAGAAGCGAAGCCCGAACCGGCGGCTATACCGGCCAAGAACACGGAAACCAATCACGCTTTCCAGATTTTGACGCAGCAGGGTCGGCGGTTCACGCCGGAAGAACTCCGGGGTCGGAAGGTTGGCTACAAGGATTCCGTCTATGCACTGTCCAAAGATAAGGAAGTGGGGTGGCACCACCTCCGAGCCGTGGTCAAGGGCAGGCTCGCCAATTTTTCCGTGGATAACCAACTGACGTGCATTCTGGATCTGACGGATTATCCCGAGGGCGAGGTCGGGCTTTATGGTCTGCATCAGGTGGTGTTCAAGTCTTTCACGGTGCGCGCGTTGCCGCCGGAGGTCAAAGTCGTTTCGTCCCGTCCGATGCGCGAGTTGTTGCCCAACAATAAACTCTATCCAGCGCAGCACAGTTGGACTTCAGCCGTGGCCAAAGCGGGTGCGGTCCTGGATCAGGCGATTGCCGAAGGGACCGATGGCGTTCCGGGCGACGAGCGGATGCCGGCCTATACCTATCGTTGCGTGACGTGGATGAAGGCCGGCGTCAAACCATTTTATGCCTATCCGGCATTTCACCATGCCCTGTTCATTAAGGCGCTGATTAATTATTCCCAATTCACCGGTAACGACAAATACATGAAGGAAGCCGTGCGGTTGGGCGAATGGAATCTTCGCCACAGCACACCCGAAACCTTCAAGCTGCCGAATCTGCCCTACTCCACCACCTACAACGGCAAGATGGGCGGCAATGTGGATGGCGATACCGTGATGCTGGACAAAGTCGGCGCCATGGGGCTGACGTATATCGACCTGTGGCAATTGGAAAAGGCGGAAATGTTCAAGACCGGGGCCATCAGGATCGCCGAAACGCTGCTTCCCCTTCAGCTTGCCGATGGGCGCTGGCAGAATCGGGTCGAGCCGGCCACCGGCAAGGTGGTGCAGGACTACACCTCCAGCCAGGTCTTCAACATCGAATTGATGGAGCGCCTCCACGCCATTACCGGAAACCCGCGTTATGCGGAATCGTCCCGGCGCGCGTTGCGGTGGTTGCTCGACCATCCAGTCCAGACTTACCGCTGGACGGGTTACTACGAAGATGTTGCTGCGGACACGGAGTCCATCGGTAACTGGGACGCCATTGATACCGCCCGCTATCTCGCGCGCCATCGGCAGGACAATCCGCAGTATCTCAAGCTGGCGACCGACATTTTCGAGTGGGTGGCCACCAGTTTCGCGGTAGCCCAGGATGGCCGCTGGCCGCTGATTTGTGAGCAGAGTGTTTGCATGCCGGTGATGTCCGGTCACACATTCCATTTTGCCCAGCTTGCGCTTGAATTGCATGGCGCGACGGTGAAACAGTATTATCGCGACGTAGCCCGGTCGGCGGCCAATGCGGCCTTCGAATTCTCGCATGGCAGCGGCGATGACGGCTGGTATAGTTTGCTGACGACACCGCTTTCCCTTGGACTGGAAATTGAGCAACATTTGAAATGATTCCCACCACTCCGAAAACCGCAGCGCCGCAACCAACCCGACTCCGCAAATCCGTTTTCGGAGGTTTCCGCATGACAGGCCCGCGCTCCCTGATGGCACTGCTGTGCCTGACACTGTTGGCGCAGGCGGCGGTGGCAGCCGAAGGCGTGTTCGTCCGCTTCCGACTGGTTGAGCCAACGAACGCAGCTTGGTTCGTGAAACTCGGCGGCTACATTCACAACGACCCGTGGTATCTGCCCGAGGTCATATGGCCGGCAGGTGCAGACAAGGACACCACCAAACGTGTAATGCCAGGGCAGGCCAGTCCCTGGTTCGATCTTGGAGGGCACGCGGGAAAGATGCTGCATGGGCGGCTGCAGAGGTCCGGTGGAGTGGCGGAGCTTCCCAACATAACGGCGGAGTTTCTGTGCGACCAGCCGGATCCAGCGCGACGCATTAGTATTGAGTTGGCCACCGCACCCGAGGACGCGACAGTGGTGAAGCGGATGGAGGAAACCTTCAAAGGTAGCAAAACCAGCTTCCTCGTTTCGCCTACGCTTCGCACGGACGCCGATTCGTTGGAGACGGCGAGTGAAATGACGGCCCGGCGGCTGGCGTGGGCGCGAGCAGCGAGCGGCGGACGGCGAGCGGCGCCGACGAACCTGTGGGTGCAGACGCAATTCTGGGGGCCGCAGCGGGCGGAGTTGAACGCACGGGAGGCCGAGGTGCTTTGGCTGCTGGGCTTCAACCTCATCGGCAACGCGCCGGACGGGGCTCTGAAAACATTCCCGTTTAGCGAACCGGGCGGCCATCACTGGGTTGAGTTTGGCCCAGCGCTCACGCGCGAAGACATTGAGCAGCAGATTGCCAAGTCCGCCGCCACGGCCAAGGCCGGCGCGCGTCCGACGCTCTTCGGTTTCTCCGACGAGATCGCCTGTCGCCCGCCCATCGGTAACGACACGAATGCGCTCGCCCACTTCCGCGTGTGGCTGAAGGCACACGGCCTGGGGCCAGCGGAGTTGGGGGTGAAGTCGCTGGCGGAGGTCGTGCCGATCGAATCGCCGCCGGTGTTACGCGAACGGCAGAAGGTGGATCGCGCGGCGGCGAATCGCGTGTTTGTCTGGACCACGCGGTTCCGGCAGGAGTCGGCGACGCAGCGGCTGAAGTGGCTCACGGAGAGTTTCCATCGGCATGCGCCGACCAACGTGCTCACTTCGACGCTGGTCGCAGACCATCCGTACTTCGGCGGCTCTGGCCTCGGTATGGGCATGAACGTCGAGAATACAACCTGGGGCGGCTTTCCGCTGTCGCTCGATTGGTTTGGCCTGGCGCGCGACCGCGTCGTGGACGTCATCGGCATCGAGGATTGGCTGGGGCTGAATTTCATGTTTGGCCCGACTGCCACGTGGGAAGGTTTTCAACTCATCGGCTTCCAGGCGGCGATGTTCCGCAGTGGCAGCCGCGGCGGATTGCCGATCATCACCTGGATCACGCCGAGCGACGAAACGAACCTCCGCCTCAAGAGCGCCTCCGCGCTCTGCCAGGGCGCGAAGCATTTCTTCTATTGGTCCTATGGCCCGACGGCGACCTGCACGGAGAATTACTGGAGTGACTTGCGCAGCGCCTATGATGGCATCGTCGCCATCACGCGACAACTGGCGGGCGCGGAGCACATCCTCGCCCCGGGCCAAACCCGCCCCACGCGCGTGGCCTTGCTCTATAGCCTGTCGAGCGATCTCTGGCAACCGTTCGGCTATGTGACGATGGCCGAGCGGCGGCTGACCTACTTCTCACTCATCCACGACCAGTATCTCGTGGACCTGCTCACCGAACGCGACGTGCAGGAAGGCCGGCTGCGCGATTACGACGCGCTTTATGTCACCGACCCGTGCGTGTCGGCCGCCGCGTGCGACTCGATTCGGCGCTGGGTGCAAAGCGGCGGCTGGCTCTACGGCTCCGGCGCTGCCGCGAGCCGGAACGAGTTCGACGAAGAACAGGCGGGCCTGGCGGACGTGTTCGGGATTGCGCCGCGCGTGGGAGTGGAAGTGCAACCGGGACGTTTTGACCTGCGCGGTGCTTTGAACGACCTGAAGTGGCTCGACCAAGTGGGGTTCGGTTCTGGAAACGAAGCTTTCGGTGCGCTCGGCCTGAAAGTCAGGCTCACGCCGACGACCGCGACGGTGACCGGGGCGTTCACCGACGGCGCACCCGCAGTGCTGACGAACCGTTTCGGCAAAGGCGTGGCCGTGTGCGCGGCGACCTGTCCGGCGGTTTCCTACGCCAAGGACGCGCGGTTTGTGCCGGCCGAGTTGAAGGAGAAATGGCCTGCCGCGCAGCGCCGTTTCATCAACGCCGTCGCTCGTGGCAGCGGCACGCCCCGAGTTGTGGAACTGTCGCATCCGGTGGTGGAAGCCGGCGTGTTTGAATCGTCCAGCGGCGTTGCGCTGGTGCTGGCGAATTTCACCTATGAGCCGATCTCGCGGTTGGAGATTCGTCTGCCCGTGAAGCGCACGCCCAAACAAGTGCGATCGCTGGAAAAAGGGCCGTTGAAATTCGCAATCAAGCGCGCCTCGCGGTCCCTGGCCAGCCAAGGCTACCCACGGGTGGTGGTTTGCACGGTCGGACTGGGGTTGAACGACGTGTTGCTGTTTGAATGAAGCGCCCGCCCGCATCACCCTTCGCACACTCGGCGGCGATGGTTTGATCAACTTGAATTCTGCAATGGGAACTGGAGACGGAAGGGTGTTCGATGAGAAAATCGTTCTCTCGGCCGCGCCCCTGCGAGAGGGCACGGGGCTGAAGTTCGATGGGCCAGGCTTCCGGGGTATCCGGATTGACCACCACACATCTCTATCGCCACGAAGGCTTCCCGTAGTTGTTGGGCAGTCCAAATGGCCGAAGGGCGTCCAAGGACATTGAAGTAGAGGACTCGGCGACGATCATGGGAAAGCACAATGAACACGTAGAGCGGATTAGTATGCCCTTAAAGAACTAAGCCGCATTTCCGAACCGCGCAGCAAAAGGTCCTTGGGACAGAGTTGTTGCGCGATTCCTCCGGGCCGCCGGCAGGGATTTCTTGCTTACTTCTGCTTCACACCACAAAATTGAGCATGCACACCACGCAAAAGATGGCTGGCAAACGCGTGCTGGTTACTGGCTCAGGGACAGGTATCGGACGTGAAATCGCGCTCGAGTTTGGCCGACAGGGAGCGGATGTCGTGCTCCATTTCGCCCATGACGCCGCCGGAGCACAATCGGTGACCGAGGAAATTCAGGCGCTGGGCCTCCGGGCCAAGGCTTTTCAGGCGGATTTCGATCGCGTGGACGAGGTGGTGAAACTCGGGGACCAGGCCGTTTCGTTTCTGGGCGGCATTGACTGCCTGGTGAACAATGCCGGCATCACCTTCAACCAACCGTTCCTGGACGTCAGACCGGAGCAGTTCGACCGACTTTACCACGTCAACATTCGCGCCCAATTCTTTCTGACCCAACGCATCGTTAAGGACATGCTGCAGCATGGCGGCGGCACCATCTGCAATATCACCTCGATTCACGCCGTTTCCGGCGCGCCGGAGCATTCAGTTTATGCTGGAACCAAAGGCGCCATCGCCGCTTATACCCGCGCGTTAGCCGTGGAATTGGCGCACCAGGGCATTCGAGTTAACGCCATTGCCCCCGGCTGGGTGACCGTGGAGAACTATTACAAAAACATCCCTGGGTTCAACGATGCCGATGCGGCGAAGGTGGCTGCCGAGAAAGTGCCGCTGGCCCGATCCGGGTCGAAGCTGGAGATCGCCAAGCTGGCGATTTTCCTGTGTTCCGATGACGCCGGTTATATCGTCGGCCAAACCATTATTGCGGATGGCGGCACGACCTCGCTGATGTCCTTGATCTCTGATTTTCGCACCCGGTCCACAGCCACTTTCGGCAAAGGCTACGTCCCCGGCGTTTAATCTTCTCACACACTCCATTCATGATATGAAAAAACTCACTCAAGTCCTCAACCGGGTCGGAAAACCAACCAAGCTGTTCAAGAGCTCCGACGGCACCCGCGTCCTGGTCCTGCCTTATGGCGGAAGGGTGCTGGGCCTGTTCGCGCCTGGCAGCGAGGAAAATTTCTATTGGACTCATACCGCGCTGAATTCGCCCGAGTCGGCCCGCGAATTCTATGGCGGAGACCAATGGCACAATTCGGGCGGCGACCGCACCTGGCTGGCGCCGGAAGCCGATTTGTTCTTCCCTAACTTCCCAAAGCTGGACAAGTATTTCCAACAGCGGTCTCTCGACCCCGGAAAATATAAGGTGAACAAGAACAACGGTGCCTTCAGCCTCGTCAATCGCCTCACAGTTAATTTCTCCCGGCTCAAGAAAGATGTTCCACTCAAGATTACGAAATCTTTCGGTCCGGCGCTCAATCCGTTGCGGCACGAGCGCGGAATCGACTTGGGTGGAGTAGCATACGCCGGCTATGCCCAATACACTTCCCTCGCTATCACCGGCTCAAGTGTTCCTGGCAAAGCCCAGGTCGGCCTCTGGAATCTGGTTCAAATGCCTCATGGCGGCGACCTGCTCATCCCCACCTTCGCCCGCAGCGAGCCGCGGCATATTTTCAGCACGATCGACACCATACCGCCCAGAGACTTGCTCACCTCCGACCACCTGATCCGCTATCGCATGCGCCAAAAAGGCGAACACAAGATCAGCGTGCGCGCCGTGTCAGTTTGCGGTCGTGTCGGCTACATCCATCCGGCTGGCGACAATATGGTGTTGATTGTCAGGAACTTCGTGGTGAATCCGTCTGGCGAGTATGTGGATGTGCCTTGGAGCGAAACAGACTATTTCGGCTTTGCCGTGCAAGCCTGCAATGTCAACAGCGGGCTGGGACAGTTTAGCGAATTGGAGTATCACATTCCCGCCATCGGCCACGGCACGAGTCGGCTCCACTGCGACGACGAAGCCCAGGTTTGGGCGTTCCGCGGCCCTCGGGCGAAAATCGATCAGATTAGCCAAATTCTCCTGGGCGCCAAATCACTCTGAGCCGGCTCCGCTCGCAGTTGGTCCGCTCATTTTGCAAGCGGGGGAACTAACGAAGTGAAAAGCTTCTAAGCTGAAGGTACGTTTACAGTCACTGACCTTTAACCTTGAATGCCGTATGCCCACTAAGTCGTCCGGGTCACAAATCCGGTGACGTATCATGAGCCAGCCCGCTCATAATGTGCGGTCTTACCCGCGGCATCCGCTTCCGGCAAAAGTACTCCATTCCCTAGCTTGGCCGGGGCGGCGGCCCGGAGTTCGGTCCGGCGCCACCGCCCGTGGGGAGCTGTCTCTGCCTGCCCTGGGAGAGAATTCCCCGAGTCGGCTCGCGCTTTGAACCCATTAACCGCCCCCTCTCCGGCCTTCGGCACCCTCTCCCCCTCTCTCCAGCTCTCTCCCCACGAGGAACGAGTGGGGAGAGAGCTGGAGAGAGGGGGAGCAACAAAACGCGCCTCCTCTCCCCAGACCCGCGCCAAAGCCGACCGCGCATTTGAACGGAAACGAACCATGCCCGTTATAGACTTATGAAAGGTGGTTTTTCTGGGGGGGGGGGGGGGGACGTATTGGGTTCGCGCGGCGGAGAGGGGGGCGGCGCCTTTGGTGGCTTGGCGGACGTGGGGGACTTCGGCGGCGCCAGCGGCGGGGATGCGGAACCGGGGGGGTCCGGCTGCGCGGTTTTCAGGACCTCCCAGGAGGCGCTGGTTCGTCCGGTGGAGTCTTGTTGGTGGTCGAACCGCACTGGGAGGCCGAGCCACTCGGTATCGAAGTGGCTGTGTTTGATTTCCGTGCCTTCTGGGCCTTTGTACACATGGTGGACTCCCGAATCGAGATCGCGGACTGCGGTCCTGTAAGCCACGGTTACGGTCAGTCTGACGTATGAGACTTCGGTCAAGCAATCGTGGCGGTTGTGGTCGATCCACTTGACGAGAAGGCGGGCGTCGCCGGTGGAGGAGGAAAAATCAACTGTGAGGGTGACGACCTTTGGTGTCCCATTTAAGGGGACATCGTCGAAGGCCTCCGGTTGAACCTCTTCGACGATGCTCAGGAGGGTGGCGGCGGGGAATGGCGAGTGGATTAGTTTGTGGTAGAAGACGGGTTGGAACTCGTCCTTCATTGCAGCGGACCAGCCGGCGGGGCGGCCGTCGCTGCATTTGAGTGTTACCGCGCACGTGATCTCGGAGAATTCTCTGCAGATGTGGACAGCGCCGCCTTTGAGGAACCATTCGTCTGGATTGATGCTCTGCAGCTCTGAGAGTTGGCGGAGTTCGATATTGTGCAGCTTGGCGGTCTTGTAGGCTGATTCGGAAAACCCCTTCGAGCAGACTGCTATTGTCTTGGCGGCTCCGATCTTGGCGCGCTTGGACGCGAGCTGCTCGATCCAGGTGTCGTCCTGCTTCCGGTTGCGCCTCCGGCACTCGATTGTGATGAGGATGGGGGTCGTTCCGATCTGGTAGCGGATGGCGGCGTCCAACCACTCACCGGGCCGCCCGTCTTCTTCGATTTCCAAGCGGAGCAGGCCACAGTGGGAGCCAGTTTCAATGCGGCCTATATCGTTGTCTGTTTCACGGCGTTTGCGGCTCCTAACGAGGTTGCCGACGAGTTTGAGGCGCGCTGCACGGGCTGCTGGAGCGGGGCGCGGCGAATACTCATAGCGACCATTCTCGCGAAGCTGAATGGGCTGCTCACCCTGCGCTTTGGCTTCGTGAAGGCTCAACCGAGCGAGGGGCGCCAGTTCGGGGACTTCCGTCTGCCACTCGTCCTCGGGTACGATGTCAACCAGCGCAACTAGGCGGCCATCGGTGGCACGGCATTCGACGGTCTCCTCAGGCCTTGGGATAAGACCGAGCATGTCATGCCTCCGCGAAGCTAACAAAGCCGTTCGCTTCAAGGATGGCCCACATGCGGGCGATCTTGTCAAAGCTTAGGGGGTATCCGTGTCGATCTGTGTGAATCTGTGGTTAATCCCTCCTGCCTCTGGTTTTTGGATTAGGAGTGCTGATGTTCCGTGTGGACAGACCGTGGCTCCAGTGTCTTCGGCGGGCCATATTTCGGGGTATGCCAAACCGTTCTATGGTACCATGGCACGTCCATGGTGGTACCATACTGCTACCAGTGTGCTCCGAGCCCGCAACCTGCCATTCTCACTATTGCGAGTGCTTATCCAAGTCAGGCGCCAGCCGCCCCGAGGCGAAAGTAGAAGGGGAACGGCGACCACTGACTACTGACCACGGACCACAAGGGAAAAGCTGAAACGCTGACACGCTGAAACTGGACCACGGACTACGGCGCAAAGCCCCCACACAGGGAGTGCAGAAGGCTGAATGATGAATGGCTTCAAGCGACTGGGACCCCAAAGCCGCCCCAAAGCTTACCCAAAGCTCTAAAGCCATCCCATTGCGGGCTTGCAAATCCGCGCTGCGCCGGTTAAGGATACCTCACAGGATTTGTGACCGGGACCAACCTAAGGAAATTGCGTCGAGCCCAGGTCTCCTTGGCACGCATTCCCAAGGTGGCTTTGTGGATTTGCTGTCTTCTATGCTTAGCAAAGTCGGTCACGGTAGTCCCTGCTGAGACGGGAGCCATGAACGCCGCCCCATCCGAGCGGCGGCTTGCAACGCGCGCCACGGTCGCTTACCCGCCGCTGTTTATCCAGGAAACCAAGACGTTGGATGCCGCTCACATAGCACGGCAGTGTTGGAAAGGCTATCTGAGCACACAGCCGGATCCCTGGGGCATGACGTTCGGGAAATCGCCGACCTTGCGATTCCATTTTGACAACCGCCTGCTGCCCTGGCCCAGCCTCAAGCATCATAGCGTTGACGGCTTTGACAACAACGCGCGCAACGTCGGCGCCCACGCATTGCTGCATGAGATGTTCCCGGCCGCAAAACAAAACGATCTCGCCGAGGCGGGCCAGATCGCCTACCTGCTTGGGTGCACAGACCCCGAATCGGGTTTCGCCTATAGCCCGGACAAGCTGCCGCGCGAATGCCCGCTGGGCGAAGGGGAGCTGGCCAGGAACTTGATGCTGCTGTATGAGCAGACGCATGAGCGGTGGCTGTTGGATTGGGCGGGGAAGATGGTTGAGACGCTGCGCCACTACGCAATCGTTTGCGAACGGCCGGGAGTTGGCAAGGTCGCGGCTTATTGCCAGGGAGGCGCAGGCGGACAAGGCGGGTTTATTGTAGGCGAACCGCCAGCGCGACAAACCAAAGACCCGACGCTGGGTGGCTGGCAACATCTGTATGTCGGTTGGGCCGCCGGCGCCTTCTCCAAGTATTACGAATTGACCGGTAATAAGCACGATTTGGATTTCGCCACCGCACTGGCAAACCGGCTCTGCCACAGTGAGGATGCCTATGGCGATGATGGCTCGTTCCGCTCGGACGGTTCGTTTGGCGGCAAGCGGCAGGAGAGCAGCGGCAGTTGGCACATGCACGGGCACACGCACTGTTTGCCGGGGTTGGTGCACTTGGGGGGGCAGTTAATCAAGTCCGGCCAGCGTGAGGCTGGGCTGCGCTTCATTACCCAAGCAAGCCGCACCATGGACTGGCTTTATGATCCGACGCGTAACCCGGATGCGGGCAGCCTCACCGGTTGGTTGGGCGAATGGCTGATCATCGCTACAGGCTGGAATCGGAAGACCGATTGCGAAGGCTGCAGCCTCGGGGATGTCGCGCAGACGGCCTGCGCGCTGTGCGCTGCCAGCCGGCTCGATCCGAGTCTGACTTCCCTCGCCGCGTTCTATGATCGGGCGGAGCAGATCTACACGGGCCAAATCATGGAACAGATGTTTCGTCCGACGCCACGATATCTGGCCGTGGTTAAAGAATGCCTGGCCAAGCGAGTGGACAAGGAGATGACGAACGCTACTCCGGAGCTACGGGCCAAAGTGGTGGAGAGCCGTTACCGCGAGGCAGTGAAAACAGCCGAGCGCATGATTGGACAACAGCTAGGCGCATGTGGCTTTCCCGACTGGGTGAACAATCTGAAATCTGACCTGGACCCTGACCTGCCAGGGATTCATATGCAAGGCTGCTGCGCGGATGCGACGATCCGGGCCTCGCACGCCGTTTGGTCGCAAATCGTCACCGGTGATGCAGACGAAACCCGGGTCAACCTGGCCTTCAACCGCGATTCACCGCTGGTGGAGGTGGTCTCCTGTCTGCCGCATCGGGGCGAGTTAAATGTGTTGGTAAAGAACGCACGACGGGTGCTCGTGCGGGTTCCCGAGTGGGCGCAGAAGTCGGAGGTGAAGGCATTCGTCAGCAAACAACCCCAACCGCTCCGCTGGGAAGGCAGCTACGTGGTTTTCGAGAAGCCAGAGAGAAACCAGCTATTGACAGTCACTTACCCGCTGCGCATCGCCGAGGTCCGCGAGCCAATCCAGGGCGTCGAATACACTGAGCGCTGGCGCGGCAATACTATTGTCCACATCGAGCCGCCTGGGAAATGGATCCCTATGTTCGAGCGATCGGAACTCGACACCGACACTGTTCCTCGATGAAGTGTGGAGAGGCCAAGCCTTCAATGAGCACATTGCCTCGCACAATCTCACCAGAGAGGTCGAATCGAATCAGAAGACCACCATTGGCGCTCGCCTGCCTCCTGGCGCTGCACTCATTCGCCGGGCTCTCGGCGGCCGAAGCTGAGACAAAAGCCCGTCCCGCCGGACCCCGACAGATCACTCCAAAGAGCTTCGCCAAATACCCCCCTATATTCCTTACCGAGGCCAAGACCCCGTTCGACCCAATGGACCTTGCGCGCGAATCCTGGAGAGGCTGGGTCACCAAGCGAGGCATACCCTGGGGTATGACACCCGACCACGTGCCCGCGCTGCGCTTGAGCTTCGATTGCCGTGCTCTGCCCTGGCCCAGCATCAAGCAGCATAGCGTCGATGGTCCGGACAATAACATGCGCGCCCTTGGTGGCCTGGCCTTTCTGCAAGATATGCTTGGCGACGAGTTCAAGAACGACCCCGCAGCGGCGGGGATTATCGGTTACTTGCTCTGGTGCACCGACCCGTTAACCGGCATCCCCTATAGTCCGGATTCGATGTCGCCCGGGTGCGCTACCGGGCATGGCGAGCATACGAAAAACCTGATTCTCATGTTTCAATACACCCATTTGCCACAGTGGCACGATTGGGCGGAGCGAGCGCTGAAGACTTTGCGGTATTATGCAACCGAGAGCGACGAACCGGGCGTTGGGCCGGTCGCCACTTACAGGCAAGGGAGCTTCACTCCCGGAGACCCGCCGGCCAGGAATAGCAACGAGCGGACTCTGGGCGGCTGGGTGCATTTGGCCCTGGGCTGGAACCTCTGGGCCTTTTCACAATGGCATGAGGCAACCGGAGATTCCAATGCGCTCGCCTTTGCCACCGCGTTGGGCAATCGCCTGTGCCATGGTGAGGATCCGGATGGCAACGACGGCTGTTTGAGGCCCGACGGTTCCTTCGGAGGCAAATCGCAAAAGCAGGTGGCGAGCTGGCACATGCACGGGCACACCCATGGCCTGCCGGGCTTGGTTGAACTGGGCGGTCAATTGCTTCAGGCGCACGAGCGGGAAGCGGGCTCGCGCTTCCTTAACCAGGCCAGTCGCACGTTCGATTGGCTTTATGACCCGAACCGCAATCCTGATGCGGGGAGCATGACAGGTTGGCTGGGGGAATGGCTGATGGTTGCCACTGGTTGGCCGCGGGAAGCGGACTGCGAAGGTTGCACGATGGGTGATGTGGTACAGACCACTTGCAGTTTGGGAGCGGCAAGCCGGCTCGATCCCAACCTGAAGCATTTTGTCAGCTATTACGATCGCGCAGAACAGATCTTCACCGGGCAGTTGAGTGAGCAGACGTTCCGGCTGCGTCCACGCTACCTTGAGCTGGTCCGAGAAAACCTTATCAAGCGCGTAGGCAGCGAGGCGCTTGGCGAAGTGCTTTGGCCGGATCAATCCCGCCAGAGCAATCACCTGCGATTGGCCCGGGGGAATGCTCAGCGTGCGATGGAGGCACTGCCCAAAGGGCAGATGCCAGTGGTTCGGTTCACCGGGCATGATTGGTTCGCGGTCTCGAACAGCGCGGCGTTGCGGCTGCCGGAATTCAGCATCTACGCCGTTGCCAAGGTTGTGCCCGGCAGCCAAAGCCAGACTATTTTCTGTAATTACGACAACCCAATTAATTGGGGGAAAGGAATCAACCTCCAGATCGACCCGGCTCGAAAGGTCTATTTCTTCACGACCGATGGCACGCAGGCGAATTATGACCCGATGACCTCCACGTCATCGATGAGCGACGGCTACCACATCATTTGCGCGACTTACGATCACACGCAAAAGAACATTTGGGTGGACGGCGTGAATATCGGCAGCGCGCCAAGCAAACCGCTCGATTACGGCCAGAACTCCGTTGCTGCGGTGGGCGCGTTGCGCGAATTCGGTTTTGAGTTAAACAGCACGCTGGCCGAGCTGATCCTTTGCGATTCCGTGAATGAAGGCCAGCGGGCTTCGGTGGAGGCTTACCTGGCTCAAAAGTACGGCATCCAGACGACCGCACCGGCAAGGCAGGGAGCTGTCGGAGCCGCGGTTCTATGGGTCAGCGCCGGCACCGAATTGCTTCAGGACACCTCCAAGTCCACTCCACAGGCCATAGCCGCAGAGGTGGAGAGGCGTTATCAAGTCGCCGTCAAGACGGCCGAGCGTATGGTCGGGCAGCAGTTGGGCGCGTGCGGTTTTCCTGATTGGGTAAACAAACTTCCCTCGGACCTGGACCCAACATTGCCGGGTATTCATATGCAAGGCTGCTGCGCCGATGCGACGATCCGCGCGACGCATGCGATCTGGGCGGAAACCGTCACTGGCAACGCCGACGAAACCCGAGTGAATCTTGCGTTCAACCGCAAATCACCGCTTGTTGACGTGGTTTCCTGCCTGCCCCGCCGTGGCGAGCTGAACATACTGGTGCACGCCGCGAAGAAAGTCCTGGTTCGCGTCCCTGAGTGGGCACCTAAAGCTGAGGTCAAGGCCTTCGTCAGCAGGACACCGGTTCCAATCTCCTGGGAGGATAGCTATGTCGCGTTCACCACCACTCGTCCGGGCCAGCAACTTACCGTGACCTATCCGTTGCGTATCGCGGAAGTAAAGGAGACCGTCGGTTCACTGGACGGCACCGAATACACCGAACGCTGGCGCGGCAATACCATTGTGGATATCTCACCGCCTGGGAAATGGATCCCATTGTTCCAACGGCCAGAGTTGGACACCGAGACAATGCCTTGATTTTGTCTTTATGACCGCCAAGTATTGTTGATAACTCGCACTGCTGATTCCAATGAACTGTTCAAGATTTCTTCGGCTGTTCGTCGCAACCATTTGTTTGTTCTTCTTGGTTCGGATCGCTGGATTAGGAGCGAATCCAGTCTTGAGCGTCGATTTTCATCAAGGTGGGTATTTTGATGAGCCATTGTTTTCATTCACTTACGACGGCCAGGGCGGGTTGGAATTGTTACCCGGGTGGAAACAGAAGCGTTCGTCGCGCAAGCTCGACAACCAACGCACGGAGCGGCGCGTGCTCTGGACGGACCCGACCACGGGGCTGGAGGTGCGTTGTGTAGGCATCGAATATCAGGATTTCCAAGCGGTTGAGTGGACGGTTTACTTCAAAAACACCGGTAAAGCGAACACCCCAATACTACAAGATATTCAGGCTTTGGATCTCGGCTTCCAGCGAAGTCAGGACGGTGAATTCGTCCTTCACGGTACCAAAGGGGATTGGTGCACGCCAGAGAGCTTCCAGCCCTTTCATCAAACGCTTGAGCCTAAGGCCAGCAGGCGGTTCGCTCCGTTCGGCGGCCGCCCAACCAACGCCGCCTTTCCTTACTACAATCTTCAAATGCCCGGTGGAGGAGTATTGCTCGCCATCGGCTGGCCGGGAGAGTGGGCAGGATCGTTCGTTCGCGACTCGGATCGAGGTCTCCACGTCACAGCCGGCCAGGAACTTTTCCACTCGTTCCTGAAACCGGGCGAGGAGATACGCTCTCCCCTGATCGCGATGCTGTTCTGGACGGGAGCGGACATCGCGACGGCTCAAAACCTCTGGCGGCGCTGGATGGTGGCCCACAATCTTCCGCGCACGGCCGATGGGAATCTGCCACCGACGCAGATCGTGGCGTGCAGTTCCCATCAGTTCAAGGAGATGACCCAGGCGAACGAGGATAACCAGATACTGTTCGTTGATCGGTATCTCGAAGAAGGGATGAAACTGGATTACTGGTGGATGGATGCAGGTTGGTATCCCTGCGGTGGTGAGTGGGTGAAAACCGGCACTTGGGAGCCCGATGTAACCCGTTTCCCCAGGGGATTGCGGGCCGTCAGCGACCATGCTCGTGCCAAAGGGGTTAAAACCATCGTCTGGTTTGAACCCGAGCGAGTAGGTGATCCCAACTCATGGATAGGCAAGAATCATCCCGAGTGGTTGCTTTCAAGAAAAGCGGAGATTCCGCCCCCGCCGCAGGGCGGAGGTTTTGGCAGCGGTCCGGGCAGCCTGCTCAACCTCGGCGATCCCGAGGCGCTCAAATGGCTCATCAACCATGTTGATCGGACATTAACGGAACAAGGCATCGATTTCTACCGTCAGGACTTCAACATGGATCCGCTCACCTTCTGGCGAGGCGCAGATGCTTCAGATCGTCAAGGAATGACGGAGAACCTTTACGTTCAAGGTTATCTTGCTTACTGGGACGCACTCCGCCAGCGGCACCCCAATCTGCGAATCGACTCCTGCGCCTCCGGAGGTCGGCGTGATGATCTGGAAACCATGCGCCGAGCTGTGCCCCTGATACGGAGTGATTATCTCTTCGAGCCGACCAGCCAACAGAATCATCACTTCGCCTTCGCCTCGTGGATCCCTTATCACGGCGCCGGCTTTGTCGCCGGGCATTCAGCGATCGGATTCAAGGTCCAGGACGAAATTGATCCTTACGCCTTCCGCGCCAACATGTCCCCCAGCCTGACGCTTTGCTATGACATGCGGCGCAAAGATTTGAATTACGAACTGGCGCGTCGCCTGTTCACGCAGCTCAAGCAGATTGGTCCGAATTACCTGGGCGATTTCTATCCCCTGACGCCTTACAGCCTGGCGAATGATGCCTGGCTGGCCTGGCAATATGATCGTCCCGAATCCCATGAAGGATTAGTGCAAGCGTTCCGTCGCCCGGACTCCAATTTCGAGGCGGCGCGTTTCAAGCTCCGCGGACTGGAAGCCGGTGCCCGCTACATTGTGACCGACCTTGATCGTCCCAGTGAGCCTCAAACTTTCACCGGCGAGGAACTCGCAAAGCACGGCCTGCTTATCACCATTCCCAGTCAACCTGGCGCGGTAGTCCTCACCTACAAACAGGTGACTCAGGGTGTCACTACCAATCCGTCTGGCGGTAATCCTTGAGGAATTTTCCCCACATGTGCTCCCCAGTGTTGAAGCCCACGATGATTGGATCCACTATCCGCGCCGCGCCGTCCACGATGTCGAGCGGGGGGTGGAACTGATTGTCGCGAACCTTTCGGGCAGCGATGGGCGCGGGATCCTCGTCAGTGACCCAACCGGTGTCCACGGCATTCATGTGGATGCCATCGGCGTGATAATCGGCCGCGGAGGTGCGCGTCATCATGTTGAGGGCGGCTTTGGCCATGTTAGTATGCGGGTGGCGCGTGGTCTTGAAGCGTCGGTAGAACTGGCCTTCCACCGCAGAGACGTTGACGATGTGCTTGTCCCGCTCCGGGGTGCGCAGCATTAAGGGCTTGAGCCGGGCGTTGAGAATAAAGGGCGCGACCGCGTTAACCAGATGCACCTCAAGTAGTTCCACCGAGGGCACCTCAGCGAGCTGCATTCGCCAGGAATTGTGTTCCCGCAAATCGATCTGCTGCATATCCTGGTCGAGATTGCCCTGGGGAAACAGAGCCTTTTGCGCTGCAAGTTCTTCCGGCAGCAAGGGGACTTGGGAAAGCTCCGCAGATTGTGCGAGCCCAGCCGCTTTGGACACACCGTTCGGCGCCAGGACATTCGCACCGGCGTCGGGCAAGAGGTGGTAACCGCGCACCCCTTCATAAGCACCGAGGAGGCTCCGCAGCCCTTCCGGAAGCGAATGGAGCGAGGCTCTTTCCTGGGCCATCATGTGCTCGTAGAACCCGGGCGGGCGCCGCACGGTCTGGCACGCGTTGTTGATGATGAAATCCAGCCGCGTGCGCGTGGTCATCAGGTGTCCGCAAAAGGCCTCGACGCTGGGTGTGTGGCGTAGATCCAGGCCGAAGATTTCCAAACGGTGACCCCACTGGGCGAAGTCCGGCTCCCGCGCATAACGAACCGCGGAGTCGCGCGGGAAGCGGGTCGTCACGATCAGATGGGCACCAGACCGCAGCAACCGAATGCCCGCCTGGTAGCCGATCTTGACACGTCCGCCGGTGAGCAAGGCTACGCGCCCGCTCAGTTGGGCCAACTCGGTACGCTTGCGGAAGTTCAAGTCGGCGCATGCCGGGCAAAGCTGGTCGTAGAAATGGTGGATAGCGGAGTAGTGCTGCTTGCAGACATAGCAGTGTTGCGGCTCGATCGGTTCGCGAAACTCCTGGTCGGTTTCGACCTCGCATGGTGGGATGGCAGGGGCTGGCAGCGGGTTGGGCGTGGTGAACACGGGACGGCGGCGCAATTCCCGGATGCCGGTCTGATTTAGGATCTGTTGCTCCCGCTGCAGTTTCTCCGCCTTGCGCTGCCGTATCCGGGCCTTCACGAACTGGCGTTTCTCTCTGAGGTTCGGCAGGAAAATCTCGCCCGCAACCTTGAGCAACCGGGAGTATTCCTCGGGAGAAAGCTCAACGAGGAGCAAGCGATTGGCGGCCACCTTCTCCAGAATCTGGATGGCGGCGCGCAATTGTTCAGGTGCGTTATCAGTGTTCATCGGGGCAAATGGTCCGAGCCGGCTGGCAGTGAGCCAGTGGGCGCAGATGAACAACATATCTGATGGGCGCCGGGGAACAAAGTGATATGTGGGAGGGGGGCAAGCGTACGTAGCAGCCGACGTAAGGAGGATCTAATCAATTCGCTGCTTAGACCTGTAGAGAATGAGCCTCCTTACGTCGGCTGCTACGGTGTTTGACCCGGCAGCCGCTACCTCCGCGGCTCGCCATCGATGTCGAGTCGCTGAATTCCATGCCCAAACGGAACGATCATGGTGGGGGGGCTTTGCCACGTGAGCCCTTTGGCCCTGGAGATCTCGAAGAACGGGACCTTGCCACCCGCATTGCAGACGAAAACGTTGCCCTTGGGCAGGACCTGGACGCCGGCAAACCAACGGATGCCCAGTTCCGGAAGGTCTTTTCCCTCCACCGACCAGATGATTTTGTCCGCTCGATCCACCTCGACCATGCTTTGTTGGCCGCAGACGACCGTGTTCCCGTTCTCCAATCGCACCACGGAAAACGGAGCGAACGACAGCCTGATCTCCCGCACGAGGGTTCCTTCGCTGCTGTATTCACGGGCTGCGTGGGCAGATTCCTCAGCCACCAGAAAATGGCCGTTCGCAATCTGGCGCACGTTCCGGAGGCAACTATGACCCGCGGGACTGAGCACCGGGATGGTTTTGACGATTTTGCCTTCCGCGCTGACCACCAGCAACTTCCCCTGACTGGCTGCCCCGACAAGCGTGTTGCCATCAAGGAGCCGCTGACAGGACCAAACCTGCCCGGTGGTTGAAAAGGCAAATACCACCGTCTTGTCAGGCGTTACCTCCATGACGCCGCTGGGATTATCGTGCTTCCCGCCGTCGTATTGCCGATTGAAGCAGAACAGCACGTTGTGGTTTGGCAAGGCCCAGACGTCGCGGGCCATCTCGGCTGGATAC
>CAIWJG010000566.1 GCA_903912925.1 uncultured Verrucomicrobia subdivision 3 bacterium | reverse complement strand
TGCAAAGGTTTTGTGCGGTTGGGGCGAGGAATTTGAGCTGTGGCGGAATCCGTGAAGACCTCCCCTGGGGGGGTAGCTGGGACTTTTTTTGTCGCTAAACGCTAAGGCGAGGATTTGGGGGCGAGCTTGCCCATTGGCGACCTAATCGCCACATTCAGCGGCGGAAACGTGACATGTTGACGACACTGCGTATCAAGAACCTTGCCCTGGTGGCTGACCTGACCCTTGAATGGCAGCCCGGCTATAACGTCATTACCGGCGAGACCGGCGCAGGCAAGTCCATCCTCATCGGCGCCCTCAACCTCACGCTGGGCGAGCGCGCTGACCGCACGCTTATCCGCAGCGGCAGCGACAGTTGCTCCGTCGAGGCAGTCTTCGACGTGGCCCGCCTCAAAGCCCCGCTGCAGTCCTTTCTGGAGGAGAACGGCCTGGAGCCTTGCGAAGACCACCAGCTCGTTTTGAAACGTGCCTTCACCAGTGGCGGCACCAACCGTCAATTCATCAACGGCTCGCCTACCACCCTGAACATCCTCGCCGCCCTGGGCGAGTGGCTCGTGGACATCCACGGACCGCACGAGCACCAGTCGCTCCTGCACCCGGCTCGGCAGCTTGCCATTCTCGATGCGTTTGGCGGCCTTGATTCCGAGCGCGAGGCGTTTGGCGATCTTGTGCGCCGGCGCGCTGGCCTGGAAGCAGAGAAGACTGCGCTGGTGGTGGACGAGAAGACTTACGTGCAACAGCTCGACTTGCTCCGCTACCAGGCCGACGAGATTTCTGCCGCCCGCCTGCAGCCGGAAGAAGAAGCGCAGGTCGAGCAGGACCATCGCCGGACCAGCAACGCTGCCAAACTCCTCCAGCTCAGCCAGGCCGCCCTTGATTTGCTAAGCGAGAACGAGACTTCGCTCCTCACCCAGGCCGGCAGCATTGGTCGCACCTTGCAGGAATTGCAGCGAGTGGATGCCGCGGCGGCTCCGCTGCTGGCCCTGCACGAGCAGGCCGTGTCTGCGCTGAACGAATTGCAGGCTGAGCTTTCCCATTACTCGGACAAGGTGGACCTCGACCCCGCGCGCCTGCAGCAACTCGAAGAGCGCCTCAACCTCATCCACTCGCTGAAGCGCAAGTACGGCGCGACCCTAGCGGAGGTCAACTCCTTCGGCGAGGAAGCTCGTCGCAAGCTACAGAGCCTGGAACAGCGCGACGCCGAACTGAGCCGGCTCAACGCTGAACTCCAAAAGCTCGATGCCGAGCTGTGGCGCGCCGGGCAGGCCCTCTCCGCGAAACGCCGCAAAGTCATCCCGCAACTGAGCAAGGCTGCCAGCAAACAAATGGCTGATCTCGGCTTCAAGCAAAGCCGCCTCGACATTGCCCTGACCTCGCTCGCCCCTTCGGACCCTACGTTTCACGTTTCACGTTTCACGTTTCACGGATTAGATACGATTGAGTTCCAGTTCGCCCCCAACCCCGGCGAGCCTGCCCGCCCGTTGCGCGCCATCGCGTCCTCGGGCGAATTGGCGCGCGTGATGTTGGCGCTCAAGACCGTGCTTGCGGCCGAGGACCAGATTCCCGTGCTGGTGTTCGACGAGGTGGATGCCAATGTCGGCGGCGAGACCGCCAATGCCGTGGGGGAGAAGATGCAGCAAATCGCGCAGCAACGGCAGGTGCTCTGCATCACGCATCTGCCGCAGGTCGCCGCGCCGGCCTCCGCGCACTACGTCGCCACCAAACAGTTGAAGGACGGACGCACCGTTTCTGAGATTTCCCTCCTCGACCCGAAAGAGCGTGTCACTGAGCTGGCCCGAATGTTGGGCGGCCAGACCGACGCTGCCCGCCGCCACGCCGAAGCGCTGCTGAAGGGGTAAAGGACGATCCGTTGTTTGCGGGGCCAGCCTGCCTGGTGCGTGCTGTAATGGCGATGCTAGCCATGTGCTCGCGTATTGCTCCCGTGTTGTTCCATAGGTACTCCATAGGTATTCCATAGGAACTCCATAGGACTTCCATAGGATGCCGCGCTTTCTTCCACTGGTTTTGGCGTTCTGCGCAGCCGCCCTTCGGCGCTCAGGCGTATTGTGACACGGCATCTCTGACGTGATGACGCAACAATCTGTTCGACTCTTTTGGGCTCATAAACTCTGTTTGTCGAGGTCGGGCAGCCGTCCGCTTGTGTTGAGGCCCGGCCTCCATTAGGTTGCGCGCGTGATTTACGACGCGTCATTGGACGAATTGCTGCACGCGGTCTGGGATGGTCAGCGCATCAGCCAGGCTGAGGCGCTGCGGCTGTATCATCTGCCGCTCGAAGAGCTCGGCGCGCTTGCGGATCGGCGGCGACAGATCGCACGCGCCGGGGCATACGACGGCCGCGGCAATGACATCGTCACCTATATCGTCGATCGGAACATCAACTACACGAACGTCTGCAATGTGTACTGCAAGTTCTGCGCCTTTTATCGCACCGAGAAGGACAACGACGCTTACGTGATTGCGTTCGACGAGCTGGACCGGAAGATCGAGGAGACGCTCGCGCTGGGCGGGACGCAGATTCTGCTGCAAGGCGGCCATCACCCCAAGCTCACCAAGCAATGGTATCTGGACCTGCTCGCGCACATGAAGGGCAAGTTCCCGCAGATCAACGTCCACGGTTTCAGTCCCAGCGAGTTCGTCCATTTCCGCGAGGTGTTTCAGGAGCCGCTGGAGAAGATTATCGGAGAATTTAAGGCGGCGGGCCTGGGGTCGGTGCCCGGCGGCGGCGGCGAGATCCTGGTCGATCGCGTGCGCCAGCGGGTGTCGCCGCTCAAAGCGATGAGCGACGATTGGCTGGAGGTAATGGATGTCGCTCACCGGCTGGGCTTGAATTCCTCAGCCACCATGATGTTTGGCCACGTGGAGACCGTGGAAGACCGCATCGAGCATCTGGAGCGGGTGCGCGCCCAGCAGGATAAGTCGAGAGGCTTCACGGCTTTCATCGGTTGGACGTTCCAGGCCGAGCATACGAAGCTGCGCGCCCCGACTGCCGGGGCGCATGAGTATCTGCGCACGCAGGCGTTGGCGCGCATTTACCTGGATAATTTCCCGAGCGTGCAGAGCTCCTGGGTCACGCAGGGCCAGGAAATCGGGCAGGTCGCCTTGAAGTTTGGGGCGAGTGACCTGGGGAGCATTATGATCGAGGAAAACGTGGTCTCGCAGGCCGGCACGACCTTTCGCATGAGCGTCACCGATATGCGGCGGCTCATCTCAGAGCTGGGTTACGAGCCGCATCAGCGGGATAACTGGTATCGGCTTTTGAACTGAGTCGGCCTGCGGGGTCCAGCCGGAGAGCCTACTGCTTGGCGCCGAACACGTTGTCGAGGATGACCTCTTTGGTTTTCCAAAGCAGGGCCATCGTCATCGCCAGGGGCAGCAAGATCAGTACGATGAGGAACCACAGGCTGCCGTGTTCCATCACGTTTAGAAGCGCGGCCAGCCAGAACGGCGGCCGGTGAACCTGCCCGGCCCCGACGTAAAGCAGGGCGAGCACGAACGTCACGAGGAGCAGGTTGAGGTTCAGCGCGGTGAATTGCCTGGTTTCAAGCCGCAGCGCCTCATCGGGCAGCATGGCGCCGAGGCGTCGCAGGACCAGGTTCACACTGCCCAGGAACAGCAGGGCGGAAATGGCCAGCAGCAGCACCATGACCAGGAAGAACAGGTTCATCGGGACTTTATTCCACCAGTAAAGAAAGGGGCTGAGCCCGAGGTTGAAGAGGCTCAGCAGCTTGGCGCGGTCGAGGGAGGCGCGCCACACCCGTTCCTGCTTCTGGAAATCGCCCAGTTGCCACAGGCCGTAGGTCAGCAAAGCGGTGGTTACCAGGGGAGGCGCGATGCCGAACGCCCTTAGCGACTCGGCCTTGGCCGTGTAGAAGCACGCGATCAGCGCGATGGGGAGCCCCCAGAACAGGGCCGACAAGCCCCGCACCAGGCGGCCAAGCGAGTGCAGCAGTTCGGCGTTGGGTGCAGGGTCAGGCATGCGGGGCAGTGAAAAGTTACAAGGTTGAACTGTTACCTGGGTTACATGAGGGCATACCATGCTCGGCGTATGTAACGATGTAACTCATGTAACTTGTTTGGCCCGCCACTCGGCTAAGAAGTAAGGTAGGTGTACTCCTTCAACCCGCGCTCGTAATCGTCCAGCAAGCGCATGGCTTCGGAGGGTTTCATGCGGTCGGATTTGATGGCTTCATCAATTTGCGCCTTCATTTGGCGCTTCAGTTCATTCTCGTCATATTGGACGGAGGCGAGGCACTGGACGATGGTGTTCCCCTCAATGATCTCCTCGACATAATAGCCCGCCGGCTCATCGGGTTCGAGGAAGACGTGGACCTCATTGACGCGCCCGAATAGGTTATGCAGGTCCCCCATGATGTCCTGGTAGGCACCCATGAGGAAGAAACCGAGATAATAGGGCTCGGGCAGTCCGTTGCCGTTGGTGTTGAGGCGATGCAGCGGCAGCGTGTCGCGCACGTCGCGGAGGTCAATGAACTTGTTGACCTGGCCGTCGGAATCGCAGGTGATGTCCACGAGCGTGGCTTCGCGGGTCGGGCGTTCGTTGAGGCGGCTGACCGGCATGATGGGGAACAACTGGTCGAGCGCCCAGTGGTCAAGCAGCGATTGAAATACCGAGAAATTGCAGAGGTACTGGTCGCTGAGGCTGTCTTCGAGCTTGCGAATCTCCTCCGGCACATACGCCTGGCCTTTGAAGCTCTCGACGACCTCGCGGCCGATTTCCCAATAGAGGTCCTCGATCTTGGCCTTTTCCGGCAGGTCCATCATGCCGAGCGTGAACATGTGCTGCGCATCCTCTTTCCGCTCCTGCGCGTCGTGAAAGGCCTCCAGCTTGTTCACCTTCGGCAGGTTTTTCCGGATGTCGAGCAGCTCCCTGACCAGCGGGGGCTCGTTCTCTCCGTATTGGACCCGTTCGGGGAGTTGGACTTTCTCAATCGCGCCAAAGACTTCGACGATCAGCACGCTGTGATGGGCGACGATGGCACGACCGCTTTCACTGATTATGTCCGGGTGCGGCACCTTCTCCGCGTCGCAGACGTCGCCCACGTAGTAGATGATGTCGTTGGCATACTCCTGCAACGTGTAGTTGGTGGAGCTGCTGAAGGCGGACCGGCTGCCGTCGTAATCCACGCCCAGCCCGCCGCCGACGTCGAGGTACTCGATCTGAAATCCCATCTTGTAGAGCTTGGCGTAAAAGCGCGAGGCTTCCTGCACCGCCTTCTTAACGATGAGAATATCCGGCACCTGCGAGCCGATATGGAAATGGAGCAGTTTGAAGCAATGGGAGAGGTTCTCCGCCTTGAGCATTTCCGTGGCGGCCAGCAACTCGGCGGTGGTCAAGCCGAACTTGGCGTTTTCTCCGGCGCTCTCGGCCCATTTGCCGGCGCCGCGGCTGAGCAGCCGTGTGCGGATGCCGATCAGCGGTTCCACGCCAAGCTGCCGGGACAGCGTGATGATCTGGCGCAGCTCCCCGAGCTTCTCGACGACCATGATGACCTTCTTGTTCAGCTTGGTGCCGAGCAGGGCCATACGAATGAAGCTGGCGTCCTTGTAACCGTTGCAGACAATGAGGCTGCCGAGCTGGCTCTGCAAGGCCAGGCCGGCGAACAGCTCCGGTTTGCTGCCGATCTCCAGGCCGAAATCGTAGGGCTTGCCGGCATCCAGGATTTCCTCCACCACCTCGCGCAGTTGGTTCACCTTGATGGGGAAGACGCCCCGATACTTGCCCCGGTAATTGAACTCAGCTATGGAGCTGCGGAAGGCCAGGTTGATCGACTCCACCCGGTGGCGCAGGATGTCCTGGAATCGAATCAGCAGCGGGAACTTCAGCCCGCGCCCCTTCGCCTCCTCGATCACATCAGTCAGATCAACGCACGCGCCGGCATCGCGCAGCGGCTTAGCCACGACGTGCCCCGCATCGTTGATGTCGAAGTATTCGGCGCCCCAACGATGAATATTATACAGATTGCGCGCGGTCTGGATGTTCCAAGGCTCGCTGCCATCGGTCGAATTGCTCATTTCCATTACTTCAGAACGATGCGCACTATAGAACGCTGCCAAGAGAATTCAATAGGCGTGTTGAATATTTTTTACCGCTTTGCACCCGGCACGGGTTTTGTTTTCATCAGCGCATGTCAAAAACTTCCCTGGCGGCGCTTGTTAGCTACTGCGACCGCTTGCTGCGTACGGCGCAGGTGCAGGATTACGAGCGCGCTGCCAACGGCCTTCAGGTTGAGAATGATGGGGCCGTAACGCGGATCGCCGCGGCCGTGGACGCGACGCTCGCGACCGTCCGGTTGGCGGTGGCGGCTAAAGCGGACCTGTTGGTGGTGCATCACGGGCTCTTTTGGAGCCCGGCGCACCCTTGGACGGGCAAACGCCACGAGCTGATCCGCTGCCTCGTAGAGCATAACCTCGCGGTTTACAGCTCGCACCTGCCGCTGGATGCCCACCCCCGGCTGGGCAACAACGCTCTGCTCTCGGCCGCGCTGGGCTTGAAAAAGCTGCGTCCGTTCTACTTCGACCACGGCTTGTTCTTCGGCTTTCAAGCACGGGCGAACATTCCGCGGTCGGACTTGGTCAGGCGCCTGCAAAGCGCTACAGGGGCGAAGCCGCGGCTGATTCCCGGCGGTCCGCAGATCTGCCGTCGCATCGGCGTCGTGAGCGGCGGGGCGGGAGACGGATTGAAGAAGGCGGCCGATGAGGGTGTGGATACCTTTGTCACTGGCGAAGGGGCGCATTGGACTTATGGCATGGCCGAAGACCTCGGCTTGAATGTTCTGTACGGCGGCCATTACGCGACTGAGACCTTCGGCGTCAAGGCGCTGGCGGGCCACCTTTCCGACCGGTTCAAAGTGCCCTGGACATTTGTGGAACATCCTACGGGGCTGTAGGGATGTGCTGAGGCGAGAAGCAAGAGGTTGCTTTGTGCGGTGAGGCAGGGCAATGCGGTCGGTAGCGCTGTTAACTTGCGCGCGGACGGCCCTTCTCGGTCATACCCACTAGCATCCGTTTGCCGTCGTTGGCCACCATGCCAAGGAAGCGGAAGCACTTGCGGAGCGTGGTCATCTGTGGCCAGGCGGCCAGGCTTTCCTTCAAGACCTGGTCGGCTTCGGCGCTCTTTCCCAAGCTGCGCAGGCATTCCGATTTCAGGACTTGCGCCTGCTTCACACGGAGGTCCGAAAGCTGGGTGGCATCAAGGCATTCCATGGCCTCGGAGAATTTCTTCTGCGCGATGAGTTCGCGGGCCATTTCGATGAGACGGGCGACAGCCGCAGCTTCATGTTTGAAGTACTTCGGATTGAACTGCGAGCGCTCATCCACGTCCAGCTCGGCGTGACGTTCCTCCTGGAACGCGCAATAGACATCGGAGAAGCGGTCGCCCTCCTTGCGGAGTTGGTCGGCTACCTGACGGAGCGTGGCGAGCGCAGCAGCTTTGTCGGCAGGGTTGATGGTGGCGATGAGTTTGCGTGCGGCCTCCTCGCGCTCCGGGAGCGTGAGTTGAAAGAAGCGGGTCCAGAAGGGAAGGTTGCGCATAAGTTTGGTGCGGCCTTTGCCGCGAATGGGATACATGACGATGGGCAGCTTGGCGTGGCGTCCGGCCATGCGCGCGACGTGGTCCACCCATGTGTCCGGGTACCAGTGCGGGAAATACAACGGGAAAACACCGCCGAGGGTGTCCACCCACTTGCGGCTGTAGATCAAATAGGTTGCCGAGTCGGTTGACATTGGGTCGTGCGCGAAACCCATCAGAAAGCCATCCGGGAACTCGCGGAACTTGATCCGGATGATCTCGTCCCAACCAGGTGTGTCGAACCGCGCGTCATCCACGCTGTTGATATAATAATCTGAGATGCACGCCGGCTCACGCAACATGAGTTCGTAAGCCTCGGCCACGTTGCCGGTGCGATGGCCGATGTGCCAGTGAACAGGCAGGCCGGGGTCGGGAAACTCATTTGCCGCGATGGCGTCGCGCGTGACCCTGTCGTCTTCGTCCACGTAGAGCCAGATGGCGGCGCAATCTTTGCGTGTCGTGCTGGTGGCAAGCGAGGCGAACACCTCGGCGAGCATCTTGGGCCGGGCGCGAGTGACGATGAGGACGGTGACGCGAGGCGCGTTCATCTTAGAAGCTGCCCTTGTCGGCGCGATCGGTCCGCGCCGCGACCTTGCCGGACAACTGGTCGTCCAGCGCTTTCATGTCGGCGTCCACCATGAGACGCACGAGATCCTTAAACTTGGTCTTGGGCTCCCAGCCGAGGATGCGTTTAGCCTTCGAGGCATCGCCAATGAGCAGGTCCACTTCTGCCGGGCGGAAATAGCGCGGATCGATCTCCACGTAATCCTTCCAGTCCAGCCCAACGTATTTGAACGCCTCCTCGCAGAACTCGCTGACCGCGTGCGTCTCGCCCGTGGCGATGACGTAATCTTCGGGCTTGTCCTGCTGAAGCATGAGCCACATGGCCTCGACATATTCCTTGGCGTAGCCCCAGTCGCGCTTGGCGTCGAGGTTGCCGAGGTAAAGCTTCTTCTGGAGGCCGGCTTTGATGTAGGCGAGGGCGCGGGTGATTTTGCGCGTGACGAACGTCTCGCCCCGGCGCGGCGATTCGTGGTTGAACAAGATCCCGTTGCACGCGAACAGATTGTAGCTCTCGCGGTAATTCACGGTGGCCCAATAGGCGAAGACCTTCGATACGGCGTATGGACTTCGTGGATAAAACGGCGTGGTCTCGCGCTGCGGAATCTCTTGCACCTTGCCGAACATCTCGCTGGAAGAGGCCTGGTAAAAGCGTGTCTTCGCGCCCGATTCGCGGATGGCTTCCAGGATGCGCATGGTGCCCAGTGCGGTCACATCGGCAGTATATTCGGGAATGTCGAAGCTCACGCGGACATGGCTTTGCGCGCCCAGATGATAGATTTCATCCGGCTGCACTTCATAGAGCATCTTCACCAGGCTGACACCGTCGGAGAGGTCGCCGTAGCGGCCCAGCAGGCGGGGGTTGGGCTCATGCGGATCCTGCCAGATGCTGGTCAGGCGCGAGGTGTTGAAAGATGAGGAGCGTCGGTAAAGCCCATGCACTTCGTATCCCTTTTTCAAAAGGAACTCCGCAAGGTACGAACCGTCCTGGCCGGTGATGCCGGTGATCAATGCCTTTTTCATATCAAATCATTTGGTGATGGTCTCCCTGGCGAAGAATTTCTGCATCAAGCGATCGAGCACGTCCATGCGTTCATCGGTTACGAACTGGTTGTTGCCGATGTAGAACGCGTTCTCGTGCAGAAGATCCGCGTTGGGGAATTCCGCCGGGCGGTAGTGTTTACGCAGGAACGGCTGGCGCATCAGGTTGCCGCCGATGATCGGGCGTGATTCGATTCCCGCCTTGGCGAGGGTCTTCTGGAAAGCCTCCTTCAAGGCGTGATCGTGGAAGAGGAATGCGAACGAGAACGACGAGACCTCCGCTCCGTCCAGCGCGATGAGGTCGTCGGGATACCGGCGGCAGAGTGTTACGTAGCGGCGGAAATTGTGGTTGCGCTGGCGGATGAACTCATCGAGGCGTGCGAGTTGACACATGCCCAGAATGGCATTGAGTTCGGTGCTGCGGAAATTCGTGCCATCGGTGAGGAATAGGAATTTGAAATCGATGTCCGGGTATTGCGCGGCGATGCCGGCGTGCAGTTCGGGCGGCAGTTCGCGAGCGAGACCGTGCGAGCGTTTGAGCAGCAGCAGATGGTAAAGCTCCTGACTGTTCGTTGTGATGAGGCCCCCCTCGATGGCCGTCATGTGGTGTCCCCAGTAAAGACTGAACGTGCCGGCGAGGCCAAGGTTGCCGACCTTCTCGCCCTTCCATTTTGCGCCCTGCGATTCGCAGCAATCCTCCAGCAGCGCGAGGTCATGCTTCTCGGCGAGTGTGCGCAGCCGGTCCATGTCAGCCGGGAAGCCGAGCAGATGGGCCACGAAGATGCCTCGCGTGCGGGGCGTGATCTTTTTGGCGAGCTGGTCGTAGTCGAACGACAGGTCCGTCAGGTTAACGTCCACATACACGGGTTTGAGACCACACTGCATTACTGGAGTGATGGTTGTGGGCCAGGTGACGGCGGGGACTATGACCTCGTCGCCGTCCTGCCAGGTCTTCAGCTCCTTGACCGCGCCAACGAGCAGGAGGTTGGCCGAGCTGCCCGAATTAACCATCACGCAATACTTGCAGCCCATCCATTTGGCATAGGCCTGCTCGAACTCGCGGATGCGCGGACCCTGAGTGAGCCGCTCCTTGCTGCGGATGAAATCCACGAGCGCGTTCAAGTCGGCTTCGGTCAGGGCGTCCTCTTGAAGTTTCCAGAACATATCGTTATCTACCGGGACAAACCAACATTGTGTTCCTATTGCTGTTTCGCGAGAAAATCGGCGTACGCAATGGCCGCGCCAGCTTCCAGGCTGGTTTTGGCCTTCCAGCCTAGGGAGCTAAGTTTGGAAATGTCCAGTAACTTCTGCATCGCGCCGTCCGGTTTGGTACTGTCATACGCGATTTCACCGCGAAAGCCGACCGCCTGCATGGCAACGTCCGCAATTTCGCGGATGGTAAGATCGCTGCCGACGCCCACATTGACCGGGTCTTTGCCCGCGTAGTTCTTCAGCACGAGCAATGCGGCGTCCACCGCATCATCCACGAACATCAGCTCGCGGCGTGGCGTGCCCGAGCCCCAGAGCATGACCTGCTTTTGCCCGGAGACTTTCGCCTCGTGAAACTTACGGATCAGCGCCGCCATGAGGTGCGATTGCTGCGGGTCGTAATTGTCGTTCGGGCCGTATAGATTAGTCGGGATGACCGCCGTGAAGTTGGCGCCGTATTGGTCGCGATAGGCGCGGCACATGGACATGCCCGCGAGCTTGGCGACGGCGTAAGGCTCGTTCGTCGGTTCCGGGGGGCCGCTGAAAAGGTGATCCTCCTTCATCGGTTGCGGACAGGCGCGCGGATAAACGCAGGAGCTGGAAAAGAACAAGAGACCTTTAACCTTCGCCTGCCACGCGGCGTGAATGACATTGGTCTGGATGGCGAGGTTCGTGTAGCTGAACTCCGCGCGATAGGTGTTGTTGGCGAAGATTCCACCCACGCGCGCCGCCGCTACGAAGACAACGTCCGGCTGCTCGGCCTGGAAAAACTCTTCCACGGCCTTCTGCCGGGTCAAGTCCAGATCGGCCTTTGAGCGCAGCGCAAGATTGCTGAAACCCTCCGCCTGCAAACGCCGCACCATGGCCGATCCGACCATGCCACGATGGCCCGCCACAAAGATCTTGCTATGCTTGTCCAATATCATGCCCTGTAAAGCTGCTGCTGCCATTCGATTGTGGCGCGCAAACCTTGTTCCAAGCCCACATAGGTGGTCTTGTTGAATTCCGTTTCCGGGCGCGTCAAGTCGAGCCGCACTTCCTCGGGCGCGCCCGCGACTTCGGCGGACTGGGCGGGGAATGATACCGGCACGCCAACGATCTGGCCTACCAGCCGGGCGAGTTCCCCGATGGTCACGGTCGAGTGCCCGCCGATATTGTAAACCGGCTGCGTGCCGTGCAGCGCGGCTTGCCACATCAGTTCCACCGCGTCGCTCACGTAGCAGTAAGTGCGGATGGCTTTGCCCGCGTCCATCAATTCAATCTTGCCCTGGCAAAGCGCCTTCTCAATGAAGGAATTTAGCGCGCGCTTGTCGCCCTTGCGCGTGCCCGGCCCGTAAGCCAGCGCGAGCCGCGCGGACACAGCGCGCACGCCCTGGGTGCGATATGCATTGCAGATCGTCTCACCGCCGCGTTTGCCTTCAATGTAACATGCGCGGGGATGCAACGGCGTCGTTGTGCCGATGTCTGCTTCACTCAGGGGCGATTTCTTCAAGCCGCTGTAAACCTCGCTCGAACTCAGATACAAGAACGCGCCGCCGGGTTTCAGCCTTTGCAGCAGGGAAGCCGTGGCCGTGGTGTTCACCTGGAACGTCGCTACCGGGTTGGCCATGAAGATTGCCGGCTGCGCGTAACCTGCCGAGTGGATGATGATGTCGGCTGGCGGCAGGGAAGAACACTCTGCGGGGTCTGCCAGGTTCACTTGGGCGCATTGAAATCCGGCGCGGTGGATGATCTCCGCCGTGTGGGGTGCCGGTTGGGAATGGAATTGCGCGATCGTCTTAAGCGGTATGCCGCTTTGTTTCAAGTGCGCGAGCGTGGCAAGAAAGTAAGTCCCCAACAGGCCGCTCGCGCCGGTTACGAGGATGGTCTTGTCGCGCAGGGCGTCGAACTTCACACGCTCGCAGATCGCGGCAGCGTCGTGGGCGATGATGTTATTTTGCATGGATCAACTGTTCGATGCGCGCCCGCACGCCGGACGGCGTGAGGCCGAGGGCTTCATCATGCTGTTCCTGATGGCCGTAGTCGGTGAGGAAACGGTGGGGCACGCCGATGGTTGTTATCTGCACGGACGCGGGCGCGAGCGCCGCCACGATGTCCTGCATCAACACCCCCTGGTAATAGGGTTCGACGAGCACGACCTTCCGGCTGGCACAATTCTGCCGCAGCGTCTCGGCGTCAAACGGGGCAACGGTGGTGTAATAAAGAACCGACACATCGAGATCCTGGGTGGCGGCGAGCGCGGGCGCGAGGGCGGTGCCGACGGCGACCACGGTGGCGAGCCGGCCTTGCTTGAGAATGCTTGCGCGGCCAAACTGCACGTCGAAGGACTGCGGGTTCTTGCGTTCGCTCAAGCGGAAGTAAGTTGGCTGACCGTCGGCGTAGGCGGCACGGAAAAGCTGGTCGTATTCCTGCGGTGTTCCGGGCACGACGATTTCCATGCCGGGCAACGTGCGCAGGATTGCCACGTCGCCGGGGCAATGATGGGTGCAGCCGAGCGCGGCATAATCATAAGAGCCGCCTACGCTCACGATGTTGCCGCCGAGTTTCTGGTAACAGAAATCCACCTTAATCTGCTCGAAACATCGCTCGACAACGAAGGGGGCGATGCTGTGAACCACCGGGACAAGGCCTTCCTTTGAGAGTCCGGCGGCCAGGCTGGTCATGGCCTGCTCGCAGATGCCAATATTGTAGATGCGCGCGGGAAACTGCTCGAAGGCGCTGCGGAAGCCGAACACGCCGATGTCGCCGAGCAGGACGACGAGCCGCTCGTCTTTGGCCATCACGTCTTCGGTGGTGCGGACAAACTGTTTTCTCATGCCAGCTCCTGAAACATGGCTTCCAGTTCATCCTTCGACGGAGAGCGATGATGCCAGGCGGGATTGTTTTCCATCTGCTTTACACCGTGTCCCTTGATCGTCTCGGCGATGATGGCGGTTGGCTTTTGCGGGTCGCGCGCGAGCAACGCGGTCGCGATCGCTGCGTGGTCGTGGCCGTTGATGGTCGTTGCCGCCCAGCCGAACGCAGCGAACTTGGCCGCCATGTCACCCATGTTGAGCGCGCGGTCGGTGGAATGGTTGTAATCCACGATGCACGTCAGGTTGGAAAGCTTATGATGCGCCGCGAGCAATGCGGCTTCCCAGATCGAGCCCTCGTTGCACTCCGCGTCGCCGACAATGACAAACACGCGGCGGTCAACTTTGCGAATGCGCAGTGCCATCGCCACGCCCACGCCGAAAGGCAGCCCGTGGCCGAGCGAGCCGGTGGAAGCCTCAATACCAGGAACCTTGTTGTGGTCGGGATGCCCCCCGAGCCGGCTCTCCAGTGTGGAGAACCGCGCCAATTCCTCTGCGGGGAAGAACCCCTTTTCCGCCAGCACCGCATACACTGCGAGGGAACCATGACCTTTGCTCAGAATAAACCGGTCGCGGTCGTCGCTTTTGGGATCATGGGGATTGAACCGCATCACGCCATCGTAAAGCACCCAAACAATATCAAGAATGGAGAAGGCACTCGGGATATGCCCCTCCTTCGTCGCCGTGGTGGCGGCGATGATCTGGCGCTTTAATTGGTTCAATCGAACACGCATTGCACAACTTAAACCGGTAACACGATGGCTATTAGTCTTTGGTTTTTCGACCACAGGGTCAAGGTGATTTGGCGTTACCACTGGCCGGCGAGCGTCGCCGCCGGCAGCGAGTTGACGCAAGGCCAATGATGATTAATGGTAGAAATCCACCTCTTCACGCCGAGCGCCTAACCTCACGCGGCTGAAGTATATGGCGTAGGTCTTGTCTGAGTCGTCGCGGTAAAGGCCGAACTTGAAGTATGGGCCAAAATCGTCGTTATAACCGACCGGGCCTGAATAACGCACGACCTGCCGGCCATTCCACCAGATATTCACAAAGCCGTCGCTCTGGCAGGACCACTTGGCTTCGATTACGAAGTCGTTCCATGCAGCCCGAGGGAACCTCTCCGTCTGGAAGAGGGTCTTGGACGGGACCGCCTTGGCATCGCGGACAATCCGGTCAGCGCTGTGGCAGATCGTGATGCTGAGGCTGCCGTTGGAGTAGCGAAAGGCCAGCGATGGGCTGCGGGGCGCCTCGCCCAGGTGTTTCTTGTCCGCACCGTGCCACTGCGCCAGCACCAACCGGTTGGGTTCGATTGGGAAGTCGTCCGGTACCAGGAGGCTGAACGCGTACCACCTTACTGAGCCAAGGGGCGGAAAATCCCTGGCGTTCACCTCCGACCGGAAACTGGTCTTGCCGAACAAGTCCGAGTAATGCTCCCCCTTTCGCAATTCAAACCTTAGGCAGGGTTCTCCGGAGCTTTGGAGGGACGCGGTTTGGATTGAATAGGCCTGGCCAGGCGACTGCGTGCCCCAGTCGGATTCCAAGGGCTTCATCCAGTCGGCGGTTGCCTTGATCCTCGGTTGCCTCGTTCCAAATCCCATGGAGAAATAGGCCCATCCCAATATGAAAGCGACTTGGCTTAGCAGGAGCATCTCCAGAGACGCCAGCCGGAGAACACGCTTCCTCCATCCCATAGGCACAGACAAGGCCGCCTCGCCGGTAAGGATGAAAGCCAAGATCAGAATGAGGCAAAAGGCCGTCCCTGACCCCCGAAAGCCAGGCAACCACGCGTAGAGCAGAACTGTGGCTGCAAGCCACGCGCAGGGCAGCAGCAACCCCAGGCCCCCTACTAACCATCTCGTTCTTTTACCCATTGCGATAACACCTATGGCCGAAGAATAATGATTCAACAACCACTTCTTTCATACCTTGAGCCATCCGAAACCGGCTTGCAAGACGCGCAGCAACAAAGCGCGGCCTCGGCAGGGCCGCATCAAGTTCGCGGAAGCCGCCTCGTTCGAGGTCGAGGTCTTTGATGCGCGGAATTCAGGGTCTCTGTAACCCGCAAGCCGCAGCCGTGGAGCAGCCAGATGGTTAGCCAGATGACAGCAATTCTCATTATGGCCATGTCACCCCCCGCCGGGTGAGGGCACCCGGGCTACATCCCCCACAAAACCGCCATCCTGTAGGCCGAGTGCCCTCACCCGGCGTCCCCATCTCGTCCATAATGAGAATTGCTGGCCAGATGATTAGCTGACTTGACCGCTTAGGTGCTTGCGGCTATACAGATTGGGCTGTGACGGTTTGCGCTTCGATTGGGATTTCTCTTGGAGCCATAGCGACTTGCAAGTGCGTCACGTAAACGGCACCCGGCCAAGTTGGAAAAGCACGGACTTGGCTGCAAGTGGCTTGAAACAAATACTTTAGCCAGTTTAGCTCAGTGGTAGAGCAGCAGTTTTGTAAACTGCGGGTCGTCGGTTCAAATCCGACAACTGGCTCCATCTTGGAACCAAGGAAGCCCCTATCCCAATCGATGCGCCATTCGGTGGAGGCGTGGTTAGTGGACGGTTGGTTGGCTTTCATCGAAGCCAGCAGTGCTTCGGCGGTGCCTGGTTCTGAGAGCGACGATGGCAAGGCGGGCTGACCGGTTGCAGCGAAAAGTCGAAAAAACACTTGCGGTGCGCCGACACCAGCGCAAAATCGCGGGTAAATGAAAGCACCGCAAAAGCAATCCTCACCGGGCCGCGCAACCTCCGAGAACCAATCTGCTGAAGCGCAGCCCGAGCAGGGACTTCCGGCCACGCCCGTACAGAAGGTATTCATCGTCGTGCTCGGCCTTTACGTGCTCTCGCTCGTCTGGCTCACCCTAAGTCACCACTGGTACGGCGTGCTGCCGAAGTGGCTCGACCCGCACTAGCGGCGCAGTCGCTGACAACAGCGACGTATTATCCGCCGGCGAGAACGATATGTCACGCGGCGGGACGCCGGGGTGCAGCGGGTGACCTGATCGCCGGCGCTCAAAACGCAGCCGCGTGCCGGGCAGTCCCGGTGGTGCTGCGGTCGCCCGGCTCCAGACTACGGGGTAGCTGAAGAGGCCGAAGTCCCGGGTAATGAACGTGGCACCTCCCAGCAGCAGGCCGGGAAAGGTCGCGACGACCAGCTTCGCCCCAGCCGACCCGGAATTACAATGGGCTTCATCGCAAAACCCTTCGGATACCCTTCGGATACCCTTCGGATGCCCTTCGGATTGCTACAAGACAAGCCGGCTGGCGCCAAACCCTCCCCAGGCCATACTCCTGCGGCCACCCCCAGCGCCGCGCCGGCCATTTTGAACCTCGCCAGCAATGGCTTTTTGGTTTACCATCGTAGCGCAATGTTTGACCGGCGCGCATTCTACGATCAACGGGCCGCGTTGCGGGTCCGCGAGACCAGCCGCTGCTACCAACAGTTGCTACGCAAACAGTACGCCTTCTGGGTCCCGCCCGGCTTGCGGGTGCTGGAGGTGGGCTGCGGCCTGGGCGATTTGCTGGCGGCGGTCAAGCCGGCCCGGGGCGTGGGGGTGGATTTCAGCCCGGCCATGATCGCGCTCGCGCGCGAGCGCCACCAGGAGTTGGAATTTCACGCGGCCGACGCGGCGGAAGTGAGCGCAGCAGAGCCGTTCGACTACATTCTCCTCGCCGACCTGGTAAATGACCTGCCAGACGTGCAGGCGGTATTCGAGCGGCTGCAAGCGGTGGCGCACCCGCGCACGCGGCTGGTGGTGAGCTTCTTCAACAACCTCTGGCGGCCCGTGCTGAACGTCGCGGCAAAGCTCGGGCTCAAGTCCCCCACGCTCCCGCAAAACTGGCTCTCCGCCGACGATGTCAAGAACCTGCTGCACCTGGCCGGCTGGGAGGTCATCAAGACCGAGGCGCGCATCTTGTGGCCGGCACGCACCCCGCTCTGGGGTTGGTTCTGCAACCGCTGGCTGGCGCCGCTGCTGCCGGCCTTTTGCTTCACGGTAGGCGTGGTAGCTCGCCCTCGCCCGCGACCTGAACGGGCGTTGCCGCTTCGTTGCTCGGTCATTATTCCCGCCCGCAATGAGTCCGGGAACATCGAGGAGGCCGTGCGCCGCACGCCCGAAATGGGGCAGGGGACCGAGATCATCTTTATCGAAGGACACTCCACTGACGATACGTGGGACGAGATCCAGCGGGTGGCCGCGAAATACCCGCAGCGGACCATCAAGATCCTCAAGCAGCGGAGCCGGGGCAAGGGCGGCGCCGTGCGCGAGGCCTTCGCCGCTGCTACTGGCGAGCTGCTGTTCATTCTCGACGCCGATCTTACCATGCCGCCAGAAGAGTTGCCGAAGTTCTATGAAGCGGCGCGCTCGGGCACGGCCGAGTTCGTCAATGGCGTGCGCCTGGTCTATCCGATGGAGGAGCAAGCGATGCAATTTCTCAATATGGTGGCCAACAAGGCCTTTGGCCTGACGTTCAGTTGGCTGCTCGGCCAGAACATCAAAGACACGCTCTGCGGCACCAAAGTCCTTTTCCGCGCGGATTACGAGGCCATTGCCAGGAACCGCGCCTATTTCGGCGATTTCGATCCCTTCGGCGATTTCGACCTGCTGTTCGGGGCGGCCAAGCTCAACTTGCGCATGGTGGACTTGCCGATTCGCTATCGTGCGCGGACCTACGGGCAGACGAACATCCACCGCTGGAGCCACGGCTGGCTGCTGTTGCGCATGGTGTTATTCGCCGCCCGTCGCCTCAAGTTCATCCCATGACGGCGCTGCTCGCGCAGCACCAGGCGGAGATCGAGCGCAACCTGCGTGCCTGGGAAGCCAAACCCTTGCTCAAGGAGATTTATGCGGGCTTCTATCGGCGCATCCTGGCCCTCATTGACCCGGCCATCCCGGGGCGCATCGTTGAGATCGGCTCCGGCATTGGCAATCTCAAGACACACCTGCCTGCTGCGCTTGCGACCGACCTGTTTCCGAACCCGTGGCTGGACCTGGCCTGCGACGGCTATGAACTGCCTTTCAAGCAGGGAAGCCTTTCGCACCTGGTGCTGTTCGACGTCTTTCATCATCTGCGTGCGCCGAATGCGTTTCTGCGCGAAGCGCGGCGTGTGCTGGCGCCCGCGGGCCGACTTATCCTGTTCGAGCCTTACATCAGTTGGTTCAGCAGCCCCGTCTATGGACTGTTGCATCACGAGCCGGTCGCGTGGGGAAAACCGATCAACCTCGCTGAGTCGCTGCCGCGGCCCCGCGATTACTATGCCGCGCAGGGCAATGCGACGCGCCTCTTCTTCCGGAAGGAAATCCCCGATTGGCCGGAGGGCTGGGCGATCTTCCACGCGGAAGGGTTCAGTTGCTTTCACTACCTGCTATCGGGCGGCTACAGCAACCCGGCCGTTTACCCGTCAGGCTGGCTGGAAGGGCTTCGGAGATTCGAGGTCAGGCTCTGCCGCTGGCCGCGAGTGTTTGGCGGACGCTGCCTGGTTGGCCTGCGCCCGGCGTATCCCCGGAGCGGGCCAGGCTCCAGGCAGGTGCCTGCAGCGAGTGACGACTGATGGCGCGCAAGACTTACTCCGCCAGAGGCCGGCGCAGGCCAGCCATCCCAGGCCGGACAGGACCGCTCCCGCGAGCAGCTTCTTGGCTTCGTAAACCATCCGGATGTGGTGCCGCCTTGCAGGCACTTCGAGCGCCTGGGAGGCGCAGTTGGTGCGCAGATTAGCACAAGCCCGCAACGTGATTAGGTCGCGGCCGCCGCCACGTCCAGATATTGGACAGCCAATCCACGTTTGGACAGTCGCCTTGGACAGTCGAAGCCTCGTCGGGTCAAATCCCACCGGCGCGTCGGGTCAAGAACGGATATCATTAAACAGCATCCAAGGTTGATTTTACGGTCTCACCGGTTACATTTTGAACAGCGGTAAGCGGTCGGCAATACGTGAACGCATATTGTAATAATAATAACCGCCGGTCGCTGAGTTCACGCCGCAACAAAAGAAAGACAAAACTATGAAGAAAAGAACCGCCCGCCAAGGGGGATTTACCTTGGTGGAGATCATGATCGTCGTGGCCATTATTGGCCTTTTGGCGTCGATCGCGATCCCCAACTTCGTGAAGGCACGCACCACGGCCCAGATGAATGCTTGTATCAGCAACCTGCGACAAGTTGACGGCGCCATACAGCAATGGGCCCTCGACACGAAACAGGGCGATACGGCCAGCGTCACTTCCGCGGAAATCCTGCCGTATATGAAGAACTCGGTGGTTTGCCCATCGGGCGGCAAGACGTTCGCTGACAGTTACTCGGTTACGACCGTGCAGGCCAAACCGGCCTGCCTCAAGGTGCCGGGCACGCACAAGATCGAGGATACTGTGCAGTAAGGGTCGGGTTTGACAATTCACAGGGGCCTGGGAGCAATCCCAGGCCTTTCTTTTTGGTGTAGCGCGGAGCGCGGCGGTGCGGAGATCCGAAATCCGAGAGCCGAAATCCGAAGCAACCGGCTGCGGGTAGCAATTCGGCCCTC
>CAIWJG010000565.1 GCA_903912925.1 uncultured Verrucomicrobia subdivision 3 bacterium | reverse complement strand
GGCTGATCGTATGCTCGATTTCCGGGTTCGGGCAAACCGGCCCGATGAGCCAGGAGCCTGCCTATGACTCCGTGATACAGGCGCTTTCGGGGCTCATGAGCGTGACCGGATTCCCCGACGGGATTCCGACCCGGGTGGGCACCTCGATAGGTGACCTGAGCGCCGGGCTTTTCGCCTACGCTGCGATTACAACTGCTCTTTATGCCCGGGAAAAGACCGGCAAAGGTACGACCATAGACATTTCCATGCTCGACGGCTTGTTTTCTCTGATGGAGCACGGACTGATGGATTCGCTGGCCCTGAAGATCAATCCGGAACGAATCGGGAACCGACATCCCTCTATTACTCCTTTTGATGCCTTCGCCTGCAAAGACAGACTGCTCGTGATCTGCTGCGGGAATGATGTTCTGTTTGGTCACCTCTGCGTTACCCTGGGTCTGCCAGATCTTCCCAAGGATCAACGCTTTGACTCGAATGCCAAACGCAATGCGAACCAGCAGGCTCTCAAGGACCTGCTTGAAGGACCCCTGCGGCAGGATACCGCCGATGGCTGGCGCACAATACTCGAAAAGGCAGGTATTCCAGTCGGTCTGGTGCTTACGGTGGAAGAAGCGGAAAACCTCGAACAGATCAAATTCAGGAAGATGGTCAGCCAATCCGGGGATAAGGCGGTGCCCGGAAATCCCCTCAAGTTCGGTTCCTATTCTGCAGAAATCTCTCCGGTCGTTCCGCCGCGACTGGACGCCGAAGGCCCCGGGATCAGGAAAGAATTCAGCGAATAAACATGCCTCTGACATCAGATCCGGATGTCAGGACGGAACTCTGCCTGAAACTGGGAGGGCTGCTCTTTTCCGGCAGTGCCTCGACCCAGAGGACCATGGACTCGGTAACCAGGCTCTACCACTACCTCGGCGGTACAGGTAAAATCACGGTTCTCGTATCCTATGATGCGGTCATCGTTTCAGAAACCAACGGAGACCCGCGGAGCAACCGGATAAGCCGATTTCCTTCAACCTTCACGGCCAACATAAAGGCCCTGATGGAGATCAGTTCATTCTTGCGTGGTCTGGACCGAAATAACCCCACCCCGGATGAAGTCCGGCAATTCCTGGAAAACACGGGATCCGGCAAACCGGTTTACAGGCTGTACTGGCAGTTCCTTGCCGCCGGAACCCTGGGTGCCTGTTATTGTGCCATCAACAGCGGGGATATGCTGTCGCTCGGCATTTCATTTCTCTGTACGATAGTCATCTTCGGCCTCAGGAAATGGCTCCTGGGCGCCGGCCTGAATTTTTATGCCGCAACTCTGCTCGCTTTGATCACCGGGATATCCCTGGCGGTTCTGTTCAGCAGTTCGGCTGCCGTCGCAACGAAAAGCGTGGCCATCGTGTCTCCGACCCTTTTCCTGATACCGGCCGTTCCCCTGGTGCTCGGGGGCATGGACCTCCTTCGAGAACATAACGGGATCGGACTGGCGCGGTGGGCCACTCCTTTGATGATGTTACTCACCATCTTCCTGGGACTCGCCGTAGTCATGGGCATATTCTCCCCCGGACTGGAGCGCGGTACGATTGCTCCCGCCGACTGGCCAGGGTTCCTTGCCATCGTTACCGTTGCCTGCGCTACGGGATCGGCCATGCTGGCGATCCTGTTCAACTCCCCACCCAAATACCTGCCCCTGTTTTTTCTCTGCGGCGCGACTACCTGGGGACTGCGTGCTTTGATCATGCACCTGGGATACAGCCCCGAAGCGGGTACTTTCCTCGGGGCGGTCGCTGCAACCGTAATCGCCATCCTCCTTTCGTGGCGAACACATGTCGATTGCGTGATCCTGGCCATGCTGAGTGTAATCCCGATGGTTCCCGGGTACATAACCATGCGGGGAGCCAGAGGTATCGCTTCAATGGCCAACCTGGGAGGAGAACTTTCACTCGCCGATCTCTCCGAAACCTCCCATTTTGTCCTGAGAGCATTGCTGATCTTCACTGCCATTATTCTCGCCCCGATATTCACTTTGCTGCTGCTGGACCGCAGGTCGAAAAGAATTTAGATTTACTGAGGAGTCCGCAGCATACACTACACCCAAAGCTGCCGAGGCTTCTCCCTCTCCCCTTCCGAAGGGGAGAGGGCTGGGGTGAGGGGTTGCTCCGTGTCGTCTATCCCGCGGTCTTGGCAGTATGGAGCACTGCTTGCACCAGCCACTTGGGGCAGCGGTGGCGGAAACATGGGGGATGTAAAGATAGCAGGGACCACAACCTCCCGGAACAACCGCCGCAACAGGGTAATTTGCACCTTAAGGCGGTCGCGTTCGCCGCGCTATCGGACATCCGCTGGCTCGACACAGATGACTCCGGGGAAACGTGCGAAGTCGCGGGCGTTTAGGCTGAGCAGGTACGTCAGGCCATGGGCTTCCATCAGGGCGACCAACCGTGTGTCATGGGCTTGCTTGCCGAGGACACTGTGCTTGTTTACCAGGGCACGCCAGCGTACGCCAATGTCCGCTGGCTCTGGCAGCCAGACCAGCCACCGCTCAGCCCGTCGCAATCCGATTTCAGCGTCAGTCGGACTTAGGCCCAAGCCGTTGATAGATTTCGGGCGCGTCGCTACCGCCCGGAATTCAATGGCGACCTGTGCGCAGAGGAAGACCCGGTCCTGCCGCTGCAGCAACCGCTGCAAGGCCAGTTCACACACCGACTGGAGTGGATGGCCCGAGTCGCTGAGACGCACCAGGATGTTCGTATCCACCAGTGCATTCATCGCCCGCTGTCACCGTACATGTGCTCACGACGCAGAACTTCGTCAGGGATGTCCGCGCCCTCGACGGCATGGGCGAAAAATTCGCGTAGCGCGGCCAATCGCCCTGCCGTGTCGGCTGGATCACTGGCGGCTTCCATCGCGGCGGCGACCTCCGGAGAAAAGCCGTTGGTGCGTTTCACCTCCAGTTCCAAGGCCGCATCTATGAGCAAAGCCACCGGCTCGTCCGGCACAATTACCGTGCCGTTGAAATGCGCGCTTATTGTCATGACGCCCCAATGTATCCGGACCCGCCAGACAACTCAAGCGGGTTGTCCCCAACGCGCCGCAAAAGGCACGAGATTACGGGCAGAAGACCAAATCATTCTTCAGTGGCATGATCACAGGCGACCTGAGTTAGAGGTGCCGATTACCAGCGGCGACAGAAGATCAACAGCGCGGCAGTAGCAAGACCGGCCAGCGCCGAACCGGCTTCGTGGCTGCGCAATTTCCACCCGCACCGCCCGCCCGCGCCGCCCAGGCCCGCCAACGCGACCCTGCGGTGGGCGAACACCGCCAACCCGGCAAAACTTGCGGTGGCACTGAGTGATTTCAGCATCGGCTGAATGCTTGACTGTTGCCCTTGGTTAGGCTTGAATCTCCCCAAGTAGCAACATTGCCAATATTCGTATGAGCATTTCGCAAAGTGTGCCATTTCCCACGCGCTGGCTGGCAGCCTTGTGGCTGACCTTTGGAATCGCCGGCGCTTTCGGAGCGGCCCCGCTGGCACCCAGTATTCTCACCACCCGCACCTCCGGCAACAGTCTCCTGGTGACCGCGAGTGTCCCCCGGGGCTGGCGGGCGGTCGTCCTCGAAAGCCGCGCGGTAACCAATGCGGGTGCCTGGGTGCCGCGCGCCGTGGTCCGTTCGGGACTGAACTCCGGCCGGGTCACTATCGCCGTGCCTGCCTTCCTGAAAGGCCAGTCGCTGCGCGTTCGCGGCCAATTGCAGGAGCTGCTGCCGCCGTCGTTCTTTCAAGGCCGGCATTCTTTTGCGGCACGCAAATCGAGTTCCTGGCGGCCGGACCAGGGCCGCGGCGAGGTGTTCAGCCTGTCCGCCGACGGCAGTCTGCCGGCCACCGCCGCCGCGCCCGCCGTCGCCACCACCACCCGCACTGTAGTCGAATCGGACATCTGGAAGCTCGACGGCGACACGCTCTATTACTTCAACCAGCTCCGCGGCTTGCAGATTATTGACCTGAGCAATCCTGACGCCCCGTCAGTGCGAGGCACGCTGCCGATGCCGGCGGTGGGAGAGCAGATGTATCTGCTCGATCCGCAGCACGTGGTGTTGCTGGCGCGCAACAGTTGCGGCGGTGATTGGCAAAGCCAGATCGTCCTCGTGGACGTCTCCGGCAGCACGCCGCAAACCGTCGCCGTCCTGCCCGTGACTGGCTGGCTCCAGGAAAGCCGCCTGGTTGGCACCGCCCTGTATGTCGCCTCCCAGGACTACCGCATAGCCAGTAGAACCCACGCTGACACCTGGCAGTATGGGACTGTCGTGTCCGCCTTCGATCTTGCCAACCCGTCCGCCCCCGTTGCCCGTCCGACTCTCTGGTATCCCGGTTATGCCAACGCCATTCTCGCCACCGACCGCTGGCTCTTCGTCACTACGCTCGATTATGCCAGCGGCGCACAACCCCTCGTCCGCGTCATCGACATCAGCGCCCCCGACGGCACCCTGCGGGATGTCGCCGGCATCCCCACGGCCGGCCAAGTGACCGATAAGTTCAAAATGAATCTCGCCGGGGACGTATTCACGGCCATCTCCCAAACCTATAAGGCGGGCTCAAACCATGACTGGACCGGCACCTGGATCACCACGCTCCAGACTTTTTCTTTGGCCAACCCTCGCACCCCGGCGCCGCTCGGCTCCCTGGAATTGGCCCGCGGCGACTCCCTGTTCGCCACTCGCTTCGACGGCACCCGCGCCTATGTCGTGACCTTCCACCAGGTGGACCCGCTTTGGGTCGTGGACCTGTCGAACCCGGCGCAACCGGTCGTAGCGGGAGCGGTGGACGTTCCTGGCTGGTCCACCTATATCCTGCCGCTGGGCGACCAGTTGCTGACCCTCGGCGTGGAAACCAACCGCGTCGCGGTCTCCCTCTTCAATGTAAATGACCCGGCAAACCCTGCCCTGCTGAGCCGCGTGCCGCTGGGCGAGAACTACTCGTGGAGTGAAGCCTCTTATGACGAGAAGGCTTTGACCGTCCTTGCCGACCTCGGTTTGATCCTGGTCCCCTACACTGGTGACGCCGCCAATGGTTGGGCCAAGCGCGTCCAACTGATTGATCTGGGACCGAGCACACTGACCGCGCGAGGCATCATCGAGCACCGGTTCGCGCCCCGCCGCGCCGCCGCCCACCGTTCGAGGGTGATTTCCTTTTCCAGCGAGGAATTGCTGAGCGTCGATGCCACCGACCGCGACCATCCGCTGGTGAAGGCGGACGCGGAAATTGCCTGGCCGGTGAACCAACTCTTTGTACAGGGCGACTACCTGATCGAGATCGCCAATGGCGGCGGTTGGCTCGGGGGAGACCCGCCGGCGGTTCGCGTCGGCCCAACCTCTCTGCCGGATGCCATCGCCAACCGGCTCGACCTCGACAACTTGCCGGTGGTCGGAACGGCGTTGCGCGATAGCCGCCTTTACCTCCTTCAAAGCCCCACGGCCTACTACGGCTGGCCGGTCTATGGCGGGCCGATTGCCCTCACCGCCTCCACCCTCTCCGGGCCGGACGTTATCGCCCCCACAAACCTGCTGATGACCGTGGTGGATGTAAGCGCTCTGCCCGCGATGACCATCGTTGGCCAAACCGTCGTCTCGCCCGGTGACTCTGCGCGCGCGGGCGCCAACTACCAAGCCGTCTGGCCATTGCCCGGCCTCCTCGTTTGGTTCAGCGCCGGGTCTGGTTTCTGGATCAACCCGATGGTGGATTGCCTTTCATCCGGGGTCCTGCCGACCACTGGGGCGACCGTTTCCCTCCCCAGTTCCGCGCTGGGCCGCGCCTCGGCAGTTAATCTGACCCCCCAGCCCGTTACCGGCTCCGCCTCCCTGCCCACGGCCGGCCTCGGCGCCGCAAGCTCAATGCCACCCAGCGTCCAAATGGCCATCGCCAACCCGTCATCGGCGGCCCAGGCGGCTCTGTCTTCCACCTCCGGCGCGCAAGCCTTCCTCTGCCTCCCCTACTGGCGGCCCTGGTGGAACTTCGGCGGCGTCTCTCTGCTCGCCTTCAACGTCAGCAACCCTGCCCTCCCAGCGTTGGTTTCCACCTTCAACTTCACCCCCACCAACGCTTGGGGCTTCAGCGCTCCGCAGACCGCGTCCGGCCGCATCTACTTCAGCCACGAACAATCCAGTTTCCTTTCGGCCGCCGCCGGCTGGCGCGTTAGCGATTACCTCGACGTCATTGATTACGCCGACCCCGCCGCTCCCACCCTCCGCCCGGCGGTCGGCATTCCCGGCCAACTCGCCGGTCTCTCCGCCGACGGCGCCTTGCTCTACCTGCTCGGCACGGCCATGTCCGCGGCCGGCACCTACTACCTCAACAACAACGAGGGCCTCAACGCTTGTGCCTACGACGGAGTTGGAGCCTATCTGGTCGATTCCCTGCCGCTCCCGCAAACGTGGCCCCGTCCCGTCCTGGTGAACGCCGACACCGTCTATCTCGGCCGGGCTGCCGCCGCTGGCAGAACCAACCACACCCTCGAAGCCTGGGGCCTTTCCGCCCAAGGCCAATTCGCGCGCCGGGCCCTGGCGCGAGTCGCCCTGCCCGTCACCGCCCTGGCCGCTTTCGGACCGCTTCTCGCCGCCCAGAGTGCAAACAACGCTGTTAGCCTCTTCGATCTGACTTCACCCGCTACCCTGCGTCTCTGCGGCCAGGGCGCGCCCTCTGGTTGTCTTTGGTTTGATCTCAACCACGCTGGCGGCGCGCTCACTTCCGGGCTCTGGCTCTCGCTCGACGATTACGGCATCGCCGCCGTGCCGCTCAACCCTGCTCGGTAAAGCACCCGCGTCACGGTCGCATCTGGGAACACCCGCGCAGCGTCAAGTACCAGCGGGCGCGAAAAGCAAAGGCTTATCAGTAGGGCTGGGGGAGAGGAGGGCCGTGCTAAACCCACTGAATTCCCCTCACCCCAACCCTCTCCCCTTCGGAAGGGGAGAGGGAGAAGCCAAGCCACACTCCCTTTCTTGAGGCAGCTCTGCGTCGGCGCTCTCAAGATTCCAAATGGCGTATTCGTAGCCTTGTTCGCATAGGAAAAGCTGGCGGTTCATCGCAAATTCCTGCTCCACCGTGTCGCGCGAAACGATCGAATAGAAGTGGGCCTGGTTCTCTCCGGGCTTGGGCCGCAACACCCGGCCTAATCGTTGCGCCTCTTCCTGGCGCGAGCCAAACGTGCCGGAAATCTGGATGGCCACACCGGCGTCTGGCAGGTCCACTGAGAAATTGGCGATCTTGGAAACTACCAGTTGCCGCAAGCGTCCGGCTTTGAACTCGGCGTACACCCCGTCACGAGTCCTTTGCGGCGTGCTCCCCGTCAGAATGGGAATCTTTAACTCTTCCGCCATCTGTTTGATTTGCTCGACATACATCCCAATAATGAGCGTCGGGGTGTCCGCGTGGCGCTTCAGCAGACGGCGCACGACCTTGAGTTTTCCGGGGTTTTCGGAGGCAACTCGGAATTTCAAGCGATTGGGGGCGACGGCATATTCGAAGCGGCGCGCCTCCGACATGGGCAGCCGGATTTCGGTGCATCGCGCTTTGGCAATCCAGCCTTCGGCTTCCATATCCTTCCAGGGGATATCCACCTTCTTGGGGCCGATCAAGGCAAAGACATCGTCTTCGCGTCCGTCCTCCCGGACCAGGGTTGCCGTCAATCCCAGCCGCCGCCGGGCTTGCAAAGTAGCAGTGATTTGAAAGACCGGTGCTGGCAGCAGATGCACCTCATCGTAAATGATCAGGCCCCAATTGCGTTGGTCGAATAGTTTCAGATGGGTGAACTCGGCGTCCTGACTCGATCGGTGCGTCATCATCTGATAGGTGGCCAGGGTGACCGAGCGCACTTCTTTGGTTGTGCCGCAATACTCGCCGATCATGTCCTCGGGGATCGTGGTCTTGTCCAGCAGTTCCTCGATCCATTGCCGCGCGGCGGTCACGCTGGTCACCAGAATGAGGGTGGAGGATTTTACCAGCGCCATGCACGCGAGGGCCACGATGGTCTTGCCGCCGCCGCAAGGCAAAACGATAACCCCGGAGCCGCCGCGGGTGGTGCCGGCCGCGTGAAAAACCCGCGCCGCCTCGTCCTGATAGTGACGCACCACAAATGGCCGGCCCGCGCGCGTCACCAACCGCAATTCAATGGGGAAATCCTCACCCGCGGTGTAGCCCGCCAGGTCTTCCGCCGGGAAGCCGATCTTAATCAGCGCCAGCTTGAGCCGGCCGCGATCCCCCGGGTCCACCAGGAACTGACGGGGTTCAACCCGTTCGCGCAGGAACGGTGCCACGGTCTTTTGCCGCGCGATCTCTTCCGCCAGAGGCAGGTCGTTGGTGGATAGGACCAGCCCGCGTTCATCTCGGGTTACCTGCACCCGGCCATAACGGCTGGCAAAATCGCGCACCGAAATCAGCACATGCTCCGGCACTGAATACTTCGCCAGACCGGTAAGCGCGTCGCTGATGAGATTGGCCGTCAACCCGGACGCACAGGCGTTCCAGATAGACAGCGGCGTCAGGCGGTAGGTATGGATGTGCTCCGGCGACTTTACCAATTCCGCAAACCGCACCAGGCGGTCCCGTGCCTCGCTGTAACGCGAATTGTCAACCTCCACCAAAACGGTGTGGTCACTCTGAACAATCAGCGGGTTTCTTGCGTCAGGCGCGGACATGGATTCAGGTCTCGATATCCTGGATCGTCACCACGTATGCCTGATTGAGCTTCTTCAAGAACTCTTTGATCAGCGGTTCGGCTCGCCCGGGATAACTCACCGTCATGGCGAGCGGGTCCGTGGGGACCACACATTTGGCATCGAGCAGCAGCTTGCAAAAGGCAGCATGGGCCTCTGCATTCGCGAACCAGAGTGTCGTTTCAACGCTGCGCTTGATCTGTAGCGGCTTTTTGATGATCGCGCGCCGGGCCGAAGCCGCGGGGGCCAACCGGCTTCGTACCTGTTCCGGGGCCGCCAGTGCCTTGTCCCGGTGCCGGACTTTGACCGGCACCTGCTCGGCCGCTTCCAAGTAATGGTAAAGCGCTTCCGTTTGGCAGACGATGGCAAAATCCGGCGAGATTGCCTCCTGTATGAATTGCTCCAGATGCGCGGCCTCCCGGCGGCCTTCCAGGAGGCCAAAGCCTTCATAGAGAATGAATTTCTCCGAGTGCCCGGCCCAGTCGCTCAATTCCTGCTCGACATTAGCGGGCAGGTCGCGCCCGGAAAGAAGTTTCAGCGTCGCAATGGCGTCTGTCTTGGAATTTCCAGCCAAAGCGGCGGCGACCTTGGGGCGTGTCAACTTGAACACGGTGGCGATGCCGCGTTGGACCAAATCGCCCAGCGGACGGAGTTGCCGCTCGGTTTCCGCCGGGAAAAAGAGCGACTCGATATGGACCTCGAAGTTGGGTAGCACGGTGACTTTGGGGGCGGCAATCTCTTTGTGCATCGCGCGACGCAGCCGCTCGGTGACCCGAAAAGCAGGCAATAGGCCGCGGGACGGCTCAATCGGCGTCTCCGTTTTGCGCTTCACGTAGGCGACTTCGGTGTAGCCCAACACCAGCGGGATTCCTTCCAAAAACCGTTCGAGATACCGCCCTTCCACTTTCGCAAATCCCTCCGGATCCTTATCGGAAATCGGAATGCGATTGCTCCAATCACCCCGTTTACCCTCGACGAAGTTACCATACCGGCCTCCGGACATCGCTGACTTCCTCACGGGAGCGGGAATCTCCTTTGGAATCAGGAACCAGGGGTCGTGGCGCTGCAAATGCTCGATGAGCGACGAGGTGCTGAACCAGATTCCGCTCGGACATTCCGCGAGCAGTTGCAGGAGACGCCGCCGCACGCTGGGGAAGGGAATGGTCGGCAGCACCCCGCAGGCGCTGCCCCGACCATCAAACCCATCCAACCGAGTCAACGTGCCCAGGCCAAAAAACTCATTCCCGCACCCTCCGTAGGCCATGTGGACGTCGAGCAACCTCTCCTCCTGCGCTTGCAACGGCAGTTCGACAAACCTCCCGTATGCCTGCTCTTCAACGGCCATGAAGTTGTCCGGAAACGATGGCTCGGAACTCGAGTAGCCCGCATAGACCCCCTTGGTGTCGTAGCGGACAAATTTGAGCGCCAGGCAAATCTGGTCCACGTGATCGATCCAGGGAAAACATTTGTCCTCGTCCATGTCCGACTCGCTGAGGGGATGGCTCAGCAACTTCGCCAGGCGCTGCTGGTGCCCCGCGGGCACCAGGTTGTCGCGATGCCCCCGCTTGATCTCGTGGCTGCGCGCGTATTCCATAAACGCGTGTATGTCGAATCTGATGTCCGTCGGATTGGCGAACACCTCCAGATCGGTTACCTTGGTCTCCTCGAATTTTAGTGAAGGCAGTTTCATTGTTCAAATCTCCGAGTCTTCAGCCGGCGCCTCACCGGAGTTGATGCTCTTAACCACATGTCCGGATTTCTTCAGGCAGCCCTTGATTTCCGGCAGCAACCCGCGGGGAAAAGCCACAAACTCACGGGAGAGCGACACCAGTTGGCCGGGCTCGCCAAACTTCTTCTCCAGCATCACCTTCAAGCTCAAATCACCCACCCGCGCCAGCAGCAGGTTCTCGTGGGTGATTAGCTTGCCTCTTCGCTGTTCGATCGTTTCGCTCGTGCGGCGGAAAGCCGGGTGGTACTCCCGCAGCCAGAGAAACACCGGGCCGGCCAGCGTGCCCGCCGAGGCATGGCTTAGCCTCACAAGGTCGGGCACCGCCCACAACGCCCCTTTTGTGACCTTCAGCCGCGAAACCTCGCACACTCTTTCCACGGCATCCAACGGCGCGCGATCCAGGTCGATGCGCGCGGCCTGCGCATCACTCGCATCCAGAAAGTTCTCCGGCGACGTCTCGGCCACGGCATCTGCCAGCCGCGGCAGGCGGTACAAAAAGCTCCCTTCCTGCTCGATTCTCTCGAAACATCCCCACTCGTATCCGGCTTCACACACGGCTCGCGGATCCGGCACAGTGGGCCCCGGCAGCGCCATTTTCCAGAAAACCAGCAGATCATCGGGGGCCAGCCACTCAGTATCCCGCAACCGCGAGAAGGCATACCTCAGCAACGGAACCGGCTGCAACGCCTCGTTCTGCCCCCTGGCCTTGTAGGAGACCGACGCCTCAAACTGCGCCAACCGCCAAGCCTCCAGTTGCTTCACGTGGAACGGCTTCCCGTCGAAGAATAGCTCGCCATCGGTCAGTCGCCAGCGACCCGTTTCACGCTGCGCGGCTGCGCCTGCCGGCGTGGCATCGGATTGCGAAATCTCCCTGAGTTTGCCCCTCAAAATATTCCCCCGATGCTGTCCGACCGCAGTCCTGTCCAACTGGCGGGGCTGAAAGGGCGCGGGCAGGAACAAGGCAAATTCCTCGGGAAAGATCAATCGTGTCCGCTCCAAAACCGAAAGGTTCTGGTAGCCTTTTGGCAGCGTACCGCACAGCAATATCCCTCGGCGAACCAACTGCGTTTTGATCTTATGAAAGAGCCCCTTACGGCTCTCGGTGAAACTCCGCTCATAGCCGCCGGGAACCAATCCGGGATAAACTGGTTTGAAAAAGTCCAGGTCCACCGCTTCCCCCAAGCAGGTTAACAAGTGCAGCCCGAGCGTCTCCACTTCGGTCAGCGACGCCAGCGCCGCTGGCAGCCCCTGCTCCGAAAGGAAAACATGCTCCATCAGCTTCCGGGAAGCAACGGTCTGAGGATCAAACCCACGGCTCTGGCCAATGGCCTTGAGGTCTGCCTGGCCTAGTTCCAGGCACATTGCTTCAAGCAGCTCTTGTTTGGTCATGAGGAGGTCGCGCTTTTCATACCTTACGGATATGTTGCAGATTTGCGAGGTCCTGCCAACTCTCAATATTTCTGTGTGTGGACTGGATATTGCGCAGATTGCAGTCGTACCAACTAGATTATTGGAAGCAGACCGGAAATCCTTGAGCGCGCTGCTGAACAGCAGGGGTTAATGAGATTGTAATGTTTTGCTTACGCCCAGAGGCGAGGTGACGCCAAGCCGGGTTCAGGGCTCGGAAGCTGCGCATTCAATATCCTGGGGCGATCTATCATGTGAAGAATCGGGGCAACCGGCGGGAGGCGATCTTTGAGGGTGACCAGGACCGGGGGCGGTTGCTGGCGACCCTGACAGCGGCGTGTGAACACGTTAGCCATTCAGTTGCCCGATGGTTGGGATTTCGAGAAAGGACTGATGAGCCGCACGCCCGTGTTTCGGAAACCGTCCTCGTCTCGGCTGACCACAGTGAGATCGTGAACGAATGCCGTCGCCGCCAGGAAAGCGTCGAGCGTTGGCCCCGGCTGCCGCAAGCCGAGGCGACCCCATTGGTCGGCCACGCGTTCATCTACTGGCAAGATGCGGTCAGCGAATTCGGTCGAGATGCTCTGGAGCCACTTCTCCAAGGCCCGGGCCTGGTTTTGGTCGCGCATCCGTATCCGCTCAACGCCCTGGCGGATTTCACCGAGCACCAGCACGCTCACAAACATCTCTTCGGCGGTGATGCGCTCGACCCAGTTGCGTACTCCGACATCACCGCGACTCCCTTTGCGCAGTTCGCTCAGGATGTTGGTGTCGAGCAAGAGGCCGCTCATAGCTCAACGGAGCGCTCGATCTGGGGACCGCGCTAAAAAACCTTGTCCTCACCGACGTTGGGCATCGCCAGCAAGAACTCCTTGAACGAACGCTTGTTCTTCGACGGCCCGAGCAATGCCGCGCGCAGGACGCGACGGTGTTCTTCCTCCATGGACACCCCGTGCTGGCCGGCCTGCTGCTTGAGCTTTCGCACGAGCTTTTCTTCGACTTGTCTGACCAGAAGTTGCGGCATGAATGTTCTAATTCTCAGTTCTGCTAGCAATGCTAGCACGACCGGACGGCAGAGGAAATAGCCAAACCGTAGATTTGCCCCAAGCGGGGCTGGCGCTTGTAAAGGGGTGTGCTCCCCTGCCCTCTCCCCGCTCGTCCCTCCCAGGAAGTGCGCGGTCGGCTTTACTCAGGTTTGGACTTCTTCACCCCTTCGGCGAGGAACTGGGTGACATCCTTGAACCTGGCGGCGTTCTCCGGGCTGATGGCCATCAGCGTCTGATGGGCCTCGATGCAGGTGCGGGTCAGTTCCGCCTTGCTCGGGTCTGAAGCGGCGCGCTCCACGGCTTCGCCAGGTGCCGCCGGAGCGAAGGAGCCCTGGATGATCCTAAAAAGATGCACCACGCCGAGCGTCTCAAGTAACTCAGTGATGCGCGGGCTGGGATCGAACAACTCGACGCTGTGTCCGGCCCGATCCCCACTACCGCCGCTGAGCTTGAGGCCGAGGCCAGCCAGGACCCCCAGGAAGGTGCTGTCCATCAGCAAACACTCGGAAAGGTCGAGCACGAAGCACTCGCAGCCTTTTTGCCGCAGCTCATCCACCAGGATCTTGAAGTCAACGCTCGAAGTGAAGTTGGCGCGCCCAATAATCCGGATGCAGGCGAATTGCTCACTCACCATGACCAGCATTTTGGCGGCAGGCGTAGGCATGTTGCTTCAATGCACGGAACTCAGGGACAGGGCGGGACGCGTGCCGGCCGCCCCCGCGCGCGGGCTGGCGTTCCCAACGATCTGCACCAGGGCCTGCTGCAGGACCAGCGATTCCTCCAGGCTGCTGGAAACGAGCCGAAGGTTGCACTGGAACAGCAGGTCCATCGCGCGAACCAATTCCGCCTCGCTGTAGCGCTTCACTTGGGGCAGGGCCTTGTAGAGCACATAGGGGTTGATGGCGAGCGGGTTGAACCGCCGATCTTCGGGCAACTGGTCTGTCGGCACTCGCTCAAGCTGCGCCTTAAACCGGTTGTAATCCATATCCGGCTTCACCCAGCCTTCCCGGAGCATCTCCTTCAGCAAGAGCATCGCACGAACCTTGGAAATCAGGCCATAGAGCAACCCGATCTCCGACTTCTGCGGGTCAAGCTTCACCTCCCACAGTGCCTCATCCAGCCGGGCCAGCAGCCGGGGCAGATCCCGGTCGCCCAGGGCGTCGCCCAGGGCAAAGGCCCGGGCCGTCTTGTTCCGCGTACAAATGGTGGCCACATCCTCGAACTCGATCTCTTTGCGGTCGCCGACATAGAGGGCGACTTTCTCGATTTCGCTGTCGAGCTGGCGGGCGTTGGCGCCGACACGGTTGATCAGCTCGGCCAGGGCTTCGTCGGAAATCTCCTTTTGGCGCGTGCGCAGGCCCTTGCGGGCCCAGACTTCCGCCTGGCTGGCCCAGTCGCGGTCGTCGACGGACCAGCCGGCGAAGCTCTCGACCGTGCCCAGCTTGTCGAGGGTCTTGTAGAAGACCTTCCGCTTGTCCACCTTGCCAGCGCTGACGAGGAGACGCACGTTCTGCCAGGCGAACTCCTTCAGCTCATCGGCCAGTGCCACGAGCGACTCGATGACGTCCTTGGTGGCAGCGCGCTCTTCGCTCAGGAAATTGCAGTCTTTGAACCAGATGGCTTTGCCACTGCCGAAGAACGGCAATGTCTGCATGGCTTCGCGAAGCTTGGCGAGGGCTTTCAGGGCGTCGCCGCTGTTTGAGACGGCCGCGTCAATGATCTCGTGGTCCATCCCGCCCAACTCTTCGGTCCACTGCAGGTAGAGTTGCTTGGCCCGCTGCTTGACGGCAAAATCATCCTCGCCGCAAACCAGCACCAGGGGAGCCGAGCGCTTGGAGACAGGAGCAGGCATTTACCTATTCAGCCTCGGAGCCATTCTCGTTGATGCGCTGGAGCACTTCCGACATGTCCTCGACTTGCTCGAACAGAGCGTGGCTGACGTATATGGGGCGCTTCTGGGCGGTGGCGAGGGCAAGGCAATCGCTGGGTCGGGCGTCGATCTCAACAATCTTGCGGGCGAGTTCGTTCTGCTGTTGCAGGATCAGGCGGGCAAAATAAGTCGAGTTCTTCAGATCGGTAATGACCACGCGTTCAACGGTGATGCCGAAGCCCTTGAAGATGCTCTGCATGAGGTCGTGGGTAAGCGGACGCTCCTTGGGAGTCGCGCGCAGAAACATCCCGATAACGGCGCCCATGTTGGGCTCAACGTTGATGACGAAGACCTTATCGTCATTGCCCACGAACAGAGCGCACCCGCTGTTCGCTGGGAGGATGCCCCGAATCTGCACCTGGACCACATCGTTCTTCATGTACGTAGTCTAGGGCGCAATGGAAAAAAAACAAGCCCCCGGCCGACTGGTATTTCTACGGAAGAGCGGATCAGTGAAAAGCTTGGGTTACTGAGGAGTCCGCAGCATACACTACACCCAAAGCTGCTGAGGCCACTCCCTCTCCCCTTCGGAAGGGCTGGGGTGCATTGCCGTTGAATTAAGGAAGTTCCCGCGCGAGATGCGGCAGCTTCTCCCTCTCCACCCCCGAGGGAGGAGAGGGCTGGGGAGAGGAGGTCCCAATGATTTCTTCTGCCACTGAACCCGAGGGGCCAATACGGACCCCTCTCCCCAGCCCCTTCGGAAGGGGAGAGGGAGGCGCTACGCCACGCTCCCTTTCTGCCTTAATTCAACGGCAGTGGGGCTGGGGTGAGGGGTTGCTCGGTGTCGTCTATCCCGCGGTCTTGGCAGTAAATCGCAAAATGGCTCAAGACTTGCCGGCTGCGGGCGGCTCATAGTTGAGGTACGGTCCCAGCCAGCGTTCCACCGTTGCCAGGTCCATCTGCTTGCGATGGTGGTAATCGAGCACCTGGTCGCGCCCGATCTTGCCAACCGCAAAATACTTCGATTCCGGGTGGGCGAAGTAGAGGCCGCTGACGCTGGCGCCGGGCCACATGGCGCAGCTCTCAGTGAGCTTGATGCCGGTGTTCTTCTCCACATCGAGCAGCTTCCAGAGAGCCCATTTCTCCGTGTGGTCCGGGCAAGCGGGATAGCCCGCGGCGGGCCGGATGCCGCGATACTTCTCGCGGATCAAGTCATCAGGCGCAAGGTTCTCGGTCTGGCCATAGCCCCACTCCTTGCGAGCACGCTGGTGCAGCAGTTCCGCAAACGCCTCGACCAGGCGATCGGCCAGCGCCTTGGTCATGATCGAGTTGTAATCGTCGTGGTCGGCTTCGAACTTGCGGCAAAGCTCCTCAACGCCAAAGCCGGCGGTCACCGCAAAAGCGCCCAAATAGTCGGGCAATTGGGAGTTGCTAGAGGTAGCCCGGGGCGCCTTCGGCGCGACGTAGTCCGCCAGGCAGTGATTGAACTGCCCCCCTGGCTTCTCCATTTGCTGGCGCAGGAAGTGAAACGTGGTCAGAACGCTGGTCCGGGAGTCGTCGGTGTAGAGTTCGACGTCATCGCCGACGGAATTAGCCGGGAAGAACCCATAGACACCACGCACGGTCAGCAAATTCCCGCGTATGATTTCATCGAGCAGCTCCTGCGCCTCCTCGAAGAGCTTCTTTGCCTCGGGCTTCTCCAGAATCGCCGGGTAGCGCCCGCGCAGCTCCCAGGTGTGGAAGAAGGGCGACCAGTCAATGAACGGCACCAGCTCCGAAACCGTCATAGGCAATTGGCTCTCGGCGATTGGCGATTGGCTATCGGAGCTCAGGACACGGACCCCAGTAAAGGCAGGCTTGCTCACATCGGCCTCTTTCCATTCGATCGGCGTGTGGCGGCGGCGAGCTTCTTCGACAGTGAGCAACGGCTTCGCCGTCTGTGCCGAGTGTTGCGCGCGGAGCTTATCGTATTCACCGCGGACATTCTCGACGAAAGCCGGCTTGAGCCCCGGGTTGATGAGGCTCCCCACTACCCCCACGGCGCGCGAAGCATCCAGCACATGAATGACCGGCTGGGAATAGCTCGGAGCGATCCTCACCGCCGTGTGGGCCTTGCTCGTGGTCGCTCCGCCAATCAGCAGGGGCAGGCTGAAGCCCTGGCGTTCCATTTCTTTCGCGACGTGCATCATCTCGTCCAGCGAAGGCGTGATCAACCCGCTCAGGCCGATGATATGGGCACCCTTTTCGCGAGCGGTCTGCAGGATCTTCTCCGCCGGCACCATAACGCCGAGATCGATGATCTCGTAATTGTTGCAGCCCAACACCACGCCAACGATGTTCTTGCCGATGTCGTGTACGTCACCCTTGACCGTGGCCATAACGATGCGGCCCTGGGGTTGGTGATTGCCGGAAGCGGCCTTCTCCGCTTCCATGAACGGGAACAGGTAAGCCACGGATTTCTTCATCACGCGTGCGCTCTTGACAACCTGCGGCAGGAACATGCGGCCGGAGCCAAAGAGATCGCCGACGACGTTCATGCCTGCCATCAGCGGCCCTTCGATGACCAGCAGCGGCCGGCCGTACTTCTGACGGGCCTCCTCCGTGTCTTGATCAATGTAATCCACGATGCCCTTGATCAGGGCGTGGCTGAGGCGTTGCTCGACCGTGCCCTTCCGCCATTCCTCTTCGGCTACCACAGCCTCATCCTTCTGCTTGATGGTCTCGGCGAATTTGACGAGGCGTTCGGTGGCGTCCGGGCGCCGGTTGAGCAACACATCTTCCACCAGCTCCAGCAGATCCTTCGGAATCTCCTCATAGACCTCCAGCATCCCGGGGTTCACGATGCCCATGTCCAGCCCCGCCCGGACGGCATGGTAGAGGAACGCCGAATGCATCGCCTCACGCACGACATTGTTGCCGCGGAAGGAAAAGGAAACGTTGCTGATGCCGCCGCTGACGCGCGCAAAGGGCAGGTTTCCCTTGATCCATTTCGTCGTGCGGATGAAGTCCGCAGCATAGTTGTTGTGTTCCTCGATGCCGGTGGCAACCGTCAGGACGTTCGGGTCGAAGATAATGTCCTGCGGCGGAAAGTCCGCCTGCTGGGTCAGGAGGCGATACGAACGCTCGCAGACCTCGATCTTGCGTTCGAAACTGTCGGCCTGACCCCGCTCGTCGAACGCCATCACCACCACCGCCGCACCATAACGACGGATCAACTTCGCCTGGTGGAGAAACTTCTCCTCCCCTTCCTTGAGGCTGATCGAATTGACAACGCCCTTGCCCTGGACGCACTTCAGCCCGGTCTCGATGACCGACCATTTTGAGCTGTCAATCATGACCGGCACCCGCGCTATATCGGGCTCCGACGCGACGAGGTTCAGGAAGGTCGTCATCGCCTTCTCTGAATCGAGCATCGCCTCGTCCATGTTGACATCGATCATCTGCGCGCCGTTCTCCACCTGCTGCTTGGCGATCGCCAGCGCGGCGTCGTAATTGCCGGCGAGGATCAGCTTGGCGAACTTGGGCGAGCCGGTGACGTTGGTGCGCTCGCCGATATTAACGAAGTTGGCTTCCGGACGAATAGTCAGCGGCTCCAGCCCGCTCAAGCGCGTGCCGGGCTCGACCTTCGGCGGCACGCGGGGCGGCAGACCGCGGACGGCTTCCGCCAAGGCGTGAATGTGCGCGGGCGTTGTGCCGCAGCAGCCGCCGACGATATTGAGCCAGCCGTTCTCCGCCCATTCCTTGAGCTGCGGGGCGAGCGTTTCCGGGGTCTCGGGGAAACCGGTCGGCAGCATCGGGTTGGGCAACCCGGCATTGGGATAGGCGCTGACCGGCACGTCTGCAATGCCCGATAGCTCCTCGATGAACGGCCGCATCTCCTTCGGGCCGAGCGCGCAATTGATGCCGACGCTCAGCAGCTTGTTGTGCGAAATCGAGTTCCAATACGCCTCGACCGTCTGGCCCGAGAGGGTGCGCCCACTGAGATCGGTGATGGTGAAAGAGACCATCACGGGCACACGGCGCTTGGCCTCGTCGAAGTGCTTGTCAATCGCGAAGAGCGCGGCCTTCGAATTCAGCGAGTCGAACACGGTCTCCAGCAGCAGAAGGTCCACGCCTCCGTCCAGCAGCCCGCGCGTTTGCTCGAAGTAAGCCTCGACCAGTTGATCAAAGGTGATGGCCCGGTAGGCCGGATTGTGGACGTCGGGGGAAAGCGAGGCCGTCTTGCCGGTTGGCCCCAGGGCGCCAGCGACGAAACAAACGCGGCCTGGCTGCGCAGCCATGACCGCCTCCGCAGCGGCCCGCGCGTTGCGCGCCCCCGCGACGTTGAGTTCGTAAGCCAGCTTCTGAAGCTTGTAGTCCGCCAGCGAGATGCTGGTGGAATTAAAGGTGTTGGCCTCAATGATGTCCGCGCCCGCCTCAAGGTATTGGCGATGGATGGCCTGGATGATGTGCGGCTGCGTCAGGCTCAGCAGGTCGTTGTTCCCTTTCAAGTCCTGGGGCCAATCCTTGAAGCGCTCCCCGCGAAAGTCCGCCTCGTCCAGCTTGTAGGTCTGGATCATGGTCCCCATCGCGCCGTCCAGGATGACAATGCGCTCGCGCAGCAGGCGCTCCAGTTCTCGTGCTCGGTCTGATTTAGTGTTCACGTCCAGCGTCAAAACATTCCATCGTTATCTTGCTCCGGCATCTTGGCCGGCTTCGGCGCAAGGCCCCGGGCCCGTCCCAAGTCCGCAGCGCGGAACCTAACCGCAAAGCCAAGGGGGCGCAACTGTTCAATCAACATATCCCGATGCGTAGATATGTGACGCCCTAATTCCCCGCACTCGTTCGTTGACATGCAGCCCTCCTCTGATATCTTCCACGCACGGTTTCGGAGGAGTTATTCCGGCGAAACCTTAGTATTGAACGTTGTTACCTGATTAGAACCGAAGTTTTATGGCAAAATCTGCAAAATACGTATATCTGTTTGGAAATAAGACGGCTGACGGCAATGGCGGCATGAAACCGCTGCTGGGCGGCAAAGGCGCAAACCTGGCTGAAATGAGCCGCATTGGCTTGCCCGTGCCTCCAGGCTTCACGATTACCACGGAAGTCTGCACTTACTATTACGACAACAAGAAGTCCTACCCGAAGGTGCTCGAAGCCCAGGCTAAAGAGGGCGTAGCCTTCGTCGAGAAGATCATGGGCACGAAGTTCGGCGACAAGTCCGCCATGCCCCTGCTGGTCTCCGTCCGCTCCGGCGCGCGCGACTCGATGCCCGGCATGATGGACACCATTCTGAACCTGGGCCTGAACGATCAGACCGTGCTCGCGCTCGTCAAGGCCACGCAGAACGAGCGATTCGCGTGGGATTGCTACCGCCGCTTTGTGCAAATGTATGGCGACGTCGTCATGGGCGTCCAGAAGGGCAAGGACGAAGATCACGAACCGTTTGAAGTGGTCATCGGCAGTTTCAAACACGAGAAGTATCATGCGGAAATCGAAGACTCGAAGCTCACCGCTGCTGACCAGCAGGAACTCGTCACCCGTTTCAAGGCGTTGATCAAAGAGCGCACCGGCAAGGAGTTTCCGCAAGATCCGTGGAAGCAGCTTTGGGGCGCTGCCGGCGCCGTGTTCGGCTCGTGGATGAACGACCGCGCCATGGTGTATCGCCGCAAATACGGCATCCCCACTGAATGGGGAACCGCCGTCAGTGTGCAGGCCATGGTTTATGGCAATACCGGTGACAACTCCGGCTCCGGCGTCGCCTTCACGCGTAACCCGGCCAACGGCGAAAAGGAGTTCTATGGCGAATTCCTCATCAATGCCCAGGGCGAAGACGTCGTCGCCGGCGTCCGCACGCCCGAGCCCGTCGCCCAGCTCGCCAAGCAGATGCCCGCCGCCTACAAGGAATTGGACAGTATCCGCGGCAAGCTGGAGAGCCACTTCAAGGACGTGCAGGACTTCGAGTTCACCATTCAGGACGGCAAGGTGTTCATGCTGCAGACCCGCAACGGCAAGCGCACCGCCATGGCCGCGCTGAAGTTCTCCATGGACATGTGCCAGGAGAAGCTCATCGACTGGAAGACGGCCATCCGCCGCAACCCCGCCGATCAGCTCGACCAGCTCCTCGCGCCGATCTTCGACCAGAAAGCCGAGAAGGCCGCCAAAGTCATAGCGACGGGCCTGCCCGCCGGCCCTGGCGCCGCCTCCGGCAAGATGTATCTCAACGCCGACCGCGCCGACGCGGCCGCAAAGAAGGGAGAGAAGGTTCTGCTCGTCCGTAACGAAACCACGCCTGAAGACCTGCGCGGCATGATCGCCTCCGAAGGCATTCTCACTGCCAAGGGCGGCGTCAGCTCGCATGCGGCGTTGGTAGCGCGCCAGATGGGCAAAGTTTGCGTCTGCGGCGCCGGCGCGCTCCAGATTGATTACGGCACCAAGACGCTCAAGGCGGACGGCGTGACCTACAAGGAAGGCGACTTCCTCTCCATCAACGGCACGCGCGGTAACGTCTATGCCGGCCAGCTCCCGACGGCTGCTTCCGAGATCGTTCAGGTGCTCGTCGAGAAGTCCTTGGACGGCAAGAAGAGCGACACCTACACCAAGTTTGCCATCCTGATGAACTGGTGCTCGAAGGTCACCAAGCTCCAGGTTCGCACGAACGCCGACACCCCCGAGCAAGCCGAAAACGCTATGGCGTTCGGCGCCACCGGCATCGGCCTCACGCGCACCGAGCACATGTTCTTCGAAGGCAACCGCATTGACGCCATGCGCGAGATGATCCTCGCGGACAGCGTCGAAGCCCGCAAAGCCGCGCTCGCCAAGTTGCTGCCTTACCAGAAGGGCGACTTTGTCGGCATCTTCAAGGCGTTGAAAGGCTTCCCGGCCACCATCCGCTTCCTCGACCCGCCGCTGCACGAGTTCCTCCCGCACGAGGACGCCGCGCAGCAGGATCTCGCCAAGAAAATGGGCGTCCCCGTCGAGAAGATCAAACAGCGCGTCAAGGAACTCCACGAGTTCAATCCCATGCTCGGTTTCCGTGGCTGCCGTCTCGGAATCGTTTACAGCGAAATCTCCGAAATGCAGGCTCGCGCCGTCTTCGAAGCCGCCGCCGAAGTGCAGAAGGCCGGCATCAAAGTGAAGCCGGAAGTCATGATCCCGCTCGTCGGGTTCAAGAAGGAGCTCGACCTCCAGGTCGCGGTCGTCCACGCCGCCGCCAAGGCTGTCATGGCCGAACAGAAGGTAAAGATCAACTACATGGTCGGCACCATGATTGAAGTCCCGCGTGGCGCGCTGACTGCCGACGAGATCGCGCAGACCGCCGAGTTCTTCAGCTTCGGCACCAACGACCTGACTCAAACCTGCCTGGGAATGAGCCGCGACGACTCCGGCAGCTTCCTCCCGCCCTATGCGGAGCTGGAAATCATCAAGACCAACCCGTTCGCCTCGATTGATCAGGCTGGCGTGGGCCAGCTCATGAAGATCGCCGTGGAGAAGGGCAACCAGGGCCGGCCTGGCATCAAGCTCGGCATCTGCGGCGAACACGGTGGCGACCCGAACTCGGTGAAGTTCTGCCACAAGCTCGGACTGACCTACGTGAGCTGCTCGCCGTTCCGCGTCCCCGTGGCGCGGCTGGCCGCGGCGCAGGCCGCCCTCGAAGAAGAGGCGGAGACGGCAGCCAAAGGCGCAAAGAAAGCGAAGAAGAAGTAACGCGGTAGCCGCCGAGGCAACGAGGCGCTAACACAAGATTCATCAAGCCGCCCCGATCGATCGGGGCGGCTTTTTCGTTGTGGCCGACCCGCACGACCCTACCCGCGCATCCTCTCAGGGCGGTTCAGCCGAAAGCCGCCCCGACAAAGCCAACCACCGGGACAACCTGGAGGGGTGGGATTCCCCAATATTCCTTCGAAGCCCCTTCGAGGCCCCTTCGAAGCCCCTTCGAATACCCTTCGAAGCCCCATCGAAACATCACGCCAGCATCACGAGGGCATCACGGGAGCAATACCGCCGCGCCCTGGCTGTGGCCCGAGCGCAGGCGGCTCAGCGCTTCGTTGGCCTCGCTCAGCGGAAACGTCTGCACCGTGGTCCGCACCGGAACCCGCGGCGCCAGCCCTGCCGCTCAGTGACCGGCGTGCTCCTCTTCAAAGCACTCCACGCGGTATATATCGACCGAGACACCCTTGCCCCGCCAGGCCGAGGGTTCACCGCCCGCCTTCTGCGAGAGGTGCTCCAGGAACTTGACCTTGTCGGGAATCTGCGCCCAGACCTGCGGCAGGAATGTCGCCGTGCGCGGCCCGATGTGCAGCAGCACGCCGTCCTCGTTCGGGTGCAGTTTGCTGAGCAGATCGTCCGGCGAGCTGAACACCAGCGGCTGCGGCGCCGTCAGCACGCTGATCTCGATCTTGATCTTGTCCAGTTCGCTAGCCTGCACCGGCGGAAAACGCGGGTCGCGCAAAGCCGCGTTGAGGGCATTCTCGGCCACCGCCCGGTGCAGCGGTTCCATGGCCATCAGGTGGCCGATGCACCCGCGCAGCGCCCCGTCCTTGGTCAGCGTGACGAAGCAGGCCTGCTTCTCCGCCAGTTTCGGCGGCACGTCTTTCTCCGCCACATCGGGCACGCTACCACCGCCGGTGACGCTCACGAGGGTTTTGCGGGCCAGGTCGAGCAGGAATTTCCGCTCGGACGCCGAGAGGTTTTCCGGCGCAGGCGCATAAAACGCCACGGCCGTGTAACCCACCACGCGGTCCTTATCTCCAGTCACATCATCACTGTTGCGGTAATCGAGCAATTGCGCCTTCCAGCCCTTCTGCCGGGCCAAGTGCAGCAGCGTCAAAATGGGCAGCTTGCCGCACGCTTCCTGCCCCGCCATCGCCTCAATGTCGAGGTCGCAGATGGCCTTGACGCAACGGTCATCCAGCCCTTTGGCTGCCTGGTAGGTATGGTAATGGCTCAAGTCGGAACTCGCGACAACAATCGTCCTGTCGTCAATCCTGCCGGCCAACGCCTTTGCCGCTTGCGCGGGATCAGCCTCGCCAATCACCACCGGCAGAATTTGGAAGCTCTTCAGCACCTGCTGCCAGAAAGGCACCGGCACCTCGACCGAATGCTCCCACGTCTCAGGTGTGTCTTGCCCTTCTTTCGGCGCGGGCTTGGGCGCCTCGCCACCAACCCGGCCGTTGGACCTTGCACCGCGGCTCCAGCACAAACGGCGCGACCGACGCCAGCGCTCTGGCCTTCTCCGAAATCGGCACCAGCCCCAGCGGCGTCTGATACTGAGGAGCCCGCAGCATACACTACACCCAAAGCTGCCGCGGCTACTCCCTCTCCCCTTCCGAAGGGGAGAGGGCTGGGGTGAGAGGTTGCTCGGTGTCGTCTATCCTGCGGTCTTGGCAGTAAGCGTCGGAATTGGGGATACAAGCCCCCGAAACAGCGCGTAGTGGCTCGGCCCCATGACCACAACGGTTTGCACATCACTTCCGGCCAGCAGCCTATAGTCGATGGCCGCGGTCTGCCCGGAGAATTCGTAACCCGCATGAGGACAAACCAGGCCCTTGAGCCGGGGGATGTGGTGCTCGATCACGCCCGCCAGATAGCCATCAACCGCCTTGGAGTTAGGGTAGCGCAATCTGCCGCATAGCGTTCTGACCAACGGGACACCCCCCCCAACTGCCCGCCTGCCTTGGAGCCTATACTTCATCCGCTGGTTCCATTTCACATAGGCCTCCTTAAAACCACACGCGGTGCCTCATCCAGTTCCGGCGGCTTCTCGAACCTACTTGCCAGAAGCCGCGTGCCGCGGATAATGCGTCTCATGACTGTTCAGAAGAGGTTCAAGTGGCAGCCTTTAATGATGATCGCGCTTCTCAGCGGCCCCGTTGGAAGCTTCGCCTATTCATTGCTAGGCCCCTACGCTGACTGGATGGATATACAGAAATGTTACCGGCTTCCGGGAGACATTGGCGGGCCAATGAATCTCGGCGAAGGCTACCGCTGGAACGTGCCGGTGGTTACGTATGGCTTTGACCGGTCGTTTCTCGACTACTTTGGTTCCAATGGAGTGGCGGCGGTGGAGGGAGCAATCGGGATACTAAACGCGTTGCCACCGGCTTCGTCAATCAACCTGTCGAACTACCCCCAGAACATCTGGCGAGTAAACTACCGAGCCCAAGCCGCGCATCTTCTTGATCTGAAGTCTGCAACATTGTTCCTGCTGCTTGAACAGATGGGCCTCGCTGATCCAATGCGCTATGCTTTCTGTATTCGGGATTACCAGCCAACCAGTTCGCCAACGAATTATACCTTCGATGTCATTGAACGCAGCTTCGATCCCGCGACGGCTCAACCCTCGTCCTTGCTAAACGGGGTACTGTACTCCTACATTATCGAAATGTACGCGTGGTCCCTTCCCCCCACGAACATTTTCTGCGAAACCGTTGTATTTCGGGTCGATCCGGTGGCGAGATGTGACATCCCAGCGGCGAGTGCGCAATTTAGCTATGGTCTGTTCTTAAATGGCTTGTCTCAGGATGATGTGGGCGGATTGAGATACTTGTTGAGCGGGAGCCAGGTGCGCTGCGAGAGCCTGCTGCCGGACGTGCATCTCAGAGGCACAAACGACGGCAGCCTTGTTCAGACGGCGGATCGTCCCGGCATTGAGAAGGTAACGTTTGTGCGTCATCCCTATGGATCACTGAGCGGAGAATTCAAGCCATTTACGAACCGCTGGACGGACGTTTATTATGATTGGGATGACCCCGTTTACCAGGAGGTCGAACGGATCACAGCTAGACCAGACATTCTATTCAGGGGGCGGGATTTCGGGTGGGGTC
>CAIWJG010000564.1 GCA_903912925.1 uncultured Verrucomicrobia subdivision 3 bacterium | reverse complement strand
CCTGGCTAGCAACACGCTTTGAGGTGGCTTTGATGTCGCATTGATGTAGCTTTAGGGGAGCCTGACAGAATTCTTCATTCTTAATCCTGCCTGGCTGATTGACTCAAGTGGCCCCAAGGCATAGCGGTAACTGTGTGACAAATGCAGCCGCGAACCACAACCTGTGGGGCCTACTTGAGTCAATCAGCCAGGCAGATTCTTAATTCTGCCTTCTACATTCGCTTGACGATGTTGCTTGCTTGCTACTGGGGGCGACTCGGTTAATGCGTGAATAGCTTTATTGCAGAACATATATGTTGCATTCTGTCGCGTAGTGTAGTAAAAGCATTCACGGTGACAACAGGCACGAGCATAATGCGACTGGGCGAGCTGGTCGAGATGAGGACGGGATACCCGTTCCGGAAGCGGATTCCGTTTGTCGAGAAGGATGGTTGCCGCCTGGTCCAGATGGGGGATGTGAGCGCCACCAAGGGACCCATTTGGGATAGTGGGCTGGCCAGAGTCGAGGCGCCGGGGGACTGGCAGAAGCATGTGCTGCACTGCGGCGACCTGCTCTTTGTGGCGCGCGGGGTCCGGAATGAAACGGCGACCTTCGGCGGCGAGGCTGCCGATGTGATTGCCGCCCCACACCTGTTCGTCATGCGGTGCAATGGGCGGTCTGTCTCTGCCGAGTACCTTGGTTGGTATCTGAACCTGCCGGAGACACGGGAGTTGATTAAGAAGGTTCGCGGGGGGTCCGCGGTGCCGTTCGTCCCGATGGCGGCGCTGGCGGGGCTGGAAGTGCCGGTGCCGAGCATGGAGGTGCAGAATACCATTGTGTGTATCGACCGGCTGAAGCTGCGGGAACTGGAACTCCTGGAAGAGATCAGGGGCCGGCGGCGCGTCTTGGTGGATGGGCTCATGCTGGGGGCGGTGAGGCGCCAAACGGAGTTGAGGGTTGCGGGTTGAGAGCAGGAAGGAACCACAGATGAAGAAGCACAACAAGAACCTGGCGGGCGCGGCCAAGCAGGCCGGCGTGATCCAGCCGGTGGATTACGCGATCTTCATGGACCACGGCTACCGAGGGCTTTACGGCGGGCTTGGGATGCGCGACATCCATGAACGGAAGCGGCTCAAGGGCAAAGAGCACGTTCTTGACCACCTGGGCAGCACGGAGCTGGCCGCGAATTTATTCCGCGCGACGCAGACGGAGGAGAAGCTCCGGCGGGAAAATGTGCGGAACAAAGACCACGCCGGGCGAATTCACAACGAAGTGGGCCGGAAGGTCCGGCAGACCATTCACGAGCTTGGCGGCACCATGCCAGAGAACCTTCCCACCGCCGAGAGCATCAAGAAGGTGGAGAGCCGCGAGAAGAAGCGGCTGAAGGCGGAACAAAAGAAGGCGTTGCAAGCGCCGCCAGGAGCGGGGGATGAGGCGGGCGGCAGTGGGCAGTAATCAGTGACCAGTCATCAGTAATCAGTAATCAGTGACCAGTGGCAGGTGGGCGGTGACCAAATAGGCGATGGCCGGTAGCAAATAGCAGACACGGATTTCACGAATTAACACGGACCTAACTGAACATGAAGACGATTAGCCAAGACCAGATCAACAACGTGGCGTGGCGGGCGTGTGACACCTTCCGCGGGACCATCGACCCGGCACAGTACAAGGATTACATCCTGGTGATGCTGTTCCTCAAATACCTGTCCGACGTCTGGAAGGACCGGAAGGAGGAGTTTGAGAAGGAATACATGGGCGACGCGGAGCGAGTGAAGCGCCGGCTGGCGCGTGAGCGTTTCGTGATGCCGGATGGGTGCGACTACTACGCGCTTTATGCCCGGCGGAACGAAACCAACATCGGCTAGTTGATCAACGTGGCGCTCGAACAGATCGAGGATGCCAACAAGGCCAAGTTGGAGGGCGTGTTCCGCAACATTGATTTCAACTCGGAGGCCAACCTGGGCCAGACCCGCGAGCGCAACAAGCGGCTGAAGCACCTGCTCGAGGATTTCGCCGGGCCGGAGATGGATTTGCGGCCGTCCCGGGTGGGCAAGCAAGACGTTATCGGGGACACATACCAGTACCTGATTGGGCGGTTTGCGAGCGACGCGGGCAAGAAGGGGGGCGAGTTCTTCACGCCGGGTGAGGTGTCGGAGGTGTTGGCCAAGCTGGTAGAGCCCAGGAAGGGCAACCGGATCTGCGACTGGACCTGCGGGAGCGGGTCGCTGCTGATCCGCGTCGGCGCGGAGGTGGGCAGCGATGACTTCTCCCTGTACGGCCAGGAGATGAACGGGAGCACGTGGGCGCTCTGCCGCATGAACATGTTCCTGCACCATAAGGACAGCGCGCGGATCGAGTGGGGGGACACCCTGGCCAACCCGAAGCTGATCGAGGGCGACGCGCTGATGAAGTTTGACGTGCAGGTGGCTAACTTTCCGTTCTCGCTGGACAAGTGGGGGGCGGAAAGCGCTGAGGCGGACAAGTTCCACCGCTTCCACCGAGGTGTGCCGCCCAAGAGCAAGGCGGACTATGCGTTCATCAGCCACATGATCGAGAGCGCGAAGGAGGACGGCGGCAAGGTGGGCGTGATTGCGCCTCATGGGGTGTTGTTCCGGGGCGGTGCGGAGGGACGCATTCGCAAGGGGCTCATTGAAGAAAACCTGCTGGATGCGGTCATCGGGTTCCCGGACAAGCTGTTTTTTGGCACCGGGATCGCCGCGGTGATCCTGCTGTTCAAGAAAGGCCGGAGCACGAAGGACGTTCTGTTCATTGATGCGAGCAGGGAGTTCGTGGAGGGCACGAACCAGAACAAACTGGGTGGTGAGCATATCAAGAAGATCGTGGGTGCCTACATGGCGTTCCAGACGGTGCCGAAGTACTCGTACCGAGCGACCCGAGAGGAAATTGCGGAAAACGACTTCAACCTGAACATCCCGCGGTATGTGGACACCTTTGAACCGGAGAAGGAAGTGGACCTGAAGGCGGTGGAGAACCAGGTCAAGACTTTGGAAGTTGAGCTGGCTGGCGTTCGGGCGCAAATGGTCAATTACCTGAGGGAGTTGGGATTGTGAGTGCGCCGAAGGGGTGGAAATGGGGGTCGCTAGGTGATGTGGTTGAGGTCAATCGTGCCGCGCTACCGGAGAATTGTGATCCCGAAAAAGTGTTTTACTACTTGGATCTTGGCAGCATCGATTTGGGGCGGGTGTCGTTCCCGGAATCGCGCATCAAGTTTCGCGAAGCGCCATCGAGGGCGCGGCGGATTTTTGAGCGGGGTGATGTGCTCATGGCGACGGTTCGGCCTCAGCTAGGCGGCCACGGCTATGTGGCATTTGAGGTGCTCGACCATATCTGCTCTACGGGTTTTGCCGTGCTGCATCCGAAGAACGGTGCAGAGGGAAGGTTCATCTTTCAAACACTGTTCTCGCCGTGGATGCAAAAGCAGTACTTGGGGCTGACTTCGGGATCGAGTTACCCGGCGCTGAATGCGACGCAGGTTGCTGAGCTTGAATTGCTTGTGCCGCCTGAAGGTGAGCAGCAGAGGATTGCTTTGGTCCTAGACTGCTGGGATGCCGCGATTGTGAAGGCCCAGGCGTTTCATGGGGTGGCATGCGATCGGAAGCAGGGGCTAATGCAGCAACTGCTGACAGGGCAGACCCGATTTAAGGAGTTCAAGGGCGAACCGTGGCGATCGGTGCGAATTGGATCATTGCTGGAAGAATGCGACCGGTACGTCGCTTGGAGTGATGACACAGCCTATCAGTTCGCAAGCATTCGTCGGCGGTCCGGCGGGTTGTTTGACCGGGGGACGTTCTACGGTCGCGAGGTGAAGACCAAGGTTCTGAAGCTCCTCAAGGCTGGCGACTTTGTGATCTCCAAGCGGCAAGTGGTTCACGGGGCTTGGGCAATGGTAACTAAGCCTTTCGATGGTTTCGGCGTTTCCGACGAATATGACGTGCTTGTGAACCGCGACCCGAAGGTCCTGGACATGCGATTCTTTGACTACCTGTCCCAGACCCGGCGGCTGTGGCACATGGCTTACCTGGCCTCGAACGGTGTCCATATCGAGAAGCTGATCTTCGATTTCGATGACTTCGCTAAGGAGAAGGTGAGGATTCCGCCGACGGTTCAGGAGCAGGCGAAGATAGTGGATGTACTTTCCGCATGTGACCGGGAGATTGAGCTGCTCCAGAAGCAACTGGCCGCGCTGAAGGAACAAAAGCGCGGCCTGATGCAAAAGCTGCTGACCGGAGAGGTGAGGGTAAAAGTATGAAGGTTGAGGGCTAAAGGCTAAAGGACTGAGCGGAATGAACGCGAAGATTTGTGGCGAAAGCGGCGGGTTGGGTTAACAAGTAGTTGTATTATCCGATCGGGATGTTTTAACTGCCTACTATGCCGAAAAAGCTAGGCAAAGAGATGTTGGAAAAGCACCCATTATGGACGGTAGAACCAGCCATATAGAAGCAGTTAGCAGCGCTGAAAGAGCCGAAGCGGGGGTTGATGCCGAAGCTGCTGACGGGAGAGGTGAGGGTGAAAGTCTAAAGGCTGAAGGCTAAATGCTAAAGGTAAACCAGATGAGCAAGAAGAAACCGGATGGAGGAGGCGTTGGCAGCGCCGTGAGCGGCGCTTTGGCGCGGGCGGTTGAAGGGCTGCTGCCGGAGATACGGGGGTTAATTGAGGAGGCGCGGCACCGGGCGGTGACGGCGGCGAATCTTTCGATGGTGACGCTGTATTGGAATGTGGGACGTGTGATCACGAGAGAATTGCAGCGGAACGCCAAACGGGCCGGATACGGGGAAGGGCTGTTGGGGTCGCTTGCGGAACGTTTGGCGCAAGAATACGGCCGCGGCTTCTCCCGGCCCAACTTGCAGGACATGCGCCGCTTTTACGATGGCTTTGAGATTTGCCAGCCAGTGGCTAGCAAATTGTTGCCAACCAGGATTTGCCAGCCGCCGGCTAGCAAATCCGAGCGCGCGCTGATTCCCTCTGCATCGGCCAGGGCACGTGGCGAGCGCCTACTGGTTGATTTCCGGAGGCACTCGCATCTGGGGTGGACGCATTACCGGATGCTGTTGGGCATCGCAGATGTGCGCCAGCGGCGCTTTTACTTTGAGCGAACGTGTGCCGAGCGTTGGTCCAAGCGGGAATTGCAGCGGCAGATCGGGGGAGCGCTATTCGAGCGGGTGGCATTGTCGAGCGACACGCGGGCGCTGGTGAAGCTGGAGAAGGGGAAGGGGCCGACGGAGTTAGCGGATTACCGGGAGGCGTTCAAGGACCCTTACCTGCTCGACTTCCTGGGACTGACGGGGGCGTATTCGGAGAAGGACCTGGAAGGGGCTATCATCAGCAACCTGCAACAGTTTTTGACGGAGCTGGGGAGCGAGTTCTGCTTTATCCGGCGGCAGTATCCGATGCGGGTGGATGATGAGGATTATTTCCTGGACCTGTTGTTTTATCACCGGGGGCTGCGGTGCCTGGTGGCGGTGGATTTGAAGATCGGGGCGTTCGTGGCGGCGGACAAGGGGCAGATGGATTTGTACCTGGCCTGGCTGAAGCGCCACGAATGGCGGGAGGGGGAGAATGAGCCGGTGGGGCTGATTCTATGCACATCGAAGAAGCGGCAGCATGTGGAATTGCTGCTGGCGGATGGGCCGCACAAGATGCGGGTGTCGGAGTATCTGACGCAGTTGCCGGACAAGAGGGTGCTGGAGGAGAGGCTGAGGATGTACGGGAGGTTGCTGGAAGAAGATGCGGGAAAAGCAGAAAGCAGCAATCTGGTTAACCGCGAAATACGCGAATGAAAACGAAGCTGTTAACGGACAAAGCGCTGGCGAAGGCAGCCCGGGCCAGCGAACCGCAAGAGTTGGTGGCGGAAGTGCGGGAGCTGATCCTGGCGGCGCGGGGAGTGAACGCGGCACTGGTGGCGCTGCATTGGCAGATCGGCCAGCGAATTCGGAAGGAGATCTTAGCGGCAATGCCTTTCGGAAATTCCAGAGATGAATCCCAAAGGGATTCCGCCCCGAAGCCCAGGGTTGCGAGCCGCGAGCTACCCTGGGAAAAGCCGGTGGTGTCAGCCAACCCCAACGGGGTTGTGGCCCGATGGCGGAGATGG
>CAIWJG010000563.1 GCA_903912925.1 uncultured Verrucomicrobia subdivision 3 bacterium | reverse complement strand
GCGGACATTCTTGTCCGCCAGTGGGCTTTGCGGTTGACCATGACGCACTGGCGGACAAGAATGTCCGCGCTCCAGTCACCCGTGCCAGCAGCGTTGGAAAAATCTAAGATGCGCACCGAGCTTCGCAAGTTGACCGATGCCGAGCATCCTTGACGTTAGCAGATTCCAGCTCGGACAAAGGAAAGGATTCGCTCAGCCTTTCGCGTTCTTGATCGTGTTGTAGAGATCGAAGGCGTCCTTCGGGGACCGCTGGTCGTGGACGACGGCCCGAATGGCCTGGATCATGCCTATGGGATGGTCCGCCTGAAATACGTTGCGGCCCATGTCCACGCCGGACGCGCCTTGCTGGATCGCCTTGGAGGCGACCTCGAGCGCTTCGAGTTCCGGCAACTTCTTGCCGCCGGCAATCACAATCGGCACCGGGCATGAGCAGGCCACCTTCTCGAAGTCCTCTTCGCAGAAGTAGGTCTTCACGAACGTAGCGCCGTTCTCGGCGCAAACCCGGCAGGCCAGCGACAGATACCGGGAGTCGCGAACCAACTCCTTGCCCACTGCCGTCACGCCCAACGTCGGGATTCCGTATTTGTTGCCCAAGTCCGCGGTGCGGACCAGGTTCTCGATGGTCTTTGCCTCGTGCTTGCTTCCTATCGCGACCATGATGGCGAGCGCGGACGCATTCACTCGAATCGCATCATCAATGTCCAGGAGGCACTCGTCGTTCAGGTCGGTCAGCACGGTGGTCCCCGCCGAATAGCGGAGGGATACTGCCTTGTTCGACGTCGGCGGCACGATCGAGCGCAACGACCCGCGCGAGCACATGATGCAGTCGGCGTATTCAATCAGCGGCGTGATCGTCAGATCCATCCGCTCCAGGCCCGACGTGGGCCCCATGATATAGCCGTGATCAAAAGCCAGCATCACCGTGTGGCCTGACTTCGGGTTGAAGATGCGGCTCAGCCGGTCCTTCATTCCCCAATCCACGTGATCGAGGCCCTTGAGGAAAAACCCATGTTTCTTGACCGGCACGCCAATCCCGTAATCGGCGGCATCCTTGTTATTGTCTTTTTCTGCCATAATGACTTTCAGTTTGTCGTAATTAGTTTCGTGTTCTACATCTTTCACCAGCTCACAATCATGAGCCCGAAATTCTATGCTCCATCGCCTCGCTGAACCCTTTGAGGATGAGCGAGATAGAGACCGCCCCCGGGTCGGTGTGCCCGAGCACTCGATCGCCGAGGTTTCGCGCGCGCCCAAACTTGGCCTTCATGTTCTGGGTCGCCTCGGCGCCTTTGGCCGCCGCCTCGGCAGCCTGCTCCAGTGCGGCCTTGATCCCGCGCGCACTGTCGGCAGATTTCAGGGCCGCCAGCGCTGGCAGGAAGGCGTCCATCATCGTCTTGTCGCCCACCTGGGCGCGGCTCTGCTTTTGCAGCTTAGTGACGCCGGCATCGAACACCGCCGCGACCCCCGCGCAATCCAGTTCCTCTCGCCCTGCGGCACCGTCACTCATGCCCATAAAGAACGATCCCAACAGCGGCCCCGTGGAGCCCCCGTCGCACGACATCACCGCCCAGGCGACCGCCGAAAGCAGCGTCTTCAAATCCGACTCCGGGTTCTCAGACACCGTCTTGCTGACGGCTTCCATTGCCCGGAGGATCGTCGTGCCGTGATCGCCATCGCCGACCGCGCTGTCGAGCTTCGACAGCATCTGGTGATTCATGCGAATCTGGTCGGCGGCAGCGTTGAGCATGCCGCAGACCTGTTTGTATCCGATCGTCTCAGACATGGCTAGGCAACTGTCAGCGCCGGGGTGTTGCACGGGGCGTTCCAGCACGCCAGCGTCTCATCATCCAGCTTCGCGGCGAACATCTGGAAGCCGGCCATCTCCTGCACAGTCAGAAACTCGCCACAGCGGGCGGCTGCGATCGAAATCCCCTTCGAATCCAGGTAGCGCTTGCATCCGCGCAGCACGATGTACATCTCCATCAGCGTCGTTGCGCCGCAGCCATTGATCAGCAGTAACAACCGGTCACCAGCCTTCGCCTTGACCGCCTCTACCAACCGCGACAGCATCAACTCCGCCGTCTGATCCGCCGTGAGTATCTTGGACGGGCCGGTGCCCGCTTCCCCATGCTGGCCCATCCCGATCTCCATCTGGTCGTCAGCAAGGTCGAAGATTGCCTGGCCCGACGCTGGATGCGTCGCCGTCTTCATCGCCACCGCCAGCGTCGCCATGTTGTCATTGAACCGCTGGGCCAGCGCATAGACTTCGTCGAGGCTCTTGCCCGCTTCGGCGGCCGCCCCCGCGATCTTGTAAAGCGGGATGCAGCCGACCAGCCCGCGACGGTCTTCCGCCGGAGCATTTGCCCCGGGCGCGATGTCCTCATGGGTCAGCAGCATCTTGAAGGGAATCCCCTCCTTGGCCGCCATCTCCATCGCCATGTTGGCGCTCATCACGTCCCCGGCATGGTTCAGCACGACGAAGAGAATGCCTGCGGGCCGATTCGCCAGACGCAGCGCCTCCAGCACCTTCGGCGGCCCGGGCGCCGCAAATACGTCGCCCACCACGCTGTAATCGAGCATGCCGGAGCCCACGAACCCGCTCAGAGCCGGCTCGTGCCCCGCACCGCCTAGCGTCACGATCGCCACCTTGTTCGCCGGCTTGGGATTGGCCCGGCATACGATCTTCTCGGATTTGATAGCGATGACATCCGGGTGCGCAATCGCAAAGCCTTCGAGCAGTTCCCGGGTGAGGTCTTTCGGGTCGTTGATGAATTTCTTCATTGTCATATTGCTTCCTTTGTCGCGGGACGGCCTACTTTTTGAATTCGAGGTACTCGACCGGAGCGCCCGCGTCGTCAATGAACGCCGCGCGCACACCTTCCATTGGGAAGAAGGGCTCCACGATGATCTTCCGACCTGCCAGTGCCTCGTCCAGGTTGTCCACTGTGTAGGCCACGTGCGCCACCGTCTGCAGCAGTTCGGGCATCGGACACCCCGGCTCGAACCGCAGCCATTCGACCCGATGCTCGCTCTGCATGGCATCGGTGATAAACAGCTTGCTGGGGGCCAGGTGGATTTCGTTCGGCTGCCGCGCTTGGGTCGGAATGCCAACGTGATGAAACTCTTTTTTCATAAGGGTGCTGATAACGGTCGTTGCTCTTGGGTTAGGAATTGCTCAGAACTTGACGTTGGGATTGGTGAACCGCAGCCCTTCGCCGTCATGGAAGCTTGCGTATTCGCTGACGATTGCGCCCTGGGGCCCGGCGATCATGAAGTGCTTGGCCTCAACACGGTTCAAGGTGCGGATGTCGCCGGGTACCATCATGTAGCCCTTGGACAGGGTGATGAACTTTGCCTGGCTCTTCGGCAGCTTGACCTCGGCGGGCAGTGGTTCGCCTTCTTCGCCGACCGTGCAAATGCCCCCGTAACGCACATGCCAGCTCTCCATCTTTGCCTTCCCCTTGGGCGTCGCCTCATGCCCGTGCTCGACAATCATCTGCCTGGGTAGCAGATAAATCTCATGCGCGAAATAGCCCGTCTCCTGGAAGTTGACCCAGAAGACCCCTGCCATGCCGACGTTGACGAAGTCGCCCAGGCCGAAGTCGGTTGCCCACATGTTCGTGCGCAGCGATGCCGATACCGGGTAACCGTAAGCCGCCATCATGTCGAAATAGGCCTGCTTGGCCTTGTCCACCTGGAACTTGCCGTCTTTGTAAAAGTCCTCGTTCTTGTATTTGGGGAGTTTGATAGTCTTCATTGGTTGGTTGCTGCTGTCTTTTGCGACGCTGTTTGCCCCGAATACCGCGATGGCCACCGCCACCGCCGAGGCCAGTGCCAATCGAGCGATCATGTTGTTTTTCATGTGTGTTATCTGTCTGTTGAGTTTTAGCTAACGGTTTGGTTCGAGTAAAATCTATTCAGCGCAAGACGCCTCCCGTGGACGGCTTGCCTTCGGCGGAGAGCAACTGCACCGCCATCATGGTCTGGTCCCCTTTCGGCTTCGAGTAGCTCCACACCACCTTCTTCTCACGGGAAATCTCCAGCAGGCCACACCCTTGCCCGTCGGCATAGGCTTGGTAACAACCCGCTACCACGTTGCCATTCGGCAACAGGTTAATCCCGGTCAGATTTCGCACGGTCACGGAGGCCCCCAGCTCTTCAGCACGGCACTCCCAGATGCTCTTGCCGTTCGGATCGTATTCCACCACCCGGTCCAGGCATGAGACCAGCGTATTGCCGCTCGGGGTCCGGATAGCCGCGAATGCCACCGCGCCCGGCACTTTGACCTCCCACACTGCTTCGCCCTTGGGGGTGTATTCTTTGACCAGCCGCGCTCCTGAGTGGCAGACGAGGTAATTGCCGTTCGCCAGTTTTCGCGCCATCCGCATGTTGTGGTGCTCGCCTGTCCGGGAAGGGCTGGTTTGCAATGCGAAAACCACTTTGCCATCCGGGTCCAATTCCAACAGTCGCCCGGTGGAGTTCTCGCCGACGAACGTCTTCCCGTCCGCCAACCGCTGGCAGGCGTAAGTGCCGCCACCCTTTTGCTCAGCCGCCCGGTATTGAAACACCACCTTCTTCTCGCGGGTGACTTCTGTGACGGTCTCCCCGTCAGCAAACAACACATTACCACTCGGCAGCATCCAAACGTCATGCGTAAGCTTGGTCGGATACTCCCACAGAACTTCGCCTGCAGGCGAAAGCACCATCACCCGCCGATCTCCGGCGACAAGAATCTGCCCGGAAGGTTGGCTGCCGACCGATGGCTCCGCCGCCTGCGCATTTGCGAGGAAGACTGCCAGACACAGTGCTACTAAGAAGGCACGGCTCACGGGCAAGTTGGGCAAGGCACAGTTCATTTCACCCAAACTATTCGGCCACCACGATTCGGAACCCAACATTATAGACCCGCTGCCACTGAGGGTAATCCCACCGGGCCGACGCGCGCGATTCCTTTGGCCGGTCCGACCACGAACCGCCGCGAACCGCTTTCCGCATCCCTGCGCCTATCCCGGCGCAGGCGGTTTGCGGCTGGTAGGGATAGGGCCGATAATCGTCCAGCGTCCATTCCGCCGCGTTGCCGATCATGTTGTGCAAACCCCAGGCGTTAGGTTGGTATTGCCCCACCGACGCCAAGTGGACCGCGCTGTCGTTGAACCGCGCTTCCTTGGGCACGAAATCCCAGAACTTATCCGGGTTCTTAATCGGCTGCGGGTCAACACCGCTGACCGCCAGCTTCGACAGGGAGGCATCGGCCAGGTTGGCAAAGGTCGAGAAGTCCGAGTTCAGGTCGCCATAGAACATCGGCGTGCTTGAGCCGGCTCGGCAGGTCCACTCCCACTGGGCTTCGGTCGGCAGCGACACCTTCTTGCCGGTGCGCGTCGAAAGCCACTGGCAAAACGCCATCGCCTGGTCCCACGAAACGCGAATCGCCGGCAGGTCGGGAGAATCCATCAGGTAGCCTGGCTTGACCTGGTCTTTGTAGTGCATGTCGTAGTAGCCATTGCGGTGGTTGGGGTCAAACTGCTGATACTGCGCCAGGCTTACTTCGGTTGCGCCGATCCAGAACGGCTTCTCGATTCTGGCAGCAGCCGTCGGATACTCATTCCCGTAGCCATCCACATCGCCCATGACGAATTCCCCGGCCGGTATCTTCTTGAGCTGAATGGATGCCCCGCCACCCAGGTCCACGGTCATCTCAGTGGTTCCCAGGTCCTGCTGCAGTTGTTTCGCTTTGTCCGGTGCCATTGGCCAGCCAGGCAGCGTCACCGGTGCCGGAGGCGGCGCCAGCGGCTCTGGGGTGACGAATGCTACAGACTTGTGGTACGGATTGAGGATGGCCTCGATGTCCTCATCCACGTTCGCGTATTTCTTCTTTGCCTGGTAGCGCCGCTTCTCGAAATTCTGCGGGATAGGTGAGGCCTCGTGGTAGGTCCCGTGAGCGGGAACATTGATGTCTATCCAAGTGATCAAGCGGTCCCAAGCCTCGGCATCGAGCTTCACGTTATGGTGGCCCTTGCGCAGCATCTGCACCAGCAGGCTGGTGTTGGCATGAAACTCCAGCGGCGTCAGGACGTGATAATCGCCCTCCGGGCCGTTGCGCCGCACGTACGGATGCAGCTCAAAATAGGATTTTGGCAACGAAATAATGCCCTCGCTGGGATGAATGATCTTCGGGTCCGAGAGGTTGGGCCGACCGGACTGACCGTTGTGACAGCCGGCGCAGTATTGGTCCAGCACCGGCTGCACCTCGCGCACGAAACTGAATCCGCGCTTGGGCCCGTACCACGGAGTGGGGTCCACCGGCGGTTTCCGCGCCGCCAGGGCCAGTGTGGGCGCGGCGGTCGAGTTCTGCGACTCGTGGCAGCCGGCGCACGAGACATATTCCCCCGGCATGCCCACCAGCCAGCTCCGCATTTGCTGCAAGGCTTTGCCTTCCTCGTCCAGCGGCTGCAAGGTTACCGGCGTATTCGCGGGGATACGGAACATCACCGAGCCGTCTTCTTCGACCGGCACGGTGCCGATCAGCCGGCGCACGTCCCAGCCGCCTTCCATTCCAACGAAGTAGTGGCCCCCCTGGTTGCGGTAGGAATACTCGTATTGATACACCCTCAGGCTCTTTACGATGCCGCGCTGCACACCCCGCAGCCCTGCCCCGTCATAGATGTCATGCACATACACCGTGGCATTGGTCTCGTTGAGCCTGACTTTGTCTTGAATCACCGGCGGGCGTTCGGTCTTGCGGAGCGGCAGTGGCTCGAATAATGCAAAGCCCGGCTCTTCCTTCAGCAACAGCATGTTATCGAACACGTCCACCAGGTAGATCCCCCAGGCCGACTGCGGCGTGGGCTTGCAGGAGACCAGGAAGTATTTGTCGCTCAGCGGATAGGGGTGCAGGAACTTCGGCCACGAGTCGTCCACCAGGGTGTCCTTGATGATTCCCTTGACGGGTTTGCCGTAGCCTGGGATGCGCTGCATCGCACCCGTGTCTTCCTGCCGCCCTTTGGCTACATCAAACACAATCATCTCACCCATCCGCGGCACACCGTGGTGCCCCGAGATGATCGCGACGAACTTCGTCGGGCTGCCTGGCAGCGGGCGCGCATACCAGAGACCGTTGGGCCAGTAGGAATTGTTGTGGTAAACCGATGCCTGGCTGGTGCCGTCCGGGTTCATGGACATCAGCACTCGGGCGAAATAATGCGCCGAGTCGGTGTATTCCCATCTCAGGTACATCACGCGGCCGCTGGCCATTACGACTGGGCACCAATCATTGTCCTGGTCGAAGCAGAGTCTCCGGATATTGGTGCCATCCGGGTTCATCAGGTGGAGGTTGGCCACGTAATCACTGCCGCCTACGCACGGCACGCCTTCAAAGGTGCTGGTCGAGTCGAAGATGATTCGGTTGTCCGGGAGGTAAACCGGGTCGTAGCTGTCAATATCGGTCTCATCGCTCGGCGTCACCTGCCGCAGCCCAGTGCCATCCGTCCGAATCTCGAACACCTGCCAACGGTTGTGGCTGCCGATAGAAGAGAACAACAGCTTGTCCGCATCGAAATTCAGGTCCACATCCCCCACGAAATAGTCCTTTGACGGCTTGTAGAAGGTTTTCAGCCGCCGGTCCGGGCCCTGCACCGGCATGAGGCAAATCTCGTTTTCTACATGTGCGTTCAGGCTCGAATTGCCCTGCCAGTTCTGCGGCAGCGCCAGATTGTTGTCCCGGCGTTTTACCAGCAGCATCTGCTCGAAATCCAGCAACGGGTTTGAGAGCAGCGCCTTTTGCCTCAGCGCAACCAGGCTTGAATACCGGGCGAGCGCATCATTGTCGCTGCTCTCGATCCCTTTCGTCAACGCAGGCAGGTCTTTCTCAAACGCCTTCAATTGCTCCAGCATCGCCGCGCCATCGGGGTATTTGCCGGGATAGGACGCCTGGAGGTCCGCGACTGCCCGGACTAGCGCCGGCACGTCCATCTTCGCCAGACCTTCCTTTGCCCGCTGAAACGCATTCGCTTCAGCCGCCCTGCTCGTCGCCAGGGCAAAACACATGGCCGCCAAGAGCACGACCAACGGCCCCCACGCGCGCCTCTGTAAGTTACTCAAGATTCCCAGGGGACTCCGGCTTCCAAATCCGAAATCCGAAACACGAAACCCGAAGGAAATCCGAAGCCCAAGCCTCGAACCAGGTCTCTCAGAAGTGCTGCTGCTGGATAATTTCATGCGCAACCGATCATTTAATGATGCCGTCGCCTCTATGCAACTTGCTCCCGGCCTAGAAGTCAAGGCACCAACAGCTACCCAAATCCTCGCCTTAGCGTTTAGCGACAAAAAAAGTCCCAGCTACCCCCCCAGGGGAGGTCTTCACGGATTCCGCCACAGCTCAAATTCCTCGCCCCAACCGCACAAAACCTTTGCAACCCATTGATTTAGAAACACT
>CAIWJG010000562.1 GCA_903912925.1 uncultured Verrucomicrobia subdivision 3 bacterium | reverse complement strand
GCGGACATTCTTGTCCGCCTTTGCGTGATGGTCAGCCCGCAGGCCCACCGGCGGACAAGAATGTCCGCGCTCCAGAAGAATGTGAGATGCGCATCACTCCGGCCAACTCCAGGCTCTCTTCTCGCTTTCTCTTCAACATCCTGATTAACTGATATTTCTATGCGTAGGCGACCCTTGACTTGGCTATTACTGAGCTTGATGTGCTTTGCCGCCGCCTTTTATTTCTGGCGGCTGGGAGAGCGATGGGCGACCCAATCGGGGAAATCCGAAGGCCGAAATCCGAAGGCCGAATCACGCAATACGCAACCCGCAACACCTCACGCCCCTCGGATCCCGTTCCAGCTCTTGAGCCAGGCTGGCACGCTCAACATCCCCCCGGCGGCTGGTCCGCTCACGAATCAGGCATCCCGCCTCACCAATCACCTGGCCCTGCGCCTCAGCAACACCGCTCGGCCCTTCAGGGAATTGCAGCGCAGTGATACCGCCATCCTGCTCGAAAACGCGCTGCTCGACACCGCCCGGCCCACGAGCCTGGCCATTCCCGATCATCTGCGCGCCCAGGGCGATCCGGGCAGTTACGTCGTGCAGGCCCGCGGGCCGATTGACGCCGGCTTTCGTTCCCTGTTGAAGGCGGTCGGGGCCAGCGTGGTCGCCTACATTCCCAACAATGCCTACCTGGTGCGCGCCTCCGGGGCGGTGGCCGGGCAGTTGCAGGCGGACCCGCGGACGCAGAGCGTCCTGCCCTACGAACCGTATTACAAACTCAAGCCGTCGCTCCTGAAACTGGCGGTCGCCCAGCAGCCGCTGCCCGACAACAGCGTGCTCAACCTGTTGCTGTTTGCTGATGCGCGCACGCAGACGCTCGCGGATCTGGCCAACCTGAGTGTCAAAGTCCTCGGTGAAGACCGGTCACCCTTCGGCCCGGTGGTGCAAGTGCTGCCGCCCGTCGAGAGCCTGCCGTTTCTGGCGGCCTTGCCCGGGGTGCATGAGATGGAAATAGCGGCGGCGCGGGTGCCGGCGAATGACCTGAGCCGCGTGCAGGTCGGCGTCTCGACCAACCTGCTCACCACCAACAACTACCTGGGGCTGACGGGGACCAACATTTTGGTGAGCGTGAACGACTCGGGCGTGGATGCCACCCATCCGGATTTGAGCCCGCGGGTGTTCGGCAATTCCACGAATGCGCTGCTTGATCCCAACGGCCACGGAACGCATGTGGCGGGCATCATCGCCAGCAGCGGCGGCGAATCCTCCACGGTCACCAATGCCGCCGGCCCTACCGGCGCTTATGCCGGCACCAATACCCAGTTTCGTGGTAAAGCGCCCGCCGCCAAGATCTTCGTCCAGCCGGTGGGGATGTTTACCAAGCCATTTACGGACGGCGCGACTTTGACCTGGCCGTCTGACAGTGTTTTGCAGCAAGGTGCCGCGCGGACTAATGCCTTTATCTCCAATAATAGCTGGAACTACGTCGGCAACGACTCCCAGAGCTACGACCTCCATGCCGCCAGCTACGATGCTGCGGTGCGCGACGCTTTGCCCAACGTCTCGGGCTCCCAGCCGCTCCTGCTGGTCTTTTCGGCCGGCAACACGGGCGGTGGGGACGATACCGGAAGCTTCGGCAACAGCGACACGGTGCAGTCGCCCGCCACGGCCAAGAACGTCATTACGGTGGGCGCCATCAAGCAACCGCGCTACGTTACTAACGAGGTTTGGAAATGCTCGCCTCCCAACTCGACTAATAACTGTGCCACTAACCAGCCGTGGCTGAGCATGACCGATTCCAGCGACCAGGTGGCCGCGTTTTCCAGCCGGGGCAATGTGGGCATCAACATCGAGGGCGAGTTCGGCCGGTTCAAGCCGGATGTCGTGGCACCGGGCACCTTTGTGATTTCGACCAAGTCAGCGCAGTGGGACACCAACGCCTACTACAACCCGACGGGCAACATATTCTTCGCCTATCACGATATTCCCGTTACCACCAACCAGTTCTATTACGGTAAGATCTTCGTCCCGGAGAACGCCGTCCAGGTGACCTTCGTGCTGGTGCCCAACACCAATTCGCCGGTCCCGTTCCCGGTCCTGCCCATCTTTATCAATCGGTCCCACTATCCGACGAACGCGTCCGACGTTGACGTCGTCGGTACCAATAATCAGGTCGCCATCCCGCCGGATTCAGTGCTCAGCCCGGTGGGAATTTATTGGTATTTCGCGGTGGGTAATTTTACCACGCAAGCGGTGGTCCGTTGTGATCTCTATACCGACATTGTGGTCACTAACGAACTGGGCAACTACCTCCAGGTGCTGGAGGGGATGAATGACTCGCTCGGGCAGTATTACCGTTACGAGTCAGGGACCAGCATGGCGGCAGCCGAAGCCTCGGGCACCTTGGCCTTGATGCAGGAGTTCTTCGAGTCGCGGCTCAAGCTGACCAATCACAGCCCCGCCCTGCTGAAGGCGATGCTGATCAACGGCGCGCGCTCGGTCAGCGGCAACTATGATTTCAACGTTCGGGCCTCCGTCAACTACCAGGGCTGGGGGCTGATCAACCTGCCTGCCAGTTTGCCCGGCACTTTGACCAATCTCAGCACGTCCACCAATCTCAGCGCGTCCACCAATTCGATGATCATCATCGAGCAAGACCCCACCAACGCGCTGGCCACCGGCCAGAGCCACACGCGTGGCATTTCCTTGTCGGCGGCGGCCCGAAATCAACCCCTGCGCTTTACCCTGGTCTGGACCGACCCGCCGGGCGATCCCATTGCCAGCGTTAAGCTGGTCAATGACCTCAACCTGATCGTTACCAACCTGGATACCTCCGAGGTGTTCTTGGGCAACGACATTGCGGCGGGCAGCGATTTCAATGTGTCCTGGGACACCAACACCATTCCGATCGTGGATACGGTGAACAATGTCGAGAACGTCTATCTGTCGCCGGCCTTGACCCTGGATGGCAGGCTCAGCACCAACTATACGGTCACCGTCGTGGGCCACCGGGTCAACGTGAATGCCGTGACGGCGAACCCCGACAACGTGGCCCAGGATTATGCGCTGGTCATCTCGAGCGGCAACGGTCAGTCGGAGAACTCGCTGACGCTGAGCAACTCCCCGGTCGTTTACGAGACGAAACCGCTGGTGACCATCATTCCCAACATGTTCACCAATTCCCCCGGCTTTGCCGGCGGCTTCATGCTCAACCAGCGCGTCGGCGCCGACACCCCGCTGCTGGGCACCAACAGCATCCTGCTGCCGACTGCGGCGAACGGCGTGATCACCCTGGGCATGACCAACCAATGGCATTTCTACGCGATTACCAACGACACCCCCTACACGAATGCCGCGTTTCTCACCTTCCTGCCACTCAACCTGGCCGTCCCGCGCGAGGGGGTCTTCCAGCCCAATGCGGACCTGGCGACGCGTCCGCAGGCGGACATTGACCTCTATGTGGCGCCGCCGAGGATCCCCGCCAACTACGACTTGACGAACCTGGCCTCGCTCGCGGTTAGGTTGGCCAGCAAATCCCTGAGCCGCGGCGGTACCGAGATGATTGTCTTTTCCAATGCCATCCCCGGGGTTTATTACATCGGCGTCAAGTCGGAGGATCACCAGGCGGCGGAGTACGCGCTGCTGGGTATCTTCAGCCAACTGCCCTTCGGCAGCACGGATGAGCAGGGTAACCAGCATCTGCTTGGCTTCCCGACGCCGCTGGCGATACCGGACGGATCGCCGCAATTCTCGCAGGCGTCGCTGTTGATGGCCATCTCGGTCGCGCCCATCAAGCTGCACCGCGTGATCGTCACCAACGTCGTCGCCCATGAGTTGATGACCGATTTGGTCAGCAGCCTGAGTCACTCCGGGGATTTTGCCATCCTCCACAATCACACCTGTGTGGCCGATCCGGCTGCCGCAGGCTGTGAAACGTGGACCAGTTATATCTACGATGACAGTGATGAACGCAATGTTGGGACCTCTCCCTTCCTCTTCAATCCACACGTGCAGCACACCGATGGGCCGGGCAATTTGCTCACCTTCGCCAACAAGGATGGCATCGGGCAGTGGCTGTTCACCACGGTCGATAATGCCACCAATCACATCGGCACCAACATGAGCTTGCAGCTCTTCCTCGAACTCCAGCAGGACATGGCCAGCAGTGGCGGCGTCACCGCCGTTATCCAGGGGAACGCCTGCCGCGCGGATTTCGTGGATGTTCCTCCGGAAGCGGTCGGCCTGACGGTGGCGCTCAGCGTGGTTTCCGCCACTCCGCCCATCCAGATTACCCTCCAGGTCTGCCCCGGCGACGGCGGAGACTGCAAGGGCATTCTCATCACCAACACCCTCGGCGGCATAGTGACCATTGACCAGAGTGACTTGCCGCCACTGCAACCTGGCACCAGCTACACCGTCCGCACTTGCAACCTCAGCACCACGCCGGTCAAGGTCAACCTCCGCGCCAGATTCAGCCTGTCCCTCAACACCATCAACCCCATCATCAGCATCCAAACCACCTCGTCGGTGCCGGTCCTGGACGACGCCGTCACCGACATCCACCTGACCAACAACTTTCACAACATCATTTCCTCGCTGGATGTTGGGCTGCTCCTCAGCGATCCGCGCTCCTCCGATCTCGCCATCACCCTCATCAGCCCCAACGGCACGCGGGTCCTGCTCTACGAGGACCGGGGGGCGCTCACGACCAACGGGCTGGGCATCGGCACGTTTGGTCTCAGCGTGGTGACCAATATGGCGCCGTTCTACACGAACAATTTCGACTCCTCGCCGGTCGGCCTCTATGCCCCAGGCGCCATGTTCCAGGGGTGGAGCGTGCTCAGCAATATGGTGGATGTCCTGGACGATTACGCCTGCTTCTGCCTGAGCAATCACGTGCTGGGTTTGTTGGACGGTGGGGTGTCTAATTCGCTACCGACGACCAATGCGCTAACGTCCCCCGCCTTGAACCCCTACACGCTCAGCTACCGGGTCAATCATTTACCCTGGCTCGAGGGCATGGTCACCTGGTGGCCGTTGGACGTGGACGGCTCGGACATCTTCGGCGGCCTCAACGGGCTGCTGCTCGGGGACGTGGCGTTCTCGACGGGCAACGCGTCGCTCTTCCTGGACAACTGCGCCGGTCCCACGGTTAACCCGATGTGGCAGCCGGGTTTGCCCAGTGTTGTCAACGGCGCCGGCCCGCCGGGGCTCGTCGAGGTGTATGCGGGCGTTCCGAACGCCACCTTTACCACCATCGGTGGCAGCAATGTCATGCGGCTGAGAAACACCCTCAGCCCGTGGACGCGGAAAGGCTGGAGTTCGGCCACCACCTTCCACGGCCAGGACTTCCGTTATGAGGTGCGCTTCAACACGCTCACACAGGGTTCCCCCAACAGCATCGACGGATTCATCGAAATCTGGGTTATTGATGCGGCCAATTCGAATCGTTTCGACGTCGTGGCTCCGGACAACGGCGCCTATGGCGCCGTGCACCTCCTCGTTGCGGGCAGCAGCATCGACAACTCGTATAATGAGTTGCCGTTCAACTTCCAGAACAATACCTGGTATCGCCTCGTGTTGTCCGCGGCCCCCAACCAGGGCGTGCGTGCTGCCGTGCTCAGCGACGCCGGGGCGGAGCTGGCCGGAGTCTCCTTCACCCACACCGCCGCGGCTTTCCCTTCGGGCTTTAAGCTGGGTCTGTCTCAGTTCATGGGGTCGCCCAGCGGGCCATCGCTGACGGATGTGGCGGTGGACTATGCCCGGCTGACGAGCGGAGAGTCTGGCGAAGTGAACCAGGCTTTCGTCGGCGACGGGCTGGCTACGCGCATGGTCGTCCCCCGTTGCCCGGAACTCGATCTTGGCCGGGGGCGCGGCTTCAGCATCGAAGGCTGGATCAAACCCGCCAACGTCGCTAGCCCAGCCCCGCTGGTCGAATGGTATGACGCCACCCCTCCGACCAACCAGACTTCGCGCGGGGTTCAGTTCTGGCTCGGGTTGACCAACGGTCCCAACTCCCTGGCTGCGATCCTTTGGGATACCAACTCCCAACCCCATTCCATCGCCACTACGCCGCTGGCCCTCACCAACGGCGGCTGGCAGCATGTCGCCCTCACCTACAACACCAACAGCGGCAACGCGGTCCTTTATACCAACGGCCAGAGCGCGGCTACTGTGCAGTTCCTCACCAACTTCGTGCCGCGCACCTCGGGCGACCTTTACCTCGGCTACGATCCGGCCATTCTGCCGGCCCCAATCAACTACACCAACTTCAATTCAACCGCCGGGCTTAACCTCGCTGGCCCCGCCGCCCAGAACGGCGCGGTTTTGCGGCTCACGCCGGCTGCCCAAAATCAAGTGGGGGACGCGTGGGCGGCGGGTAAACAACCTTGCGCCATGGGTTTTAATACCAGCTTTCAATTCCGGATCAGCAATCCCGGGGCTGGCGGAGGGGATGGAATCTGGTTCACCGTGCAGAACATTGGGCCGGCCATTGAACAATACTTGGGCTTTTTGACAAACTATGTCAGTGTCTTTTTCAACACGGCTTGGAATTGGCCGGGTTGCACCAATTACCAGACTTGTGATGTCAGTGGCAACTCCGTGGGCATACAGACGGCCGGTTTGTATGTTACCCAGGTGGATTTGACCCCACTGGGCATCAATCTGAAAGACGGAGCCGTGCACCAGAGCAGGGTTGCTTTTGATGGTACGCGAATGTCGGTCTGGCTGGACGGAGTGATGCTCTTTACCAACATTCCGATTCCGGGAATGGCGTCGGCGGTAGATGCCGATGGCAAAGCCTGGGTTGGATTCAGCGGCTATTGCGGCGCGGCTTACGAAAACCACGACATCTTGAGTTGGACCTTTGGCGCGCCCACCTCTGGGACCGCATTCGCCGGCGGCCTGGATGAATTCAGCGTTTATCAGCGCGCTCTCTCCCCCTGCGAGGTCAACGCGATCTATAACGCCGGCAGCCGGGGCAAGTACGGCACCAACGTCCTGGTCTGCCCCGTGGCGACCGAGGTGAGTCTGCTCACGGATTCCGGAACCCAGACCTTTGCTTTTACCAACGGCCTGACCTGGACCAACAACGGGCCGCGGTGGGAGACCAACACCATCTCCTTCTCCACCTCCACCAACCCGACCGCCATCGTTGTCCGCGGACTCAATCCCTACGATCCTGCCGGTACCAACTCGGCCAACAACCTGAACGCGATGGTGGACGACTTCGTGCTGTCAGGCATGGTAACCAATACCATCAACGGCCTCCTGCACTTCACCGAGGACACCAACCTCGCAAAGCTCCCGATTAAGTTCGCGCCTACGCCTTACATCACTTCGAACTTCCCCCCGGTCCTCATCTTCTCAAACGGCTTCAGCAGCGCCCTGGCGGGCCTTTATAACGCTGGCGCCACCATTTCCGGTGGCCCTAACAGCCCCGCCATCGGCACCCGAAACTGGACCGTCACTCAGGGGTCGGTCACGGTCCTCAGCAACGCCTGGTTCGATGCGGACGCCACCAACTCGCTGGCGCTGGCCACCGGCGCCGTCCAATGCCTCCTGCCCACGATTCCCGGCCACCGTTACCAGCTCAGCTACAATCTCCGTGGCCCGTGTGCCGTCGGCTGGTGGAACGGCAGCCTTGACCCGCTGAGCCAGCGCGCCCAGGACCTGATTAGCGGCAACAACGGCGCGTTCCTCTACGGCGCGACCAACACGACCGCCGCCTATGTTGGCGACACCAACCAGGTTTACGTCGGCCCCAATGGGTTCTTCTTTAATGGCCAGACCGAACCCCCGCCGGCGTTTGATCCCGACCTCTGGCCGGAGGACGTGGACGATCCCGGCAGCAAGATCGAGCTGGCTGATTCGCCGCAACTCCAATTCACCAACGCCTTCACCATCGAAGCCTGGATCAACCCGCTGTCCACCACCAACGGAACCACCGACATAAGCTACTGCGGCACCGAGATGATTTTCTTCCGTGGTTACCCCGCGCCCTTCGATTGTGACGGTTTGGGCGATCCTTACTGGCTGGCGCTTGAGCCGTCCTCCGATCCGACCCGCTACAACCTCCACTTCCATATCGCCGATGCCTACACCGGCAGCCTGGGCGCGGACGTCCTCACCACCAACGGCCCGGTCCAGCTTGGCGGCGGTTCCAACGGCGGCTGGTGGCACATCGCCGCGGTCTTCGATAAACCGGTCACCAATATTTCGGTCGCTGCCAGTGGGACAAACATGGTGACGATCACGACCAATGCCCTGCGCCTCTATGTCAACGGCGTTTGTGTCGCCTCCAATTACACCACCCTCTCACCCTATCAGGACCTTGATCCGGCGCTGAGCCCCGGCGTCACCATTGGGAACCGGAGCCGGTATGACTGGACCCAGCCTTTCTACGGGTTCATGGACGAGCTCACTGTTTACGCCCGCGCGTTGACCGGGCCCGAGATCGCCGCGATTGCCGCCGCCGGCAGCAATGGCAAGGCCACCTATTCTTTGCCTCCCGCCCTGAGCCTGGCCACGCTGAAGGTATCCGTGGATGGCGCGTTCCTCGGCGTTGCGTACGGGGATAATTCACAGTGGAGCACCCACAGTGTCGAGTTCACCGCCCTCCAAACTAACGCGGTCCTTCTTCTCCAAAGCCTCATGCCGGGCACGCTGGTGGACGGTATCACCCTGAGCGAAGTGGCGTCCGAGCTCTACTATCTGCCCGAGGTGCCGCTCTCCGACCTTTACGGCCAGGACGCTTTTGGCGTCTGGACGCTCGAAATCTGGGATAATCGCGTGGGGCCGGAGACTAACAGCGCCCAGTTGTTGCAATGGGTGCTTAATTTCGGACTCGCGCCGTTTAGTCCGCCGCCGGTCATCTCCCTGAGCCACGGCATCCCCTACACCAACTCGTTGCCAGCCAACAGCATACAATACTTTCTCGTCCAGGTGCCGCAGTGGGCCACCCTGGCGACCAACATCCTCGAATTCGCCGTCCAGGCACACACGAGCACTCCTTTGCCCGTTACCGTGCTCTTTAACCAGACCAACTATCCCTCGGCTGCGGATCGGGCGCTGATCGGCCCGCTACCGAGCGGCACCGTTGTGCTTGCCACCAACACTACGCCGCCGCTGGTCATCGGTCAGACTTACTATCTCGCCCTCAGCAACCCCAACCCCGTCCCGGTTACCTTTGCCCTTGGGGTCTGGTTTGATATCACCACCCTCCCTAACTGCCAGGTGACCACTAATGTCGTCGGCCCGGCCGGCATTCCGCGCTACTTCCAGTTCGATGTCTCCACCAACGGGCAGCCAGACGGCCTGCCGCCTCAAGCCGTCTCGGTCTGGCTCTCTGGGGCGAACAGCAATCTCACCCTCGTCTTGAGCCAGCACCTGCCGCTCCCGGACCTCAACCACTACGACTATCTCAGCCAGCAGCCCTGCACCAATGATGAAATCGTCATGCTGGTCACCAACACCACGCCGTTCCCCATCCAAACCAATCGCTGGTACGTCGGCGTGTACAACACCACCGCCACCAACGTCACCTTCTCTCTCCAGGCGTGCCTGCGCGCGGACTACCCGATAATCATTCCTCTCACCAACGACATCCCGTTTGTCGTCTCCTCCGGCGTGAGCGCCTTCGCCGCTCCCCCGGGGCCGCCGCAGAAGTTATTTTTCGACTTCCTCATTAGTAATTCCGTGCCCAGTGTCTTGTTCGAACTCTACAACCTGTCTGGTGACGCCGACCTGGTGCTCCAGCCGGACCTGCCCCCGACCATGGCGCCGTACTTCGACGGCAGCTTCTTCCCCGGCACCACTCCGGAACAGATTGTCCTCCGGACCAACTCCGCGCTGCCCGACCTCCGCGGACACTGGTACCTGGGCGTTTACAACAATGAGCGGTCCAACGTCGCTTACACCATCCGCGCCACGCTGCCCAACAACTTGGGCCTCCTGGTCAGCGCCCAGCCGCTTAGGATCGCGGTCACGCCGCTCAACCCGCCGCACGGGCTCCTGCTGAGTTGGAACTCCGTCGAGGGCGAGAGCTATTTCGTGCAATACACCGCCAGCATCGCGGCGCCGATCGTCTGGTCCAATCTCGGCTTCGTTACCGCCACCACCCCGCTGACGACCTTCGAGGTCTCGCCGGTGCCCAATGCGCCCGCGTTCTTCCGCATTGTCCAGGCGTTCGGGTTCTATCCCACGCTCTACATCCATATCTGGCCCCCGAACCAGGTCCGCCTTTCCTGGCAGACGGCTTACTTGGGTTACACTCTACAATCCAAGTCCAGTTTGTTTGGACTTTGGGCAAATGCCGCGCTCCCCGTGACGACGGTCGGCTCTGAATACGTCGTCTTCGACACCATCGGCCCTAGTCCAAAATACTACCGTCTGATCAAGTAGAGCTTTATACCTGCAACCGCGTCCCCGCATCACGGGACTGCACGCGGGTTCATAACGAGAGACAAGAAACATGAAGTATTTGCTTTCACTAGCCGTGCTGGCGGCAACATTCACCGGCCTGGCTCAGGGGCCCTCGGAAGCGATCCTGGGCTTCGGGACCAGCGGTGTCACTGGCTATGGCGGCACCCTCGGCTGGACTTTCCAGAGCACCAACGCCTTCGCGGTGACTCAACTGGGTTGCTTCGCCAAAGTCTTCGAGGACAACCCCGGTGTCACTTCCGTCCAGGTGGGCTTGTGGAATCACAGCGGCTTGCTCCTGGCGTCCAACTCCATCACCCCGTCCAGCAGCCTGTTCGACCAGACCCGCTACGAGTCCATCACCCCGGTCGCGCTTGCCTCCGGTCAGGTCTATCATCTCGGAGTCTCTTACCCGGGCGGCAGCTTGGGCCTCGACGTGGCCGGCCCAACCGTCGGCGGCTCCGTGACTGTCGCCCCGGCGATTCAAGTGGACGCCGTCGCCTTCGCAGACAGCGGTTTCGTTTCTCCCGTGGCCATGTCTGGAACCGCCGGCTCGATCGTGGTCGGCCCGAACTTCCGGTTTCAGTCCGTGCCAACGCTCATTATCCAGCACTGGACTGGCAACCAGGTCCGCCTTTCCTGGTACACCGCGTTTCCGGGCTACACCCTGCAATCCAAGCCCGGGTTGGCTGGCCCGTGGGGCGACGCCGGGCTCGCGGTGTCCACCGTAGGCAGTGAGAATGTCGCCTTTGACACCATCGGACCCGGGCCAAAATACTACCGCCTGATCAAGTAGGGCTTTTCAGGGATAGGGCCAACGCTTTTGGCTGGTAATCGAGTGGCCGATCCATTATGTTGAGTTGCCTTATGCGCTCACGGCTTAGGATCTGGCTTTTGGTGAGCGTGATGCTTTTCGTTGCGGGGGCCTGTTTCTGGCGGGCGGCTGACAAGGGGGTAGCCGAGCGGACCACCGCTCTGCCGCTCGGACTTCCAGCCCCGTCTCCTGTTCCTCGCGTGTCGCGCATCACGCCTGCGCTGCCCTTCCCTCTGCTGAGCCAGCCCAGCCTCCTTACTTTCCCTGCCCCCGCGCAATCCGTCACGCTCCACGCTCCACGCTCCACGCCCCTCGCGCCCCTCGCGCTCCCCCTCCGCCTTAGCAATACCCCCACGCCCCTTGGCCAACTGGTCCGCCGCCCTACCGCCCTCCTGCTCGAAAACGCCGTGCTCGATACCGCCCAGCCCCTGGCCCTGGCGATCCCTGAGCATCTGCGTGCCCAGGGCGACCCTGGCGCCTACGTGGTCCAATCCCGTGCGCCGCTGGACGATGCCTTCCGCGCTCGCTTGCAAGCGGCCGGTGCCCTCATCGTGGCCTACATTCCCAACCAGGCATACCTTGTTCGCGCGACCGCAGCCACTGCGCAGCAGTTGCAGGCTGATCCCGAGACGCAGGCCGTCCTGCCCTACGAGCCCTACTTCAAACTCAAGTCGCCCTTGCTCGCCTTGGCCGTCGAGCAACAGCCTCTGTCGGACAACCTCGCGCTCAACGTGTTGCTCTTTCCGGACGCCCGCGCGGCTGCTCTCGACGAGTTGGACAAACTCGGCGTCAAGGTCCTTGGTGAAGAACGCTCACCGTTCGGTCCAGTGCTCAGGGTGCTGCATCCGGTCTCAAGACCCTCGCCCCCCGCCCCCCAGGCCCCACCCCCACCCCTTCCCATTTCAGCATTCAGCCTTCAGCCTTCAGCCTTTCAGTCAGCCGGCCTGTTGTCGGCTATCGCCCGCCTGGCCGGTGTGCAGGAAATAGAACTCTCCCGCAGCCGCGTGCTGGCCAATGACCTGAGCCGCGCGCGCATCGGCGTGGCCGCCGATACGGTTACCCCCGGCAACTATCTCGGCCTGACGGGCAGCAATGTCCTCGTCAACGTCAATGACTCTGGCGTGGACACAAACCAGCCGGATTTGCAGGGCAGGGTGCTCTTCGACGTCCCGGTTAGCGGGGTTGATTCCAACGGTCACGGCACCTACGTCGCCGGCATCATCGCCGGCAGTGGCCTCGAGTCCCTCACAGTTACCAACGCCAGCGGTTCAATAATGCCCGCCGTGGGCTACCAATTCCGTGGCCTGGCCCCTGCCGCGCAAGTCTTCGCCATCGCCGCCAATCCCGATCCCGGGCCGGCCTCCGACTCCTACCTCCAGGAGACTGCCGCTCGTACCAATGCTTTCATCTCCAACAACAGTTGGCACTATGCGAACGACAACGCCTACGATCTGGCGGCGGCTCGCTACGATGCCGCCGTCCGTGATGCTCTCCCTGAGGTCTCCGGTTCTCAGCCGCTCCTCTTTGTGTTTGGGGCCGGCAACGCTGGTAACGGCGCGGATGACGGCTCGGGCGGCGACCCGGATTCCGTCCAATCACCCGCCACCGCCAAGAACGTCATCACCGTCGGCGCCATTGAGCAGCCGCGCCAAATCGCCGACCAGGTCTGGCAATGCGCGACGGTCAACGGCACGAACTTCTGCCTGACCAACCAACCTTGGCTGGGGCTCACGGACACCAATAACGCGGTGGCCTCTTTCTCCAGCCGGGGCAACGTGGGGGTCGGCCTCGAAGGTAGTTTTGGCCGCCTCAAACCGGATGTCGTCGCGCCCGGCACCTTTGTCGTCTCGGCACGCTCGACGCAGTGGAGCCAGCCGGCCTGCTACAGCACCAACCGCGGCTCTGGTAACTACTTCGAAGTCCTTAGCAACCTGAACAACACGCTCGGGCCATTCTATCGCTACGAATCAGGCACCAGCCTGGCCGCGGCTGAAGCGTCCGGCGTCCTGGCTCTGATGCAGGAGTTCTTCCAGAAATCGGGCCGCACCAACAGCCCGGCGCTCATGAAGGCGCTGCTGATCAACGGTGCGCGCCCGCTTGTCGCCCCGGGCGCCTATCAGGTTAATAGCTCCACCAACTCTCAAGGCTGGGGCTTGATCAGCCTCACCAACAGCCTGCCCGTCGGCCTCTCTAACTCTTTTGTCCAGGCTGCCGCGCCCATGCAGTTGTTCGACCAGAACCCGGCTGATGCCCTGGCCACCAGCCAGAGCCATACCCGTTTTGTCTCCCTCTCACCCGCCGCCACCAACCAGCCGTTGCGCCTCACCCTCGTCTGGACCGACCCGCCCGGCAACCCCGCCGCCAGCCTCAAGCTGGTCAACAACCTGGACCTCGTCGTCACCAACCTCGACTCCGGCAACGTCTTCTTCGGCAACGACATCCCTCTGGGCAGCGGCTTCACTCAGCCTTGGGACACCAACACCCCGCCGAACCTCGACGTAGTGAACAATGTCGAGAACGTCTATCTCGCCCCCGCATTGGCCGCCCACTACTCGGTCACCGTTGTGGCCCGCCAGGTTAACGTCAATGCCGTCACCGGCCGGACCAACAGCGTGGTTCAGGATTACGCGCTGGTCATCTCCAGCGGCGATGGCCTCGTGACGAACGCCTTGACCGTCACCGACATCCCCGTTGCCTCCGACAGTTCCGCCAGCGTGACCTTCATCACCAATAGCTTCGCCTCGGACCAGGGCATATCGGGCGCGCTCTTGTTGAACCAGCGCGTGGGCGCGCAGGGGCCGGTGCCGGGCACCAATAGCATCCCCGCGCCCGCGGGACCCGACGGCGTCATCACGGTTGGCCTGACCAACCAGTGGCGCTTCTATGTCCTGACGAACGACCAGAACTACAACAACGCCGCCTTTCTCACCTTCCAGTCTGTCAACCTCTCGCTGCCGCGCTCCGGCGTGAACCAGACCAACCTGGACAACGCCACTCGGGTCCAGGCCGACGTTGACCTTTACGTTTCCACCGATGCCGGCCTGACGAATTTGGACCCTGTGGTGCTCGCCGCGGCGGACACGGCGCTTGGCCGAGGTGGCACGGGGGTGGTCGTTTACAATAGTGTCGCCCCGGGAGCCGTCTATTATGTTGGCGTTAAGGCCGAGGATCAGGAGGCCGCCCAATACGCGTTTATGGGGGTGTTCAGCCTGCTCCCGTTCGGCGAGCAGGACGAGCACGGCACTTGGGTTCTGCGTGGCATCAACTTGCCCGCCTTGATTCCGGACGGCACCACGTCCCGGCCAGGCGTGACCAATGTGGTAGCCATCGCTCCGGTGCCCATCCCGGTCCGCCGTGTCGTGGTCACCAACGAACTCGCGCACCAGCGTTTTCCCGACCTGCTCGGCACTCTCAGTCATGGCCGCAAGTCCGCCGTGCTCAACTCCCATTCGCTTCCGCCCGTGGACCCGGTTCCCTGTCAATACACCTATATCTACGAAGACAACGACGAAGGCGACATCCCCGGCTCGCAGCATACCGACAGCCCGGGCAGCTTGCGCAACTTTATCGGCGAGGAGGGCAGGGGAGTCTGGCTGCTTACCCTGGCCGACAACGCCCCTGGCAATACCGGCCGGGTCGAGAATCTTACCATCCGGCTTGATCCGCAGAACCTCGGGAGCCTCGTTGCGCGCGACGTGCTCACCAACGCCTGCTACTTAGACTTTGTTGATGTCCCCATCGGCGCCACCAACCTCACGGTGTGGCTCTATAACGACTCCACCACGGTCTTGCCCGTTGAGCTTTATGTCCACCGCGGCAATCCTCCCACCCAAACCAGCTTCGACCAGATGCTGGTCGTTAATTCCCCCTCGGGATGCTTGTCGGTAAATCTCAACAATACGCCGTCGTTCAGCCCCGGCCGCTATTACCTCGGCGTCTTCAACTCGAATGCCATCCCCCAAGCCATTCGCCTGGACGCAATAGTGGACCTTGACCCTGGTGGCTCCATCCCCGTTGCTTACACCTCCGCAGGAATGGCTCCGATTCTCGATGATGCTGTCTCGGTCTCGACCATCCATGTTACCAACGCCAGCCCCATCCTTTCCATCGACGTCGGTGTGCGCATCGATCATCCCCGGGTCTCCGACCTCGTGCTGACCCTCGTTAGCCCGAGCGGTACCCGCGTCCTGCTGGATGAAAACCGCGGCGGAACCAGCAGCAACGGCATGGGTCTCAACGTCATCCTGACCAACATTTCTGTGGCCAGCTCCAGTTACGGGGCCGCGGCTTCGACCAATATCATCCCAGCGCCCGCCACTTCCGGCAATCTGGTCATCGATTATGACTTCTGGAGCGAGGCGGACACGCTGCACGTGTATCTCGGGACTAACCTTAGTCCGGCTAACCTCATCTTCGACTCCGGTGCGGTCTCCAACACGGGCACATTCTATGTTGCTTTTGCCACGAACGACTCGCGCCTCATCACCCTCGTTATCGATGAAGCCCGGCCCCTGACCACGTGGAATTACACCGCGACCCTCACCGGCCCGGCGCTGCTCTACACCACCTTTACCGACAACACCAACTTGACCGTCACCCTCATCAAATTCGCGCCGTCGCCTTTCACCAATGTCACGCTCGACCCATTAACCCTGACACCCTCAGGCGGGATGTATTATTTGCCCGAGCAATCCCTCCAAAAGCTCGCCGGAGAATCCGCCCTCGGTGACTGGACTCTCGAACTCCTCGATAACCGGGCCGGCGCCACCAATCCCCAGCCTTCACTCGTGAGCTGGCAATTGTTATTCCTCTTCCAGAACCATAGTTATGCGACCAACGTCGTCATCACGAGCTGCCAGGCTCTTTCCAACAACTTCTGCCTCACTTGGACCTCCGTGTCCAACCTCCACTATTACGTGCAGGGCCAGGCCGGCGTCACTGGCACCAACTGGGTCGCCGTCTCCCCGACCATTGTTGGCGCCGATGTGCTGACCTCGTGCTGCATTCCGCTGCCGTCGCCTTACCACTTCTTCCGCGTCTGTGTAGGGTTGGTTCCCTATGCTCCGCCGGTCCAAATCACCAGCATTGCCCGCGACACCAACGGCGTCCGCCTGCAATGGCTGGCCCCGACCAACTGCCAGTTCCAGGCCCAGTGGACTGCTTCCCTCGCGCCTGCGGCCTGGATCCCCTTCACCAATATTCTCACCTCCACCAGCGGCGTTTTCTCTTTCCTGGACGACGGCTCCCAATCCGGCGGCCTCGCCGGCCAGCGCTGCTACCGGCTCAAGCAATTGCCTTGATCCAGTTAACATCGTAAGGCGCTAGATTACAGAGAGTTCCGCGATCCACGTCAGGCCGCCCCCAGAGTAGTACCAGAGCACCCCCAGGGCACTACCAGCCCAGTGCCCAGAGATCCTGAGCCCGTGGAGACGGCGTGAGCCCCATTCCCCCTCACCCTACCCTCTCCCCAAAGGAGAGGGTGCCTGGCCCGCCGCTGGGAATGTCCCAGCGCCACAATGGGTCATAGCGCGGCGGATACTTCTCCCTCTCCTTCGGGGGGAGGCAAGGTGCCCCGCTCAGGGCCAATTCATGAAGGACAAAAGGCAGGGGCGATCTAAAGTCGGTTAGGATCTGCCTAAAACCGAAATCCGAAACCCGAAAACCGAAAAGGTCCAGCCGCCACCACGCCCTTCGGATTTCTGATTTCGGATTTCCTTCGGATTTCGGGTTTCGGGCTTCGGATTTGAGAGCTGCTCGCTGGAAACGGGAGAACCTTAGATCAGCCCTGATCCCCGCCCCTTTCATGAATTGGTCCTGTGCCCCGCTGCCTCCTCCGCCCCCACGGTTGCCTTAGGGTCCAACCTGTAGTTTAATGGGCAGAAGTCGAGTCCGTGAGCAAAGAATTCATCCGAATAGGCGGCGCGCGTGAGCACAACCTCAAGAACCTCACGCTGAACATTCCGCGCGATAAGCTGGTGGTCATCACCGGCTTAAGCGGTTCGGGCAAGTCGTCCCTGGCCTTCGACACCATTTACGCCGAGGGCCAGCGCAAATACGTCGAGTCTCTCTCGGCCTACGCCCGGCAGTTCCTGGACCAAATGCAGAAGCCGGACGTGGACTTCATCGAGGGTCTCTCCCCAGCCATTGCCATCGAGCAGCGCAGCTCAGGCTCCAGCCCCCGTTCCATCATCGCCACCACGACGGAGATTTATGACTACCTGCGGCTGCTCTACGCGCACGTCGGCCAGCCTTACTGCCCCGAGACCGGCGTCCCCATTGTGCGCCAAACCACCAGCGACATCGTGGACCGGATCATCGGGCTGCCGCTTCGGACGCGAGTCATGCTGCTCGCCCCGGTTGTGCGCGACCAGAAGGGCGAGTTTCGCGACGTGGTAGAACGGCTCTCGCGGGAGGGCTTCGTCCGTGCTCGCGTGGACGGCGAACTGGTCGAGTTGGCAAACGGCGCACGCATCAAACTTGACCCCAAGGAGAAGCACACCATCGAAGCCGTGGTGGATCGCCTGGTCATTGACGAGAAGATTCGCGTCCGGCTCAGCGACTCCGTGGAGACGGCCCTCCGCTGGGGCGAGGGCGTGCTGCTGACCTTGCACCAGGAGCCGGAAGGACGAATGCAGAATGCAGAATGCAGAATGCAGAACGCAGATTCAGGCCTCACGTTTCAGCCTTCAGCCTTCAGCCTTCAGCCTTCAGCCTTTCCCCCACCCCCCTGGATCGAGACGCTTCACTCCAACCGCAACCTTAGCCCCGCGACGGGCAAGAGCTATGAGCCGCTAACGCCCAAGCACTTCTCCTTCAATGCGCCGTCCGGCGCGTGTCCGGTCTGCCATGGGCTGGGCCAGAAGCTGGTCTTCGACGAGGGGCTCGTGGTGCCTGACCCGGAGAAATCGCTTGAGCAAGGGGCGATTCTGCCGTGGCGGCGGGGCGGCAAGCGCATGGTGGTCTATTACAAGGGCCTCCTGCGCGGCGTAGCGAAGCATTACGAGCAGAGCATGGAGGCGCCCCATAAGAACCTGCCGGAGGAGTTCAAGCATGTCCTGCTCCATGGTTCGGGTGAGACCGAGGTTGAGTTCACCTTCTGGCGCGCGGGCAAGGCGAGCAAAGTCATGCGGCCCTTCGAGGGGGTCATTCCCAATCTTCAGCGGCTCTACCAGGAGAGTGAGAGTGAGTTCACCCGCAACCGGCTCAAGGGCTTCATGAGCCCCCAATTCTGCGACGCGTGCGAAGGGCGCAGACTCAAGCCGGAGATACTTGCGGTAACGCTGGGCGCTGCGACCGTGGGCGAACCGGGCGTGATGCTTCCACGCTCCGACGCTCCCACGCTGCCCGGCCTGTCCATCATGGACGTCTGCTCCCTCTCGGTGGACCGGGCGGACCAGTTCTTCGCGACGCTCAAGCTTACGGAGTTCCAGGAGAAGATTGCGCATGATCTCATCAAGGAAATCCACGCCCGGCTCGGCTTCCTAAAGAATGTCGGCCTGGGCTACCTCACCCTCAACCGCGAGAGCGCCACGTTGAGTGGCGGTGAGGCCCAGCGCATTCGCCTGGCAACGCAAATCGGCGCCGGTCTGGTCGGGGTGCTCTATATTCTGGACGAGCCGAGCATCGGTCTGCACCAGCGCGACAACGACCGCTTGCTCCGCACACTGGCGGGGCTGCGCGACCTCGGTAACTCGGTAATCGTTGTCGAACACGACGCCGACACCATCCGTCAGGCCGATTACATTATTGACCTAGGCCCGGGCGCCGGTGTGCGCGGGGGCGAACTCGTCGCCGCGGGCACCCTGGCGGAAGTGCTCGTCCATCCCCAGTCCCTCACCGCCCAGTACCTGCGCGGCGAACTTTCCATCGCTATCCCCCGCCATCGCGTCAAACCCTCCGAGGATCGCGGCTGGCTCGAAGTGCTCGGTGCCCGCGAGAATAACCTGAAGAACATTGATGCCCGCATCCCGCTCGGTACGCTGACCTGCGTCACCGGCGTCAGCGGTTCCGGCAAGAGCACGCTCGTGGACGATATTCTGCGCCGCGCTCTGTCCCGGAAGTTCTTCGGCTCGAAGGAGCGCCCCGGCCTGTACCGCGCTCTCAAGGGTTTCGAGCGCCTGGACAAGGTCATCGTCATTGACCAGGCACCCATTGGCCGCACCCCGCGCAGCAACCCGGCCACCTATACCGGCATGTTCGATCACATTCGCAACCTCTTCGCCCGCTTGCCCGCCGCCAAAATCCGCGGCTACGGGGCGGGCCGGTTCAGCTTCAATGTGAAGGGGGGACGGTGCGAAAAATGCCAGGGCGATGGGCTGATCAAGATCGAGATGCACTTCCTGCCGCCGGTGTATGTGACCTGCGAGGCGTGCAACGGCCGCCGCTATAATCGCGAGACGCTGGAGATTACCTACAAAGGGCTAAATATCGCCGACGTGCTCGACCTGACGGTGGATGAGGCGGTCACGTTCTTCCGCGCCGTGCCGCAGATCTATGAGCCGCTGCTGACATTGGCGGAAGTCGGCCTCGGTTACATTGGCCTGGGCCAGTCGGCCACGACGCTCAGCGGCGGCGAAGCGCAGCGGGTGAAGCTCGCCACCGAACTCAGCCGCAAGGCCACCGGGCGCACGCTTTACATTCTCGATGAGCCGACCACCGGTCTGCATTTCCATGATGTCGCCAAGCTCCTGGAGGTCCTGTTCAAGCTGCGCGCCTCGGGCAACACGCTGCTCGTCATCGAGCACAACCTGGACGTCATCAAGACTGCGGACTGGATCATCGATCTGGGACCGGAAGGCGGTGACGCCGGCGGCGAGATCGTCGCGCAAGGCGCGCCCGAAATTGTGGCCAACTGCCCCGCCAGCCACACCGGCCAGTACCTCCGCCACGTCCTGGTTCCCGAGCAAGCCAGGTGATTGGGAGCGATTGGACAGCCGATTTGGAAGTCGGCGATGCGGCAGGCTCATAGGTCCTGAGCCCGTGGAAACGATGTGAGCCCAATTCCCCCTCACCCTACCCTCTCCCCAGAGGAGAGGGTGCCTGGCCCGTCGCTGGGAATGTCGAAGCGCCACAATTGGTCATAGCGCGGCGGATACTTCTCCCTCTCCTCCGGGGAGAGGGTAGGGTGAGGGGGAATGGGTGCCCTGAGCTGGAAATGGGCTCAGTCTGGTTCCACGCCGCCCCAAACCCAGGCAGCGGGGCACGAGTTCTGAGGCTTGGAAGCCTGCGTTACGGGCCTTTCCTACGGCGCGCGATAGACGTAGTTAAAGCGCCCGTTTGGTGCGGCGTCGCCGTTGAGGGCGAAGTCTTCGATCTGGCCGGGGTGTTGCATGGCGTCGGCCCACTTGAATTCGAGGCGCAAAGGCTTGGAGGAGTCGCGCAGGCCCAGGTCGGATCGGCGGATCGCCAGCTCCATCTCGCAGCCCTTGACCCTGTAGCGCACGGTTCCGGCACGGCGCCAGGTCCAGTCCCCAGTATTCTTTTCGAGCACGCCCGCAGCCGTTCGATTAACCATGTAGTTGTAGCCGTGCCAGTTGGTCCCGGCGCCCCCGCCGACTCTCAGCAGCAGCCACATCCAGTTCGTGCCGGTGGCGGATGTAATTGGGTCCTTTGTGCGCACGTAGAAATAGAGATTGCGCGCATCGCGTGCGACCTTCGCCGCCACGATGTCGTTCCTCCCGCTGTTGTTCACGTAGTGCTCGACGTTGTTCCAGCCGGGGTGGTCGCGGTGCGCGGCGTCGCCAATGTCGTCGCGATACTCCGGCAGCACGGCGGCCCAATCGCTGAAGTTGCCGTCAATCGCGATCTTCGCGGGACCGCTGGGCGGGGCAGGGGAGCGGACGCCTTTGTAGCGGCGGTTGAAGGAGACCATCTGGTAGTAGTAATTGTCGCTGTGGCCGCCCTTCATCGGCTCGATGTCCCGGCTCCGCTCCTGGTCGCACTCGTCCACGAACATCACCGGCTCTTTGATGCCGGCGAACTCGTCGAAGCGCGAGGCGATCCACTCGTTCCAGCCCGTGATGAATATGACCCTCGGGTCTTCTTTCAGGGCGTGCTCGAACTGCTCGCTGAAGTTGAGGCCCTCATTGACGGCGCCCGGGCGGGCGTCGTTGGCGCCGTCGTGCCAATTGCGGCCGCGGGCCTTGGTTTCACTGAGCGAGCCGAGCCTGCGGCCGACGGCATTTTGCGCGACGCCGACGGACATCTGCTCCTTCTCGCCTTTGGAGTTGCGAAACACGTGCTGCGGGAACACCTCCAGCCAGCTCCACATGTCCGGGCCGGTCGGCCCCCGGAAGTAGTCGGGCTGCGGATTGCGAAAGGTAAAGAACTGGCGGATGCGCAGGCTTTCCGCGTTCAGGGTGCCGATCCGGAAGTTGCGGCTGCCGTTGGTGGCGACGCCGTCAGCAAACGCCTGCCCGCCCGGCCATAGCTTCGCCGAATCGCTCCACCAGCCCGGCGTGCCGCGAGGGTTGGACAGCTCCAGGTAGTAGGTTCCCGCGCCCAGTGGCGAGCGGAGCCGCAGCATGATCCAGGCATTGTCCTTGAGCTGGTTGAAGGTCTCGGTGGCCAACTGTTCGCCCTGGGGACCGTCGCGGCGCAACGCGAGGGTTACCCCGCTGTTCGTGCTGGCAAAGGTGGGGCAGTGCGCGGCGACGGATTCGATCGAGTTAGTTACAGTAAATGACTGGCCCAGGGTATGGCCCGGCGTGAGCTGCGCCGGCCCGTCATGGGCGTCCGTGCCCTCTTTTTGACCGATCAGCCCCGGGTCCGCCAGGATGAGCGGCTTGCCCTCCCACCGGAACCAGAGATCACTGTAAAGGCCTGGCTGGTAGAGATCGGCGTAAAGCTGCGCGACCACGCGCGACGGATCCCAGAACGGGGTGAGGAACACCACCTGCGGCGTGCGGCCGCCCGCGGCGCGGATATCGGCGAATACGTTCAGCAAGGCCATGTAGTAGGACTTGTAAGTGGCCTGGTTGGTGACGTCGAAGACGATGAAGTCCACGCCTGCGTCCGCCAGCATTTGCGCGTGGCGGCGCAGGACATAGGCATCGTCGGCGAGATAATAGCCGAACAGCGACTCGCCCCAGTGGTGCATCGCGCCCATGGGTCCCCAAAGCTGGCTGGTGGGTTTGCGCATGGCGTCGGGGTCGCGCTGTAGGATCTTGGAGACATCGTAAGGGCCGCCGTTGACGTGCGGGCCGTGCCAGAGGAAGTAGAAGACGCCGATATAGCGATCTGGACGCGGCGGCCCGGCCTGGGTTGTGTCGGGCAGGGTGCGGCCCAGGGCGTCGGTGGCGGACCAGGTGTCGCTCATCGTGTCCCAGGCGGGCAGGGACGGGGGAGCGTTGGGCGTTTGAGCGTGAAGCGTGCCGGGGAACTGGCAACAGAGGGCGAGCAGTAGAAGATAAGGGGCAATGGCCCAGCGTGGGGACAAAGGGGGAGAAGGAGGGAACATCCAACATCCAACATCCAACTTCGAACCTCCAATGGCGGCGCGTTTGGCTGTTATTGGATGTTGGGCGTTCGATGTGGGATGTTTGATGTTCTTAGAGGTCATGAGATCGCCTTTAGCCCGCGGCCTCACCGCGGGATGACCGGCAGCACCAGGTGTGAAACGTGGTCGCGGTCGTGGAGAAGGGTTTGCTTGGCCGAGAGTAACTCAGTGTCGGTGCCAAAGGGTTTGCCGCTGTTGGGATTGCGGTCGAAGCGCGGGAAATTGCTGCTCGAGACTTCCAGGCGGATCCGGTGTCCTTTCTTAAAAAGGTTGCTGGTGACCCAGAGATCAATCTCGAACTGCGTCGCCTTGCCTGGTTCCAGCAGCGCCGGCTTGTCCGCCCCGTTGCGGTGTTGGGCGCGCACGATTCCATCGCACAAGTTGTAGGCCTTGCCGTCGGCGTGGACGTCCACCAGCTTGCCCGTAAAGTCGGTGTCGCGGGCGCTGGAAGCCGCCCAGAGAATCAACTTCACGGGGCCCGTCACCTCGGTGTCCTGCTCCAGCGGCGCAGTGGAATACACCAGCACGTCGTCGCGCTCCTCTACTTTTGCCTGATCGTGCGGGCCGGCGGACGCACCCACCAGGTTGTTGCCACCGACTGAGGGTACAGGATTATTGCCGTCATAAGTGAATTGATCGGTTGGCTCGTCGCCGGGTTCCGCGGCGTTGAGCAAGCCGTCGCCTTTGAGCGTCGCTGCGTGACCAGCGCTATGGAGAAAATAGGAGGTCGAACGGGTGCGCTTGAGTGGCCATTCATTTTCCCCCCGCCAACGGTTTTCGCCCATGACAAACAGGTAATACGCGGGCCAATCCTGCACGCCGGTCTCGCGGCCCTTGAGCCAATACTCGAACCATTTGAATTGCAGATCTCCGAGATTGAGACCCGCGTCGGAGCCGAAGTCGAGCTCGCCGACCTTCTTCGCGCCGACGCCATGAGTCCAGGGGCCAATTACCACAAATTCATTGCGGCGGACCTCGCGGTCGGTGGACGCGCTGCGCACCTGCGTCACGAGGTCGAGCGTGACTTTAGAGAAGATGTCATACCAGCCGCCGATGTTGAGGATCGGGATGGTGACATCGGCGTAGCGGTAGTCGATGCCGCGCGCTTTCCAGTAATCATCGTAGGTATAGTGAGCGACCCAATCATCGAGGTAGGGTACCTTCTTGTCGAACTGCTCGGCGAAGGTGCGCAGCGGCAGGTGGCGAAAGGCTTCCTGGAGCTTGTCCGGGCTGAGCGCGATGCTGCCGACGGCGGTGCCCCACCCCATCAGGAGCGCGAGTTGAAACGCGCCACCGCTGTAGGCAAGCTCGTACGCGTTGCCGAAGGGCACGATGGGCACCATGGCCTTGAGGTAGCGGCTGGACTTCGCCGCGGGAGCCCATTGCGTCCAGCCCACATACGAACCGCCCGCGGTGCCAATGCTGCCGTTACACCAAGACTGGTGGCCGATCCATTCCTGTGTGTCATACCCATCCTGGGCATCATAGCGAAACGGATCCCACACCCCCTCGGATTTGCCGCGCCCGCGGCAATCCTGCACGACCATCGCGTAACCGGCGGCTGCATAGCGTTTCCCATCACCCATCTTCTCATCCATTTTGCCGTAAGGCGTGCGCATCAGAATGACTGGGAAGGGGCCATCACCCTTGGGGCGGAAGATGTTGGCGGCGAGGTTGACGCCATCGCGCATAGGTGCCTTGACGTCGGCCTCGAAGATGAATGGCCGCTGTGCTTCCTGCGCTGACAAGGAGATGGCCAGCAGCAGAAACGGCAGCGCACTCTGAAGCCAGAGGCTGGGACGATGAGTATTCATTGGCGCATTTAAGCAGCAACGTCCCAAGTGGAAAAGGGTTTACTGAGGAGTCCTCAGCATACACTACACCCAAGCTGCTGAGGCGACTCCCTCTCCCCTTGGGATTGGATGTTGGGCGTTTGATGTTGGGCGTTTGATGTTGGATGTTGGATGTTGGATGTTGGATGTTGGATGTTGGATGTTGGATGTTGGATGTTGGATGTTGGATGTTTCTGGGTTCACCGACTATCCCGCAATTGAGCATTCAGCCTTTAGCCTTTAGCCTTTGAAGGGTGTGTTGCATACTGGGCACATGAAGATGGTCGCTGCGCCGAATGGCATCCGGTTGTTGGTCTCAAAGGATTATGGCTCGACGAGCCTCCAGGCCGCTCGTCTAATTGCCAGGGAAGCAAAGGCCCGCCCAAATCTGCTGGTATGCGCTTCGGCCGGGGCCAGTTGGGCAGGCTGCTACGAAGAGCTCGGCCAGCAGGCGCGCCGCGACACCGGGTTGTTCAGCCAGCTCCGGGTCGTGCAAATAGATGAATGGGGGGGGCTGCGACGCGATGACCCGGCAACCTGCCGTGCTCAAATCACGACGCAGTTGCTGCGGCCATTGCACATGACGCTTGTAGGCCGGGTGCCCTCACCCGGCGTGACGGGCAAGCGATTTGCCGGTTTTCAGAGCGATCCCGCCAAGCCAGAGCGCGAGTGTCAGCGGATGCAACGGTGGCTCGCGGCCAATGGTCCCATTGACCTATGCCTGCTCGGGCTCGGAATGAATGGCCACATCGCTCTGAATGAACCGGCGGCGGGCCTTCGACCTTACGTCCACGTCGTCAAGTTGACAGCCAGCTCGCTCAAGTCGGACATGCTGCGCAAGGCGGACCGCAAACCGGGCTATGGGCTTACGCTGGGCATGGGCGACATCCTCCAGTCGCGGAAGATTCTGATGCTGGTCAGCGGTGAGGCCAAGCAGGCCGTCCTCAAGCGACTGCTGGAGCCAATCGTCGCTCCCGATTTCCCTGCCTCATTTCTTTGGCTGCACCCGGCGGTGACCATCATTTGCGACCAGGCCGCGCTGCCGGGCTTGCGCGAGGGGGAACAAACCGTTCGACTAAACCCATGCCACTAAAAGGATCCCCCTTATGAAGCCTTACCACCTACTTTGCATCACCCTCGCTCTGACCACCGCCGCTATTGCGCAGCAGGAGCCAACGCCAACGACCAGCCGCCGCACCGACTGGTTCAACCACGCCAAATGGGGCGTGTTCATGCATTATATGGCCGACACCGTGCTCAAAGGCGATGAGCTGACAATCGAGAACTGGAACAAAGCCGTCGTTAGCTTCGATGTGAAGGGCTTGGCAGACCAATTGGCATCCGCAGGTGCGAGCTACTTCGTGCTGACGCTGGGCCAGAACTCAGGTTACTACTGCGCGCCCAACGCGGCCTATGACCGGCTGACGGGAATTGCTCCGAGCAAGTGCGCCAGGCGCGACCTCGTCGCCGACCTGTCCGAGGCGCTACGCGCGCGGCGCATCCGGCTCCTGGTGTATCTGCCGGCGGGCGCTCCGGACCGTGACAAGGAGGCGATGAAGGCGTTGGAGTGGAAGCCCGGCCAGTTCCCCTTGTGGACCTACGCTGACGGCAAACCCAAAGGCCAGGATGATCGGCTGGCGTCGTTCCAGCGGAAATGGGAATCGGTCATCGCCCAATGGTCAAAGCAATGGGGCACAAACGTATCCGGCTGGTGGTTTGACGGGTGCTACTATCCTGACGCCATGTATCGTCACGCTGAGGCGCCTAACTTCGCCAGTTTCGCTGCAGCGGCGCGCGCCGGCAATCCGGACAGCATCGTTGCGTTTAACCCCGGCGTCCTGAACCCCATCATCAACTTGGCGCCAGCAGAGGATTACACCGCGGGAGAGATCAATGAGCCGGACAAAGTCGTCTGCGCTGGGCGGTGGGTGGGGCGTGCCCAATTCCAGATGCTCAGTTATCTCGGGCCGTCGTGGTGTCAGAAACCGCCGCGGTTCAAGCCCGAGCAAGTCGCCGCCATCACCAAAGGAATCACGGACAAGCAGGGCGTGGTGACGTGGGACGTGCCTCCGGCGGGCGTGAATGGCCACATTCCGGACGACTTTCTCGTGCAGCTCAAGACTATTGGGGCGGCACTGGTACGAGAGAATTACTGAGGAGTCCGCAGCATACACTACATCCAAAGCTGCTGAGGCTTCTCCCTCTCCCCTTCCGAAGGGGAGAGGGCTGGGGTGAGGGGTTGCTCCGTGTCGTTTATCCCGCGGTCTTGGCAGTATATCAGATGCTTGCTTCGCCGGAGAGAGAGTCGCATTATTTCGCCATGCATGGTGGCTTTCAACTTATTCGTGTCGGCCTGCTTCGCTCGCTGACGATTTCCCTGATCTCACTCTGTGTCGCGCCGTCCCTTCCTGGCGCGCAGACCAATGACGTTCTGAACGACACTCGCGGCGGCCATTGGCTGGCGCAGACCAAGGGCCTTGGCCTTTGGTGGTGCGAGAGTGGCTGGAAGGTCGGGCGCGAGCGCGCGTTGCCTGACCGGCCGCCGGGCAAACCTGAGCCGGTGAGCGTCTCCGCCGCACGCGGGGAGTTCGAGCCGGTGCAGATCGTCCTGCATCCGGACAAGGACTGCGAATTGGTGTCGGCGGAGGTGACTCCGTTGCGCATTCGGTGGCACCGAGCGGCGCCCATTACAGTTCGGTTGGACAGGGTGGAGTACGTGCAGGTGACGCACCCGACAGATCCGACGTGCCTGCCGGGGTGGTATCCGGACCCGCTGCCGTCGCTACCCTTATCGATGGCGCTGGCAGCGGGGAAGAACCAGCCGATCTGGCTCACTTTCCACGTGTCGCGCGATGCCAAGGCGGGCGATTACCACGGCCAATTGAAACTGAAGACCTCGCAGGGCGACGTTCAAGTCCCGCTGCAAGTCCATGTCTATGATTTTGCGCTGCCGGTGGATACACACCTGAAGAGCGCGCTGGGCTTGGGTACGGGTTCAATTGATCAATATCAGAACCTGAAGGAGCCGGCGGACAAAGAGGCCGTCTTCGAGAAATACCTGCAGAACTTTGCCGAGCATCGTATCAGCCCTTACTCGTTTTACGACTACGCACCGATGGACATCCGTTTTGTCGGCGAGGGGACCAACAAGCATGCCCAGGTGGATTTCACCAAGTTCGACCGGGCGGCGGAGCGATGGCTGGACGGCGCTCATTTCAACACGTTCCAGCTTCCCTTGCGCGGCATGGGCGGTGGTACGTTCTATAGCCGGGAGCTGGGCGAGCTGGAGGGCTTCAAGGAGGGAACGCCTGAATTCGCGCGGCTGTTCCAGGATTATCTGAGTCAGATCGAGACGCATCTGGAGCGAAGGGGCTGGCTGTCCAAGGCGTTCACCTATTGGTTCGACGAACCGGCGCCCAAAGACTTCGACTTCGTGGTGGAAGGAATGAAGCGCTTGAACGCTGCGGCGCCGGGCATCAAGCGCATGTTGACGATCCAGCCGGAGCCGCAGCTTCTGGGGCATGTTGAGATCTGGTGCGGTCTGACACCGAAATGGACGCCAGAGATCGTGAGCGAGCGGCGGCAGGCGGGCGAGCGGGTGTGGTGGTATATTTGCTGCGGCCCGCACGCGCCCTACGTGACGGAGTTCATTGACCATCCCGGCACCGAGCTGCGGCTGTGGCCGTGGCAATCGTGGCAGTACGGCGTGCAGGGAATCCTGATCTGGGCCACGACCTATTGGACCAGCCCGACGGCGTTTCCGCCGCCCAAACTCCAGGACCCGTGGACCGATCCCATGAGCTACGTATCTGGCTACGGGAAGAAGCCGGGTGAGATTGAGTATTGGGGCAACGGCGACGGGCGGTTTCTGTATCCGCCTCGCCGCGACCTGGCAGCCGACACAAAGCCCTGCCTGGACGGTCCCGTGAACTCGCTGCGTTGGGAGAATCTGCGCGACGGCATGGAGGACTACGAGTATTTCTGGCTATTGCGCGAAGCCAGCCAGGACGAATTGTTCTGGCATGGGGAAACCGATTTGTACAAGCAGTCGCGGGTGCTCTTGAAGGTGCCGAGCGAGGTTTCCCAGGATCTGACCCATTTTACTACCGACCCGCGGGTCATGCTGGCTTACCGCGACCGCGTGGCGCGAATGATCGAGCGCCTGCAGCGCAGCCGGTAGTCCGGACGCCAATACTCCGACCCTCGGCCCAGCAATTCTTCCAAGTAACTTCTATGGATCCTGTTCTGCTGCAACCAGATACGGG
>CAIWJG010000561.1 GCA_903912925.1 uncultured Verrucomicrobia subdivision 3 bacterium | reverse complement strand
GCCGGGTGCCCTCACCCTGTAGGCCGGGTGCCCTCACCCGGCGTCCCCATCTCGTCCATAATGAGAATTGCTGAACTATGAACCTAAACGATAGGAATTTGATAACTATCCACGGCGGTGTTGGCGCTGGTTACTTCCGCGAGGTTGCTCACGGAATTAGTGCGCCGACTGCCGTCGGCGGCTACAGGGGTGTAAACGATAGGAATTTGATTTTTGGCGCACCGCTAGTACTAAGCGCTGCGCGGGTGAATAATGATCGAACTCACGTTCGATGCTACCGTAGCATTTCAGCATTTCAGCGTTTCAGCCTTTCAGCATTTGCTCTGTGGTCCGTGGTCCTGTGTTCCGTAGTCCCCGCCCGCGCCCAATGGGTCACCCAGACCATCAGCCTCAAGGCCGGCTGGAACGCCGTCTATCTCCATGTGGATCCCTCCTATAGCCCACTGAATACCCTGGTCGGAGCTGACTTGAGCAACCCCATCCTCGAAGTCTGGCGCTGGGCGCCGCCGTCTTCGACGCTGCAATTCGTCCAATCGCCGCAGCAGCCGGTCGAAGGCGCGCAATGGATGAGCTGGACCCGCAACTCCACCGATACCCAGTTGTTGCAGACCTTGGTGGGCAATTCCGCCTACCTCGTGCGCGTGGCGACGAATGTTTCCACCTACACCTGGACGATCAAGGGCAGGCCGCTGCCGCCCGCTTATACCTGGACCACCACCGGCCTGAATTTTCTCGGCTTCCCCACCGTGCCCGTCAATCCGCCTGCCTTTGACAGCTTCCTGTCCCAGGTACCCGACCTGCAGCTCAACGCCGAAATCTACTGGTATCCCGGCGGAGAGCTGGGCGCCGGCAATCCCGCCCGGGTTTACGCCATGCGCAACTCCAAAGTCAACCGTGGCCAGGCTTATTGGATCCGTGCGGGCACGGTTTACAACAACTACTTTGCTCCCTTTCAACTGGCCATCTCCGGCTCCTCCGGAGTTAACTACCGCGACAGCCTGAGTGTTTTCAGCTTCCGCCTGCGCAACCTGGCGGCGACCAATCTCACGGTTAACCTCGGCCTGGTGGCCTCCGAAACCCCGCCCACCGGCCAGACCAACATCGTCGGCCCCCCCGCCCTCTGGGTCCGCGGTGCGCTCAATACGACCAATTTGACCTACAGCTACACCCGCCTTGCCGTCGGCGGCTCCTATGGCTGGACGTTGCCCCCGCAGGGGCTTTCCGGATCGGACATTGAAGTGGTGCTCGGGCTGGACCGCACCACCATGAGCGGCAGCGTCGGCTCTCTCTACGCCGGGGTGCTGCGCCTGACCGACAGCCTCGGTTTTGCCCAAGTGGACATGCCCGTCGCCGCCCAGGTCGCTTCCAGCGCGGGGCTTTGGGTGGGGGCGGCTTCCGTCTCCCAGGTGGGCCAGTACCTTAAGAGCTATAGCCGGGGCGGCGACAATCAAGCGGTGGCCGACACCAACGGGCAGTATATTGTGACGGGAATCAACACAAATATGGGGGCCGTGCCCCAGGCCTTTCCGTTGCGGCTCATTGTGCATAACCCCGAGGTCGGCGCGGGCAACGCGGTGCTCCTCCAGCGCGCGTTTGTGGGGATGGATGCCTGGACCAACGCGATCGTCGCCTTGAGTGAGTCGTCCTTGAATGTCAGCACCATCAGCCAGGCCCGCCGGATCAGCGCCGCCCACCTGCCCTGGTCGGCCACCAACCGATGCTGGACGTTCGACGGCGCGCTGGGACAAGCCAGCAACCTCACCACCTCGGTCACGCTCGACTATGCCGACCAGGCCTCCAACCCATTCCTGCATACTTACCATCCGGACCACGACAACCTGGACCCCGCCTTCAAGAACCAACTGGCGCAAGGCGCGGAGTCCTACACGATGCGGCGGGACATCACCCTGAGCATGCAGCCGACGGCGGGCGGGTCGGCGTCTTTTGCCAACTCGGCCCAGAGTCTGAGCGGGATCTACGCGGAAACCATCACCGTTTCGGGGCTGGCTCGCGCCGGCGGCGCGAACGACACCCGGGTCTTCCACGTGCAGGGGGCTTTCAGCCTGAACCGGATTACCAGCATCCCCACCCTCACCAGACCGTGAATGCCAATCTGAAATCTGAAACGTGAAACGTGAAACGTCACCGCCCACCAAGTCCACGATTTAACCCTGCTTATCCGGTTGCTTGTCAGAATTGAAAAGCCTTGAAATGAAGATGAACGCAGAGACGCAGAGGAACGCGGAGAAACGCAGAGAGAATGAAGCCTCTGCGGTTCTCTGCGACTCTCTGCGTCTCTGCGTTTCACCCGTTTTGGCGAGCATCCGGATAAGCAGG
>CAIWJG010000560.1 GCA_903912925.1 uncultured Verrucomicrobia subdivision 3 bacterium | reverse complement strand
CGGATTTCGGCCTTCTTTCGGGTTTCGGATTTCGGTCTTCGGATTTCCCCCGCCACGCACGGGTCCATTCTAAACTGCCAGCAGCTCGTAAAGCCCGTCGCACCCACTCTCCCGCCCGCCACGCCCTGCGGGGGCTTCCTTTCATTTCTGTAATCTTCCCGAAAGGTTCCCGTCATCTGCCTGGAGTCTATTGTTTCAAATACTAACAGATTAAAAGCATAACTGAAGATCAACAAATAGACGGAACATAGACTATGAAAAGCATATTCACTTACCTCAGCAAACGGATGCCCGCCCTCGCCTTGGGGGGCACATTGATCCTGGCGGGCACGGCTCTCGCGTTTTCGGAGAAGCCGGCCGCGAAGTCCGAACCGAAACCCACCCCCGTCAACCTCGCACTCGACGAGCGCCCGGTGTCACGCGATGCCGCGGGCCGCGTCAGCTTTGCGCCTGTCATCAAGAAGGTCGGCCCGGGCGTTGTGCGAGTGTTTGTGACCGTCAAAGCTCAAAAGACCGGCTTCTCCGAGGGCTCGGAAATGCCCGATATGCTGCGTCGCTTCTTCGGCGACCAACCCCAGGGCCGCATGCCTCGACGCGGCCCCGGCGCGCCCCGCCATGAAGGCGTCGGCTCCGGCGTCATCGCCACGAAAGACGGTTACATCCTCACCAACAACCACGTCGTCGAGGGCGCCGACGAGGTCAAGGTCGCCTTGCAGGATGGCCGGGAGTTTACCGCCAAAGTGATCGGCCGCGATCCGAAGAGTGACGTTGCCGTCATCAAGATCGACGCCAAAGACCTGCCTGCCGTGCCCATGGCCGACAGCGACAAGGTCGAGGTGGGCGATGAGGTGTTGGCCCTCGGCAACCCCTTCGGCATCGGTCAAACCGTCACTACCGGCATCGTCAGTGCCAAAGGCCGTGGCAACATGGGCCTTGATTACGAGGACTTCATCCAGACCGACGCTGCCATCAACCCCGGCAACTCCGGCGGCGCGCTCGTGGATGCCGATGGCCGCCTGGTTGGCATTAACACCGCCATCCTGAGCCACAGCGGCGGCAACCAGGGCATCGGCTTCGCCATCCCGGTCAACCTCGCCCGCGACGTCATGGGCAGCCTCATCAAGGATGGCCACGTCACGCGCGGCTATATGGGCGTCATGATTCAGGATCTCACGCCTGCCCTGGCCAAAGAGTTCAAGCTCAAGGACAACACGGGTGCGCTGATTGGCGACGTCACCCCCAAGGGGCCAGCGGAAAAGGCCGGTCTCAAGAGCGGCGACCTGCTGGTGGAGTTCAATGGCAAGAAAGTCACTGACAGCCGCCACCTCAAGCTCGAGGTTGCCCGCACCCAACCGGGCCAGACTGTGCCCGTGAAGATCTTGCGCGAAGGCACGGCCAAGACCATCGAGGTCACCGTGAAGACCCTGCCCGGCACCGAGGAAGTTGCCAAGGCCGAGAAGGATGGCAACGACACCGGCACGCTCAATGGCGTCGGGGTCGCCGACCTCGATAAGAATGTCCGCCAGCAGTTTGAGGTGCCCGAGACGATCAAAGGTGCCGTGGTGACCGAGGTCAAGCCGGACTCCGCCGCCGCCGAAGCCGGCCTGAAACCCGGCGACATCATTCTGGAAATCAATCGCAAGCCGGTCAAGAACGCCGAAGAAGCCGTCCGCCTGACTGAGAATCCGAGCGACAAGACCACCCTCCTCCGCGTCTGGCGCGAGGGCGGCAGCCGCTTCGTAGTCGTGGACGAAAGCAAAGCCGGCTGATAATTCTCCCCACACATCCCCAACCCTCCCGCGCTTCCACACCTAGGCGCGGGGGGGCTTCTTTTGCTATGAGTGCTCTGGCATCCGTTTGGGGTCGCGCAAATCCGAAGCCCGAAACCCGAAGGCCGAAGAAAGGCCGAAATCCGAAGGCCGAAGGATCTCAACATCGAACATCCAATGGCGGTGGCGGCTGCCTTTCCGGTATTGGATG
>CAIWJG010000559.1 GCA_903912925.1 uncultured Verrucomicrobia subdivision 3 bacterium | reverse complement strand
TATGCCCTCTATACGGACAAAATCTACGTGAGCATTTTCCGGGAGCAGTCACAGGTATATCGCCGGGTGCTGCGTCTGGATAATCGCGCCAGCGTCCGGGACACATTTTATTCGGAAGTGCTGGATCTCATTGCCGCCTACAGATGGCAACAAACGCATCGCCATTACGCTATGCGCCCAGATGTTGCTTTTGAACGGCTATTTGCGCAGCGTCAATGGCTTCATCCGCGCATCAGAAAACATCAGCTACCACGTCGCCGCCGGAAACATTTCAAGGGAGCTGCTCGGCGAGTGGATCAGCGCTGTGTTGCGTGGCTTGGAGGATGACGAGGCGCTAAAGCTGAGAATCTTGAATGCCATCGCGAACGACCGCGCATGAAACCCCACTGCGAGCCCATGCTCCTCAAACTCCGCCTCGACCTCTGCGTGCCGATTGAGACAAAGGCCATCGCCAAGCACGTGGTCCACTCCATCGGTGCGGAGGACTACTACGCCCAGCGTGCCGTCACCGCCGACGCCGCCTTGCGCCGCTCGCGCTATTTCGGCACGCGCCCCGCCTGGTGGATGGACTGGCAGACGCACTACGACTTGGAAACGGCGGCCGACAAACTTGAAGCCCGCATTGCCCGCGCCGTGAAACCGTGCGGCTTACGACCAATGCCTGAACTCGTGCCCGCGTTAGGAAAGAGATCAGCCATTTGCCCCAGGCGGGGCTGGCGCTTGGGCGGCGTTGGCCCGTTCGGGGTGGTTGCCTGCGGGCAAGCAGCGGCGGTCACGACGGGCGAGTTGCTGGCTGACGCTGAGCTCATTCACTAAACCACTAAAACCACTAAAACCACTAAATTATGGAAGTCTCGGTTACAATTCGTCTGTCCGTGCCGCCTCAAGACAAGCACATGGAGCAGATGCAGTCGGCCGCCTTGTCTCTCACCGACGTGCCCGCCAGCGTGCAAGTCACCTGCTCGCCTTCCTCGCCAAAGGAGGTTACCGCGTGCTTCACGGTTCCCGACGCACGCCAGGAAGATGTAGTTGATCGGATCGGTCGGGGGTTCTGGCAAGTCGAAGATTACTCGGATTGCAGCATTGGGTTTTACCGGCCCCGCAGGGGATCCCGGAGAACCAGATCGTAAAGGGGCCGACTATTGGGAGGACCTGGCAACCCTCGCCGAGCGGCGAGAGGAACCGACGATGCTGCGCGAGCAATTCAAAGCCCGCCGATTCCCCTCACCCCAGCCCTCTCCCCGCCGGACGGGGAGAGGGAGAGGCCACGTCGCGCTCCCGGTCATTCCATATTTCAACGGCATTGCCCCCCCGGGGGCGGCGACGGAGGAACCGCTACGAATTGAGGCTCACCCGGCGGTGTGCGCCGGGAAACCAGATTTGCTCAGGCCGGGGCGGCGGAGCAGGCTGCCAATCGAAGGCGCGGTCCACGATCTGGCGCATCCGACGGAACCACCAGCCCGAGTTGAAGGTTGGCGGACGACGGTTGGCGCGTGGCGATGAGGTCACGCGCGGGTTGCCCAGACTCAGTTCTAATTGTGCATCGGTCATAGTTAGCCTTTCAGTGTTCGCGAGCAGCGTAGGAGTATGGGTAGGACAAATACGGTCTAGTCCGTACAAGTACGGGTTAGGAGGCCTCAGAGGGCTAAGCGCTAAGAATTGTGAGGAAAAGCGAGGGGACGCCAATGAACCCGAACAACGACCGAGCGGCTCAGGGCAGAACCGATTAAGCCTGAGATGGCATGCGGCTGAGGTTGCTTTCCGTCACTCCAGGCGGAGGCGGTAGTAACGGCTGGCTGTGGGCGTGTTGGTGTCCTGGATCGTCATTACACCGCCGGTCCCGGTCACGGCGGGGGGCAGGGGCCTCCAGGCCGGATCGTCAGGTTGATAGCGACCGTCGGAACGGTGCTCTGGGGGCAACCCACATAGCCGCTGTTGGTGATCGACACGGTGGCAGAGCAACGATTGGCGAGTCCAATTCATTGTGGCCGACGCTCCCTGGGTCAGGCGAAAAGACAGCGTTGGGCGAGGTGTCCGTGGCGGCTAGGATTACGCTTTCCCTGGGGCTTCAAACACCCTTCGCACGAACTCCCGGCTCAGGCGGTGGTTTTCCACCACGGAGCGGGTGATCCGGGTGCCGCCTTCGATGGCCAGCTCGACGGTGAAGCGCCGCGGCAGGTGGTGCGCTTTGGCATACTTCGCCACTGCGTCGTAGTCCACGTCACCAGTATCGAGGTCTTCCCACCAGACGCCGTCGCGGCTTTGGCGCAGGTGCCAGGTCACGACTCGGTCGCCATACTGTGCGAGCGCGTCCATCGGCATGACGCCGCCTTTCCAGACCCAGTGGACGTCGTAGCAGAAGCCGACTACAGCGGGCTTGGAGTGGTCGAAGTTGTAGTGGAACTCACGCGCGTGGCTGGCCATCTCCGGCATGTGATGGTGGATGCCCAGCTTCATGCCGAGCGCATTCAAGCCCTCGCCCAACTCGCTGATCGCAGCCGCTTGCGTCTTCAGCTCCTCATCGGTCTTCTCACGGCCAATGGGGTCCACGTTGCAACTGATGACCTGGAAGCCGGCTTGCTGACAGACCTTGGCCGCGGCAAGAATCCTGGCTACCGCCTCCCCAGCTTTTGCCGCCTCGTGCACGCGCGCTCCGGTGTAGAGGCTGACGGGTTGGAGGCCTTTGGCTTTGAGCTGCTCGGCAAATTTCCCGTTCTCTTCCGGCTGCGCCACGTTCAGGTTGGCCTCCAGGTAATCGTAGCCAGTGTCGCGCAGCGCAGAGATGATTTCCCCCACGTCGAACTGCTTCTTGTCACGCTGGGCATATTGGCTCCAGCCGTAGCTGTTGGAGCCGACCAAGGTCTTCTGTGCGGCGGCGTGCTGGCTCTGCGCCGCGTGGCTCGCCGCAAACGGCGACACCACAGCGCCAAGCGCCACTGCCGACCCGACGTGGCGGATGAACTGACGACGGGACTGGCGTGAGGCAGAAGCAGGATTGGAAGTTGAACATTTGAACATAGCTCTATTGATAGCTGGCTCGCCAAGCCGCGCCAGATAAAAGTCGCGCGAACCCGAAGGTGCGCATCCCACATTCTTCCAAAGTTGTTGGCACGGGTGACTGGAGCGCGGACATTCTTGTCCGCCCTTGCGTGAGGGTCAACCCGCAAGCCCACC
>CAIWJG010000558.1 GCA_903912925.1 uncultured Verrucomicrobia subdivision 3 bacterium | reverse complement strand
CACCACCCACGTCATCTCCACCTCGATCATGGGGGTCGGCGCCACCAAACGATTCAGCGCGGTCAAGTGGGGCATCGTCGGCAATATGGTTTGGGCGTGGGTCCTGACCATCCCCATCAGCGGCCTGTTGGCCTATGGCCTGATGCTGCTGATGCGCGGGGCGTGAGGCGTGGAGCGTGGGGCATGGTACGCTTCTGACACGTTTCACGCTTCACGTTTCACGCTTCACGTTCCCCCACCCCTATCTGGTCCAAGGCGCTACGGACGGCTTTGGCCAGATCGAGCCGGGTATAGGGCTTCTGCAAGAAGGTCGTGCCGCCGCGGTGAAAGAAGTCCGTATTGGAGTCCTCCACGTTATAGCCGCTGGTGAAAATGATCTTAAGCCTGGGATGGTGGTCCCTTAGTTTCACCGCCAGATCCCTCCCGGACATTCCTCCCGGCATGACCATGTCCGTCAGGACCAGGTCAATGGAGTTGGAATGTTGCTCCCAGACTTGCAAAGCTTCCGCGCCGGAACCTGCTTCCAGCACGCGATAGCCACAGTCCTGCAAGATCAGGTGGGCCATTTCGCGCAAAACCAGCTCGTCTTCCACCACCAGGATTGTCTCCTGGCCGCCCTGTACTACGGAGGCGACCGGAGATTCAGGCGATAGCGCTTTGACCGGCGCGCCGCTGGCGGGGAAGAACACGTTAAAGGTGCTGCCTTGGCCGACTTCGCTGCTGACTTCAACCCAGCCGTCGTGCTGTTTGACGATGCCATACACCGTCGCCAGGCCCAAGCCGGTGCCTTTGCCAACCTCTTTAGTCGTGAAGAACGGTTCGAACATGTGCGCTATGGTCTTGGCGTCCATGCCGCACCCGGTATCGCTCACGCGCAGGCAGACAGAAGCGCCGAGCCGCGCCTCTGGATTCGTCTGCACATAGGCAGCGTTCAGTTCGACCGGGTTGGTGCTGATCGTTAGGGTGCCGCCGGTTGGCATCGCGTCGCGGGCATTGACGACGAGGTTCAGGATGACCTGCTCGATCATACCCGTATCGGCCTGCACCAGGGGGAGCTCGGTCGGCGGGTTGAATTCGAGCGTGACGGTTTCACCGATCACCCGCTGGAGCATCTTGGACAAGTTGCCGACCACGGCGCGCAGGTCGAGCGGCTGGGGCCGCATGACGTTGCGGCGGCTGAACATCAGCAACTGGCGGGTCAGGCCGGCGGCACGCTCGGCGGCGAAGTAAATCGCTTGCGCGCAATCGAGCAGCTCGGGCGGCAGAATCGGCTTGGATAGCATCATCCCGGAATGGCCCTGGATCACGGTGAGCATGTTGTTGAAGTCATGGGCCACCCCGGCGGCCAATTGACCGATGGACTCCATCTTTTGCGCCTGGCGCAGTTGCGCCTCCAGGCTCAACTGCTCGGTGATGTCCTGGACATAACAATGGACCACCTGGCTGGCGGATACCGGATGGAAAGCCCAGGAAAGGGTTCGCTCCTGGTAAACGGTTTGCAGGCTCAGCTTGCTCTGGCAAGTCTCCAGGCAGTGGCGGACAATCTCGTCAGAGTTGGGCGGCAGAATCGGGCGCGGATTGTCCAGGCCGATGGAGCGGGCCAGCTTGAGCGCGGCTTGATTGAAATAGGTCACCGCCCCGTCAGGGTTAAGCTCCAGCGCCGGGTTGGGGTTGAGTTGAGCGAACGCCGCCACCTTTTGCAGATCCTGTTCGCTCCGAATCCGTTCCACGGCCATCGCCAACACGGTCGCCAGCGAGAAGAGGAAGTGAATCTCGTCCTCAGTAAAACTCCGCCTTCGTGAAGTATGCGCCCCGAGCACACCGAAGGATTGCCCGTGTCCAGCGATCGCCACCGTGACTCCGCTCACCACGCCATGGTCGGCCAGGAGCGACGAGCCCCGGAACCGTTTCTCCGCCGGAAGATTGTCGAAAGCCACCGCGTCGCCGGCCGTCAGGGTGAAGCCGGATTCGGTCTGCGAGTCGGCCGGAATTTGGACCGTCCCGACATACCCGTCCTTCCAGCCGACCCCCGCCCGCAGCAATAGGAATTTGCCGCCCGGCTGCAATTCCAGTACGTGACAGAACTCCACCTCCAGCGTCTGAGCGACCAGCATGACGGCCTGGTTCAACAGCGCCCCGATATCGTCGCTCATCATCGCGAACTGGCCCAGGGCGGCCACGACGGTTTGTTGGAAGGCCCGGTTAAGGAGGACCTTTTCGGTCCGCTCACGCTCATTGACGCGTTCTTCGAGCGAGGCCGCCATCGCATCGAACGTATGTGCCAGCTCCCCCAATTCGCCCCCCTCGGCCGACAACCCGGTCCGGCTGGTCAGGTCGCCCGCACCCAATTGGCGCGCGGCCTTAGACAGAAGCAGCACTTGGCGAAGTATGAAGCGCTCGCCCCCGAACCAGGCGGCTCCCAAGGCCAGCAGCCCCACCACAAACTCTGACCAGTTAAGCTGAAAACCATAATGGGCCGCGCAGTACTTATTCCCAAAGTAAATCAGCACCGACGCCGGGGCCACGGCCAGAAAGACTGTGCCCACCAACCGAAACCGCAAGCTGGAGAAGCGGGTCATAGGGTCGCTAGGTGATTACTGTTCCAAAACCATAGCCTTTGGGGCCTTTAGAGGCAAGCGGGAAGCGGGGCCGATAAGCGAAATCCGAAACCCGAAACCCGAAATCCGAGATCCGAAATCCGAAATCCGAACACGCCACACGCCACACGCAACCCCCACCCCGTTTCACGTTTCACGTTTCGTTTCACGTTTCGTTTCACGGCTCACACTTCCCGCTCACACTTCCCGCTTGCCAAAGCCGTCAGCATCCCTAGAGTTAGCGGCTCATTTAATAATATGAACCTATTTAGTCCGCACGCCCTCCTGGCTATGGGGCCCCAGGCCCAGTCAGGGCCAAATGCCCCACCCGCGTGGGTAAACATGGTGCCCCTGGGCCTGCTGGTCGTCGTATTCTACTTTGCCCTCATCCGTCCCCAGCAAAAGAAGGCCAAGGAACACGCCGCCCTGCTGAAGGCTGTGCGAGCTGGCGATAAGATTGTCACCAGCAGTGGTATTGTGGCGATCATCGTCACCGTTAAAGAGAAGACCCTGACCATCCGCTCCGCCGACGCCAAGTTCGAGATTACCAAGTCCGCCATTGCAGAAATCACCGAACGTAGCGGTGAACCCAGCGAATCCTGATTTACGAGGTCCTTTCACGTTTCACGTTTCACGCATCACGCATCACGTTTCCCGCATTTCCCTCATGAACCGAAATAACTTCTGGAGATTAACTCTCGTTGTCCTTGTTGTCCTCTGGTCCCTCTACGAGCTGTATCCGCCCCAGGGGCGTGACCTGCTCGTGTATTTCCGCGAGAAGGCGGTGAACAAGAACACGAACTTTACCGCCATTGTCCTGAACGCGCAGGCCCTCCAAAAGGCCATGCCGGAGAAGGCCTACGACAACTTGGCGGAGGCCATCGGCACCAACGACATCACGCACTATTTTCCGTCCTTCGGCGCCAAGGACCAGTTGCAGCCGACAAGTTATATCCTGAACCGCCTGCAGCGGGAAGCGGCTGGGCGCATCCGGCTGGGCCTTGACCTGCAAGGCGGCACGTCGTTCCTCGTGGAAATGGACACCAACCGGCTGGCCCAGACCTCTGATGCCAGCACCGCGCTGTCTCATGCGGTGGAAGTGCTGCGCAAACGTGTCGATAAGTTCGGCGTCGCTGAGCCGCTCATTCTACCGGAAGGCAATGATCGCATCCTGGTCCAACTGCCCGGTTTGTCGGCTGCCGACCAGGAGAGCGCCAAAGTGGCGATCCAGAAAGCGGCCTTCCTGGAATTCCGCATGGTGAGTCCGACCAGCGATCAGGACATCAAAGACGGCATCATCCAGCCCGGTTACGAGAACCTCAAGCGCAAGGAGAGGATGCGCAATGGCCAGGAACGGGTGGAAGAGGTCCAGGTCAAGAAGCGGGCGGAAATGAACGGCAGCAGCATCAAGAGCGCCATCGTGATGCGCGGTAATATGGGTGAGCCCGAAATTAGCTTCACCCTCGATTCCCAGGGGGCCGAGCGCTTCGGAGAAATCACCCGCGAGAATCTGCATCAGCGCATGGCCATTGTCCTGGATGGTGTGCTCTATTCGGCGCCGGTCATCCAAAGCCCGATCGAGACTGGCAGCGGCCAGATCACGGGCCAGTTCGACAACAAGGAAGCCTTCGAACTGGCCAACGTGTTGGAAAACCCGCTCCGCGCGCCGCTCAAGATTATCCAGTCCCGGGAAGTGGACCCGACGCTGGGCAAAGACTCCATCCGGAGCGGCATCAACGCCGCCATCTACGGCACGCTGGCGGTTTCCGCCTTCATGCTCATCTATTACCTCGCCGCCGGCATGGTGGCCAATGTCGCGCTCATCGCCAATATCATCATCCTGCTGGGCGTCATGTGCTCGATTGGCACGACCCTGACCCTGCCGGGCATCGCGGGCATCGTGCTGACCGTCGGCATGGCGGTGGACGCCAACGTCCTCATCTACGAGCGTATTCGCGAAGAGCTGGCCAAGGGCAAGTCGCTGCGCGGGGCGATTGCCGCCGGTTACGCCCGGGCCTTCACCGTCATTTTCGACTCACATATCACGACGCTCATTTCCTCAGTCATCCTGATGTACATGGGCACCGGTTCCATTAAGGGCTTCGGCGTCGCGCTCACCATTGGTGTGGCGGCCAGCCTCTTCACCGCGCTGGTCGTCACCCGGCTGATCTTCGATTTCCTCCTGGACCGCGGCTGGCTCAAGTCGCTTCATATGCTCCACTTTATCCGGGCCACCAAGCTCGATTTCATGAAGCTCGCCAAGCCCGCCTTTGTCGCGTCCTGGCTCCTGATCGCCATTGGGATTGGCTATGGGTTCCATCGCGGCAAGAGCGCCTTCGGCGTGGATTTCCTCGGAGGTGACACCACGATCTTCTCCTTCGAGCAGAAGGTGGATGAAGCCACCGTGCGATCAACCCTCACCAAGGCCGGCATCAAAGAGCCGCTCATCCAGTTTCAAAAGGATCTGGGCAGCGGCCGTGTGACACTGCGCGTGGACTCCGCCACCGGGACGGGCGACAAAGTCAAAGCTGCGCTGTCCGCGGTTCCGGCGGCGCAATTCCACATGCTAAGCCAGGATCAGATCGGGCCGACCGTGGGCAAAGAGATCCAGAAAACGGCCGCAATCGCGGGCTTGCTGGCTTTGTTTGGGATATTGATCTATGTGGCGATTCGGTACGAGTTCTCATTTGCCGTGGGCGCGGTGCTGGCCATTGTGCATGACGTGCCGATGACCATTGGCTGGTACTTCCTCTCCGGCCGCGAGTTCAACGCCACGACCGTCGCCGCTATCCTGACGATTATCGGTTTCTCCACCAACGACACCATCGTTATTTTTGACCGTATTCGCGAGGACTTGAAGCTGGGCACCCGCGGCACGTTCCGCGAAGTGATAAATCAGGCGATCAACCAAACCCTGAGCCGCACTATCATCACCTCCGGCACCGTCTTCCTGGCAACGCTGTCGCTGTATATCTTTGGCGGCGGTGCGATTAACGACTTCGCCTTCACGTTCCTCGTTGGCATCATTACCGGCACCTACTCCAGCATCTACATCGCCAGCACGCTGGTGCTGTGGTGGCATAAGGGACAACGACCTCAGATTGGAGCGGGAGCGCGGGTGGCCGACGTCGAAGGCATGGCGACTGCCGCGCGGAAGTAGTTTCGGTGTTTCGGATCGACAGGCAGCAGCTCTCATTATGGTTATGTCACCCCCCGCCGGGTGAGGGCACCCGGCCTACACCGCCCCACCGAAACCCCGAATGCTTGCTTTGATTGAAATCACCGGTTGGCACTGGGCTGCCTTCATCGTCTGCGTCCTGATCTTTCTGGCGCTCGACCTGGGCCTGTTTCATCGTCAGGCCCATGTGGTTAAGTTCCGGGAAGCGTTGCTTTGGACGTCGGTCTGGTTTTCCCTGGCGATGCTCTTTGCCTTGGGCCTGAAGCCCCTGCGCGGCAACAAGGAAGCCCTTGAATTCGTCACCGGTTATCTCATCGAGCTGTCGCTCTCGATGGATAATGTTTTCGTCATCGCCCTCATCTTTACTTACTTCCGAGTCCCTGACCGCTACCAGCATCGCGTGTTGTTCTGGGGCATCGTCGGCGCGCTCCTCATGCGCGGCCTGATGATCGGCGCGGGCGTGGCGCTCATCTCGTGGTTGCAGTGGATTCTCTACCCGCTCGGCGCGTTCGTCCTTTTCACCGGCGTCAAGATGCTCTTTGTCCAGACCGAGGTCCATCCGGAGAAGAATCGGGTCATCAAGTGGGTGCGAAAGCTTTATCCGGTGAGCCCCCACATGGACGGGCAGAAGTTCGTGACCGTTTGGCAGGGACGCCAGGCACTCACGCCGCTGGCCCTGGTACTGGTGATGGTGGAGACGACCGATCTGATCTTCGCGTTGGATTCCATCCCGGCTATTTTCGCCGTGACGACCAAACCCTTTATCATCTTCACCTCGAACGTGTTTGCCATTCTGGGGTTGCGCTCGCTCTATTTCGTGCTGGCGGGGGCCCTGGCCTATTTTCGCTACTTGAAAGTCGGCCTGTCGATGGTGCTGGTCTTCATCGGTGTCAAGATGCTGATCGACCCGCACGATAGTCCCCCGCGCTGGTTTCAAGTGGAGATTCCCATCTCCGTTTCGCTGCTGGTAGTCGGGGGCATCATTCTGGTCTCGGTCGTCCTCTCGATCGCAAAAGAATGCAGAATGAAGAAGGCCGAATGAAGAATGAAGAATTCAGCAGCTGCAACCGCCCCGAGCTTTTGCCCCGCCATTCTGCCTTCTTCATTCTGCCTTCTTCATTCTGCCTTCTTCATTCTGCATTCTTCATTCTGCATTCTTCATTCCCTTTTCACCCCTTTCATAATTCATAATTCATCCTGCTTCTAAATTCCGCTGGTCACTAGCGCCGGCCCAACGCGCCACGCAGCCCACAGCGGGCGAAATCCGAAGCCCGAAAACCGAAAACCGAAATCTGAACACGCAACACGCATAATCCCAAAAACAGCGGTTGAAACCACGAAATACACGAAACACACGAAATGACAGGCTAATAACAACGGAAGAAGGATGAATTATGAATTATGAAAGGGGGGTCTTCATTCATACTTCATACTTCATACTTTTTTCTGGTAAGTGCTTCATTTTTCGTGTGTTTCGTGTATTTCGTGGTTTGAAACGCCGTTCTTAGGATAATAGCAACTAAATGAAACACCGCTGGTCAATCTCGCCTCCGGCGCCCCAACTTGCCGGGCAACTGGCGGACGCCTTGCGCATCCCGCCCTTGCTCGCCCAATGCCTGCTGAACCGGGGCGTGCGTGAGCCGGCCGCCAGCGCCGCCTTCCTCCAACCCCGGCTCAAACAGTTGGCCGACCCGTTCCGGCTGCCGAACATGGCGGCCGCCGTCGAGCGTCTCCGGCAGGCGCGCCAACGCAACGAATCCCTCGTCATCTTCGGCGATTACGACGTGGACGGCGTCACCTCCACCGTCTTGCTGCTCGAAGTGCTTCGCGCGCTTGGCTGGAAGGTTCACCACTACCTGCCCCATCGCAGGGACGAAGGCTACGGCCTGAGCCAGGAAGCGGTGGAGACTTGCCTGGCGAGATTCCCCGTCACCTTGCTTCTGGCCGTGGACTGCGGCTCGACCGCCGTGGCAACCATCGCATCCCTGCGGCAGCGCGGCGTGGACGTCATCGTGCTGGACCACCACCAGGTCTCCTCCCCCGCCCCGGCCGCCACGGCGCTCGTCAACCCGCAGCTCGCGCTCTCTGCCGCAGTCCCGAATCACCCGCCCACCTCCACTTCGCCAGTCGTCTCGCCAGCCCAATCTTCCGCCTCATGTAACTCAGGTAACCTATTTAACTCCTGTAACTCCCCCAGGCCATTCACCGAACTCTGCTCCGCTGGCCTTGCCTTCAAACTCGCCCACGCCCTCGTCAAACGCGGACGCGAGACCGGGCTGGCTGGCACGATGGAATTCGATCTGCGCCCCTGGCTTGATCTCGTGGCTCTCGCCACCATTGCCGACCTCGTACCCCTGACCGGGGAGAACCGCATTCTTGTTTCCACCGGTCTGGAACGCCTGAATTCCACCCGGCGCCCGGGGCTAATAGCCCTTAAGAAAGTCGCTCAGTCCCCTGCCCGGCTCGGCACCTACGAAGTCGGCTTCCAGCTCGCCCCCCGGGTCAACGCCGCCGGACGGCTCGAGACCGCCGAGGAAGCTCTGTGCCTGCTAATGGCCGGCGACCTCGCCGCCGCGCTGCCCCTCGCGCAAAACCTCGATGCTCACAACCGCGAACGCCAGAAGATCGAACGCGCCATCTCCGAGGAAGTCATTGCCTTGGTCCGCGCCAAATTCAACCCACAGACCGACTTCGTCATCGTGGAGGGCCAATTATCGTGGCACATCGGCGTCGTGGGCATCGTCGCCTCTCGGGTGCTCCAGCAGTTCTACCGGCCGGCGATCATCCTCGGCGGCGACGGCGATCAATTCCGCGGCTCCGGCCGCAGCATCGCCGGGTTCGACCTTGCGGGCGCACTGGGAGAGTGCGGCGACCTGCTCCTCCGCCAGGGTGGCCACGCGATGGCCGCCGGCCTGAGCCTGACCACCGCCAACCTGGACGCCTTCCGCGCGCGCCTCAACCAGCTCGCCCGCCTCGCGCTCAAACCCGACGACCTGCAACCGCCCCTTCGCCTGGATGCCGAGGTCAGTCTTAACGACATCACCTTGGCGAGTCTGGCCTTTCTGGACCAGTTGCGACCGACCGGCCAGGGGAATCCTCCCGTGCAGTTCTTCGCCCGCAACCTGACGCAACCGCGTCCGCTCCAGCGCATGGGGGCGGAGAAGCAGCACGTCAAACTGTGGGTCACCGACGGTGCCACCACGCACGAGGCCGTCTGGTGGGGCGCCGGGAATGAACCTCCCCTCCCGCCTCGCTTCGACCTCGCCTTCGCGCCCCAGGTCAACGACTACAACGACCGCCTCAGCGTGCAGCTAAAGGTCCTCGATTGGCGGACCAGTGACCGCGAATGAAGCCAAAGCAGAAATTGAGAAAGCAGAAAGCAGAAATAAGTACGGGCGGAATGCCAAACGAGTGGCTTCGGATTTCTGCTTTCTGCTTTCTGCTTTCCCAATTTCTGCTTTGTCCTACGGCGCGGAGAT
>CAIWJG010000557.1 GCA_903912925.1 uncultured Verrucomicrobia subdivision 3 bacterium | reverse complement strand
GACCTCCGGTCTGCCGGTTCACGGAGTCTCTGACTCCGTGCCCATCGGGTCGCCGGAACACCGGGCCAGAGGCCCGGTTAACCGGCAGACCGGAGGTCTGCCCCACGTTCGGACCTGAGCAGTTACCAGGCCAGCGCGCCCTATCCCCTCGCCTCTCGTTTCGCGAGCTTGAGAATCCATTGGCCGTAGAAATAGATCATCACGGCCGAGGCCACGCCAATGGCGGCGAAAACATACCACGTCAGGCCGACGTGATGCGTCTGGTAGAGGACCTGGGTGAGGTGCTCGGGGCTGTCGCCGGTAACCTGGACCAGCTTCTTGAACGCTTCCCCGATAGGCAGCGCCTGTTCCGAGTACTGCTCGGGCGTGAGGCCGCGCGCGACGAGCATCTGCCGCGCGAATTCATCCTTAGCCGAGAAGATATGGTAGAGCTGCGGGCCGAGCTTGCCCTCAATCGTCCAGCCGATCAGGATCGGCACTTGCGAGAACCCGATCCACATGGCCTTCTTATCCGGCGGCGCGATGTTGCCCAGGAACTCGCTGAACTTGGGGCTGGCCAGCATTTCCCCCACGCTGAAGATGATCATAGCCAGCACGGCGAAGCCAATCAGGTTGGTCGCGCCAAAGAGGGCGAGCGCGATGACCACGAGCACCGTGCCCACCAACATGCTGGTGGTGGCCCGCAGCTTTGCGCCCAGCCCGGCAAACACGAAGCAGGTGAGCATGATCATGCCGGCGTTGATGTTCACGATGCCTTCCGGCTGGATCGTCCGGCCGTCTTCATCCATGCCCAGCAGAAACTTCCACACGTGGCTCTGCGTCCCGTCCGCCCCGAAGATGAACTTCACCATCGGCGCGGTATCCACCCAGTCCTCGATGTATTTGGGCAGCACGTCCCACAGCATCGGAAACATCAGCCACCAGACGGAGAAGATGATCAGGTAGAGCGCGAGGTGGGGCTTCTTGAGTTCAGCCAGCGCTTCGAGGACGAGGCTGCCCTGTTTCTCTTGCCCTTCGCGCAGTCGCTGCTGGCGGGCGAGGCGTTCATCCTTGCCCGGCTCGCGATAGGTCAGCAGCAGCAGGAAGTTGCAGCAGATCACCGCGGCGTTGATATAAAACACGTATTTCCAGTCCAGCAGCCGCATTTGCAGCGCGATGAGCGGTCCGATCCAGCCGCCGATGTTCACGGTCTGATAAAAGATGCCCCAGGCCATCGAGCTATTACGGCGGTTGGTGGCTTTGATGAGCGTGCCCTGGACGCCCGGCTTGAAGATCGCGGTGCCGGTGGCCAGCAGCATCGCCCCGGCGAAGAAGCCCCAATAGCTGTGAAACCAGGCCATCACCAGGTAGCCCAGGGCTTTGATGATCGTGGAAGCGAAGATCGTCTGCTTGTAACCGTAGCGGTCGGACAGGCCGCCGGTGAATACGGGGATGAGCGACTGCACCAGGTTCCAGCACAGCAACAGCCAGCCGAACGTGGCCATCGTAACCCCCAGCCCACCCGTGGACAGGGGCCGCGTCGCGTAGAGCGTCGCCACCGCCCGCACGCCGTAGAAGGCCAGGCGCTCGATCATCTCCATGCCGCCGACGACCCAGAAGACGTAGCTGAGGCTCCCGATGGCGGCCCAGAGGCCAAGCTGTTTCACATCGGAGAGCGTGGTCTCGTCATGGGGAGGCCCCGGGGGCGGCTTGGTTGGTTGGCTCATATCAAATTGCTGTCAGGCGCGAACTTTGACTTGGCGCCTGTGAAATGGCAAGCGACAGGTGGGAATAAGTTGCAGTTCTCATTATGGCCCGGTCACCCCCCGCCGGGTGAGGGCACCCGGCCTACACCGCCCCACCGAAACACCGAAACACCGATGGGTGCCCTCACCCAATGCCACTAAGATTTGGAAGGTTGTCGGGGGGGGGCAAAGCTCGTCTTCACGCGGTATAGCAGGCCGGTTGCGCCCTTCCCCCTCACCCCAGCCCTCTCCCTTGGGGAGAGGGAGCCTCGCACTCCGTCTCCCGAGCCTTCCTGAGACGCTGGGTTTACGGACACGCTGCCGCAGATTCTCCCTCTCCCCAGGGGAGAGGGCTGGGGTG
>CAIWJG010000556.1 GCA_903912925.1 uncultured Verrucomicrobia subdivision 3 bacterium | reverse complement strand
TAGGTTCAACCAACGGAACCCGCTTTTCCCAGGCACCCAATTGCGGATCGTGTTTAAGAGTCTGCTGACATGAGGAATTCGTTGCCAGGAACTCCGTTCTCAGTGCGGGACCAAGCCATGCAACCTACGCAATGGAAAAGTTGGGGTATGTCAGGAGGTCTGAAGTCTGCCCTCCACTTCACTGGGCTACATTCTGCATTCTGCATTCTGCATTGCAGCGGGGGGTGGTGCGGCCACACAAATACTATTAGCCGTGTACCACCAAAGGGGCACTAGTTGCCTGCCCCCGGCGTTGCTACAGTGCTTGCATGTTCATTAGTTGTGCTAACCATTCAACTAGTACGGTCCGGGCAGTCAGCAGTTCTCCTTTTGGCTGGTCTGGGAGGTTTGGAGTCCACCCTTTAGTAGGGGGTCCGAGGCCGCCAACACGCTTAAGCGCGCGCCCGGTCCCGACCCACTCGCTGCTCGGTCTTGATTTCAGCGTTTCAGCTTTTCTTAGACTGCCCCTCCTAGCGCTGCTGGCGCATTGGACGGCGTATGGGGCGAGCAGCGTCATCACCACGAGCTTTCGCGAGGCGACCGCGCCGGGGTGGGTCTTTGGGGGGACGGGCACGGTCACCAACGGCAGTGGGGTGATAATAAGGACGAACACGGCGCTGCTGACGGCGGCCAGCGGGATAGATACGGCGGGGAATGGCTGGCTGCGCCTCACGGACACTAACACCTACCTGGCTGGTTACGCGCTCTACACCAACGCCATTCCCTCCACCAACAGCTCCATTTTTGTCAGCCTGGACATGGCCATATGGTCCAGATACGGGGGGAGCAGTGCGGATGGCTTAGTGTTGTTCTTCTATGACGCCAGCGTACCCTTCAAGCTGGGGGCCAGTGGAGGATCGCTCGGGTATGCGCAGAAAACAGGCGTGGCTGGCATGGGGGGCGGCTACCTCGGGCTGGGCGTGGACGAGTTCGGCAATTACTCCAACCCCAACGAAGGACGCATTGGAGGGCCAGGCGCAATCGGCAACGCCATCGCCGTGCGCGGGCCGGGTTCCGGAGTGTCGGGATACCGATACATTGCCGGCACCGGCGACGGTATCACCCCCCGGTTGGCCACCAGGTTCTACTTCCCAAACGACGTTGTCCGCCCTACCGGCAGCACCAATGCCCAGCATCTCGAGGTGTTGCTCAGCCCCAATAACCAACTCACGGTTCACCTCCGCCAGGGGACAAACGCCCAGTTCCTCTGTTTCGTGGCCGACCTCTCCACCTACACCCGGCCCAGCAACCTCCGGCTTGGATTCACCGCCGGTACCGGCGGCAACGCGGCCTTCCATGAGCTGCAAAATGTCTTCATCAACGCCACCGTCGGTATTCCCTGGGACAATGACGCCGGCGACAGCCTTTGGGGCACGGCGGGCAACTGGCACCCGGACGGCGTGCCAGTCGCCGGCTCCGAAATCGCCTTCGATAACACCTACGTCCATAGCGCTCAGACCATTGATCTGGGCGGCACGACCCGGACGGTGCGTGGCCTCTCGTTCGACGCGGACTTCCCCTACGCTCTCAACAACGGGACGCTGTCTTTCAGCACCGCGGCGGAGCCGGCGGGACAGTTCGCCATCAGCCGCAGCGGCGTCAACGGCACAGCGCTGGCGACGATCGCCGCCAATATCCTGATCAGCAACGATCTGACGGTGGACAACGCGGCGCTGGGGTTGCTGAATCTGAACGGGAACCTCGATAACCAGGGCCACGCCGTTTACTTCGCAGGCATGGGTGCCATCACGGTCAACGGCGGGATTTCCGGCGCGGGCCAGGTGGTCAATTACCGCTCGATCCTGACGATGACCAATAACACGTACTCGGGCGGAACTCTGCTGCAGAACGGGACGACGATCCTCGGCGCCGACCAGGCCTTGTCCAGTGGCAGTGTGGTCTTCACGGGCGGCACCTTGCTGGCCACGAACGGAACGCGCACGATCACCAACGCGGTGGCGCTGCAAGGCCCCGCCATGACGATTGGCGGCGCGGACGCGCTGACTTTCACGGGCTTGTGGTCGCAGACTAACTCAACCCTGACCATCAATAACACGGCGCTGACCCGGTTTTCGGGCGGCATCGTGCTGGCGGAGAACAACTTGAGCCGCACCCTCACCCTGAATGTGGCCACCACCGCGCTGGTGGACTCGGTGATCACCAACGGGCCGGGATCAGGCCCGGACGGGCTGACCAAGGCGGGGCTAGGCACGCTGACGCTGAGCGCATCCAACGGCTACACTGGGTTGACCTTCGTGTCCGGAGGAACGCTCGCCCTGGGCGCCAGCGAGCGGCTGAGAGACAGCAGCACGCTGATGCTCGCCGGTGGCACGCTCGGCCTGGCCGGATACACGGAGAGCGTCGGCAGTCTTGGCTATACGAATGGCGCGATCGATTTCGGGGCCGGCGCCGGCGCCAATTACATCATGTTCACCACCAACCTGCCGTCCGCGGGCAGCCTGGTAATCCTCAACTTCCAGGCGGGTGTCGATCACATCGCCTTCCGGGACACGAACACCTTGTCGGATGCCTTCCTCAACGGCATCTATTTCTCCGGCTACGGAGTGGGGGCCACGGTGACGGCGGCCGGGCAGACCATTCCCGGCTACAGCGGCACCTGGAAGTTCATCGAGCCGGCCCAGGGCCAGAGCACCTGGGATGGCGGCGGCACGGACAACAACTGGTCCACCCCAGCGAACTGGGTGGGCGATGTCCAGCCCAGCAGCGGTAGCGGGGTGAACATTTCGTTCGAGGGGACGACCCGGCTGGCGCCCGAGCTGGACAGCAGCCGCACCGCGGGCCAGCTACACTTCAGCGCGAGCGCGGGCGCCTTCACGCTGGTCAGCACAAGCGGATCAATCCTGACGCTGGATGGGACCACGCCCGGTATCGGTCAACAGTCCGCCAATAACGAAGCCATTGGGCACGGCTTGGCACTAGTGACCAACACGATCTTCGACACCCTCGGGGCCGGCAAGCTGATCGTCAGCGGCGCGATCTCCGGCGCGGGTGGCATCGCCAAGTACAGCAGTGGCGAGCTGTCGCTCACCGGCAACAATTCCTACGCGGGGCCGAACGTTTTCTACAACGGCCTGGTCAACATCCAGAACGGCAACGCGCTGGGATCAACCAACGCGGGCACCCGTGTGCTGGGGACCGCGACGCTGGAAATCGAGGGCAACATCAATATCGGCCTGGAACCGCTCTCCTTGAACAGTCCTGGATTCAACAATGAGGGGGCCATCTGCAACGAGTCGGGTATCAACAGCTACGCCGGCCCCATTACCCTGGAGGGTTCCAGCCGGATCAACACGGACGGCGGGAGCCTGACCGTCAGCGGAATCATCAGCAACAATCTCGCTGGCACCTGGAACCTGACGGTGGGCGGAAATGGCAACGTCATTCTCAGCAACGTCGTCGCCACTGGCACCGGCGCTCTGACCAAGGATGGGAGCGGAACGCTGACCTTGAAAGGGACCAGCGCCAACACGTATTCGGGGCTGACCACGGTCGCGGCAGGGTTGCTGGAGCTGGGAAAGACGGCTGGCGTCAATGCCGTGGGTGGGGATCTGCAAATCGGCGACGGTAGTACAACTGCTACCGTGCGGTTGCTGGCCGCCAACCAGATCAGCGACGTGGCGAACGCCACCCTGGCCAGTTCGGGCTTGCTGGATCTGAACGGTTTCAATGAGACCATTGCCAACCTGAACGCGGCCAGTCCCCTGGCGACGATCGGCCTCGGCGCAGGCACCCTGACTGTGAGCGGGTTCGACAACTCGATCTTCAACGGCGTCATCTCCGGTGTCAGCGGAGCCCTCGTGAAAGCCAATGCGGGAACGTTGATCCTGACCGGCCCCAACACCTATGCCGGCGCCACGACGATCAATGGCGGGGTATTGCGGATCGAGAATAACACCGCGCTGGGCACGGTCACCCTGGCGGCCTCGGTGGCCGCTGGCGCGGCCTTGGAACTCAAGAATGGCATCGCGGTGGGGGCCAAGCCCCTGAGCCTGAGCGGTAGCGGGATCGGCGGCACAGGCGGCGGCGCGCTGCGGAACATTGCAGGCAACAACTCCTGGGCGGGAATCATTTCTTTGGGCGGGCCAGCGCGCATCAATTCCGATGTCGGAGCCCTGACGCTCTCGGGAAACATCACCGGCACCCAGGCGCTCAGCGTTGGCGGGGCCGGCAACACGCTGATTTCCGGCGTGCTGGCGATGGGCTCGGCCGGGCTGACGCTGGACGGCGCGGGCGTTGCCACTCTCACGGGCGCCAACACCTATTCCGGCGCGACCGCGGTCAGCGCGGGCACGCTGGTGGTAGCGAACACCAGCGGCAGTGCGACGGGCTCAGGCGTGGTAACCGTCGGCAGCTCGACCGCCGGGGCCATTCTCGCCAGCGGCGCCAGCGCGCCCGCTGACGGCAACAAGGTAAGCGGCCTGGTCACGACCACGGGCACTTCGCCCCATATCAAACCCGGCAACGCCGGCGGGGTGGGCACCCTCAACCTGGGCGGCGGATTAACGCTGGGCGGGACGACCCCCAGCCTGGACTTTGACCTGAGCAGCTCCGCCAGCACCATTGGGAGCGGGGTCAATGACCTGGTCAACATCACCGGCAATTTGGTGGTCAATTCCGCAACCGCCATCAACGTCGCCTTCAGCGGCACCAGCAATTCTCATTATGACGGAGGCAGCCGCGCTGGCACTGGCCGGCGAGCTGGTTTTTCTCCAGCCAGCGCCCTTTGCGAGTTGCCCGGAAAACTATTTTTATCGTTTGCTGGACTCAAGTTCCCCTTTTCGGTATTTC